>CAIPZZ010000243.1 GCA_903869665.1 uncultured Opitutia bacterium | reverse complement strand
CGTCGGCGGGCGTGGCCTGGGCGAGGCGCTCGGCGGGCCAGTCGCGAAACGCGCCGCCGCTGGCGGTGAGCGTGACGCGGCGGACACTCCCCGCATCTTGGCCCTGCAGACATTGGAAAACTGCGTTGTGCTCGCTGTCCACGGGGAGAATTTTCGAGCCACTGGCGCGCGCGGCGGCCATCACGAACTCGCCGGCGAGCACGAGAATCTCTTTCGAGGCGAGCGCGAGGTCTTTGCCGGCGGCGAGCGCGGCGAGCGCAGGCGCAAGGCCGGCGGTGCCGACAACGGCGAGGAGCACGATGTCGGCCTCGGGGAGCGTGGCGAGGGCGGTCAAACCTTCTGCTCCCGAATAAAGTTGTGTGCCAAACGGCACGCGATGGGCCGTCTTGGCCAAGGCGGCTACATTTTCATCAACCAGCGCCGCATGACGGACGCCAAACTCGCGGCAAATATTGAAAAGATTCTCTTTGCTACGGTGCGCCGCGACGCCGACCAGTTCCAGCCGGTCGGGATGCGCCCGCAGCACGCGCAGGGTGCTCTCCCCGATGGAGCCGGTCGCGCCGAGGAGGACGACACGTTTCCGGCGAACGGTGGCGGGCGCGGCCGTCATTTTACGATAGCAGGCTGAACAACAGGAAACCCGCCGGCGCGGTCAGGATGAGGCTGTCGGAGAGATCGAACACGCCGCCGATGCCGGGGATGGTCGCGCCGGAGTCCTTGGTATCGGCGCGGCGCTTGATGACCGACTCGACGAGGTCGGACACGATGGTGAGCAGCGCGATGGGCACGGCAACGAGCGCGGCCATCGCCGGCGTAAAGGCGGGTGGCAGGTTATGGATGTAGGTGTTGCCCGGCAGGCCATGGGCGATGGCCGCGCCGAGCAGCGCGGAGAATAGCACGCCGCCAGCCGCGCCCTCCCAAGTTTTTTTCGGGCTGATGACCGGGGCCATGCGGTGGCGGCCAAACAGCTTGCCCGCGAGCAGCGCGCCCATGTCGCAGCCTTTCGACACGGCGATGAGCCAGATTGCGAGCACGAGGCCGGTGCGCTCCTTGGGCGTATCTATCAGGATAATCCGCACGAGGAACTGTAGCATGAACGGCACATAGACGAGGCCGAAGAGCGTCCACGCGAGCGTCTCGACGCGGTTCTGCGGATCGCGCTCGGCCAGGATCCGCAGCGCAAACACCACGACCGCGAGCGCGAGTAGGTTTTGCGGCGAGGCCGAGATGAACAGGTGCGGGTTGGCGTCCGGAAAATACAGCCGGAGCGCGGGCGCGAAGGCGACCAGCGCGCCGAGTATCAGGCCGGTGCGATTAAACGGTGCGAGGCCCATCCGCCGGAGCATTTGGTAAAACTCATGCTGCGTGAGCACGCTCACCACTGTCAGGAGCCACACGCCGCCGGCCGCGCCAAACTCGCGGATGCAGCCGAGCACCAGCGTCCAGAGAAGAATTGTGCTGAGGGTGCGTTTGGCCATCGGGTTTTTCAGCAGGCGAAGGGTTAGGGCGTCGCACGGGCATTATGCCCGTGGTGGGAGCCGAGCACACAGGCATCCTGCCCGTGCCGCCACGATCCGGCAAACCGGCGGGAGGCGAAGCGGCAAATTGTTTCAGTTGGCATAGCCATACTTTAGAGCGCGGGCTTGGAGGCGGGGGCGCTGACCTGCTCGCCCGTCAGGCCGAAACGCCGCTCGCGTGTGGCGAATTCGGCGAGCGCGGCGGCGAGGTCGGCTTTGGTGAAATCCGGCCAGAGCACCGGCGTGAAGACAAACTCCGCGTAGGCCGCCTGTAGCAGGAGGAAATTGCTCACGCGTTTCTCGCCCGAGGTGCGGATGATGAGATCGGGATCGGGCAGGTCGGCCGTCGTGAGGTAGCGGCTGAAAGTGGCCCACGAGCTGTCGTTGAGCTTCTCGCGCCCGGCGGCAACGGCGGCGGCGTAGGCGCGGGCGGCGTCCACCACCTCGGCACGCGCGCCGTAGTTGAGCGCAAGCACGAGCGTGTAGTCGGGAAAATCGCGCGTCTCCTCCACGGCGGCGCGGAGGTGCTTCTGCACGCCGGCGGGCAGGCCGTCCACGCGGCCGATAGTGCGGAGCCGCACGCGGTCGCGCACGAAGGTCGCCAACTCTTTTTTCAGGTAAAGCTCCAACAGGCCCATGAGCGCACCGACCTCGTCGGGCGGGCGACTCCAGTTCTCCGACGAGAACGCATACACCGTCAGCATCTTCACGCCGAGATCGCGCGCGGCGTAGGTGGCGGTGCGGACGGACTCGACGCCGCGCCGGTGCCCCTCAATACGCGGCAGCCCGCGCTGGCGCGCCCAGCGGCCGTTGCCATCCATGATGATGGCGACGTGCGTGGGGACGGCGACGGGGGAGGCGGCTGGCACGCGGCCCATGACGCGCCAACGTGGCCAAGGCGTCAAGCCGCGAGCGGCGGGCGGGGCGGAAACGCGGTCGGTGGCGTGAGGTGTCAGGGCGTGGTGCGGCGTTGCTTACTGCGGTGGGAACAGGTAAGGCGGGGCCAGCGGCCCCGCCCTACCAGCCATGGCGCGAGTCAGTTCACGGGCAGCGCGTCAGAAACATTAACGGCGACCTCGGCGAAGGCGTCGCCGAGCGCGGCGGCGAGCGCGGAAAAATCGCTGCCGTCCCAGGGCACATTGGTCGCGGGAATTTCCTTCCGCAGCACCGGCGTGTGCGCGGCATCGGCCCGCGTGACCTCCAACGTGAAGGCAAACTGCCCAGCGGCCCGACCGGCGGCGTCGCGGACGCCCTCGCAGCGCGAGACCCGCACGGTCACGTCGTAGTCGCGCGGCTCATCAATGGAGAACGGCGCGGCCCGGACCGCGGCGACACGCCGGGCCGCGCGCAACGCGTCGCGCAGAATGCGAGCGATGCCCTCGTCGAGCGGTTCGGCCCAACGGTGGTTTTGCTCGTAGCGGATCTCGCTGCCGGTGCGGATCACCATCGCGCGATTTTGCAGGTAAGTGGGCAGCTCGACGCGGGCTAAGCCGAGGCGCAACGTGCGTGACGGTGGCGCTTGCACCAGGCGATCTTGGTCGGGAATGACCTTGGCGGTGAGCGCGTAGAAACGCGCGGCGTCGGCCTGCGGCGCGGGCAGGATGTGGCAGCCGGCGAAGAGCAGCACGGCGGCGAGAAACAAACCATGTAGGGGCGCAGTCTTGCTGCGCCCTCGCACCGTTCGCAGTGCGATTTTCGAACGGGCGCAGCAAGTCTGCGCCCCTACGGCGGAACCGGATTTGTCAGGTGCGGCGTTCATGGCGTGCGGCCGCCGCGGCGGGAGGGCATGGGGGCGGCGGGTGGCGTGCCGGAAGCCGGCGGCTCGGCATTCTTGCTGCCAGTGATGAGCGCGGCGGGGTTGCGCTCGAGAAACTCCACGAGGCGGCGCACGGCGTCGGCGGCCTCGGTGATGCGCCGCACGGCCGTGTCGGCGTCGGCGCCGAGACCTTGTTGCGCGGAGACGAACTGGCGCACGGTCTGCGCGGCAGCGTTAAACGCGTCCACCGCCGCTTTGGCCTGCGTGAGCACGGCGTTGAGGTTTTCGGCCGTGGGGCCGACTTGGCCGTCAATCTTGGCGATCACGCCGCGCAGGTCGGTGATGGCCCCGTTGGCGTTGTTGAGCGCGGTCTGCCACACTGGATTTTCCACGATGGCCCGCGCAGCGCGGACGGTCTGCGTGGACTCGTTGACGAGCTGCGGAAGGTCGAGGGCGTTGAGCTGGCGGCGGGCGTCGGTCACGAAGCCGGTGGTCTCACGGGCGAGCGTGGCGACATCCACGGCCCGCAGCTTCACGGTGATTTCCTCCAGCCCGGCCATGAACTCCGCCGTGGTCGAGCGCACGGCGGGGATGACGGGATAGGTGTCGTTGGCAAACGTGGAGTGCGTGACCGGATGCTGCCGGGGGTCGAGAAAATCCAGCTCCACGAACAGCAGCCCGGTAGCGAGGCCGATGAGGCCGAGCCGCGCGCGCAGGCCCTCGTCTACGAATTTCTTGAGCTGCGCGCGGTCACCCATGTTGAGCGCGCCACCGCCCGCGTCGGCGATGGTGTCGCGGCTGAACTCGCAGACGATCTCGATCTCGGAACGCTGGCTCGCGGGGTCGTAGCGCAGGCGGATGTCGGCCACGCGGCCCACACGCACGCCGCGGAACTTGACCGGCGAGCCGAGGTCGAGCCCATGGACGGACTCGTCGAAAAAGACCGTGAAACGCGACGGCTGGGTGAACAGACTGACGTTCCCAAACGTGACCACGCCCACGCCCGCAAGCAGCAGCGCGCCCATCACGAAGAGGCCGACGAGGGAGGGGCTGAGCTTGGTTTTCACGGGGAGGGTGGCTGGGACATTTTTTTCAGACGGGCTGCTTCAAACCGGGCACGAAATTTAGGATGAACCTGTGAGACCTTGAGCTCGCTGTCGAACCACTTTTCATAGGTAGAATCCATCTCGTCTTTGGTCGGGTGCCAATACTTTTGGTCAAGCGCAACCAACGGATGAAAAATCCAGCCGACAAAATCGCCCTCATGCCACCCAGAGTAACCGATGCGCGGCTGCCACCTGATCTCAGGCGATACAGAAAATTCTTTGGCATAGCGTCGTCCATCTGGCTCGATATCCAGCCAATAGCCGCCAAGGGAAGAGTTCAGCGCGTAGATGAAAACGTAGGCCACAAAGGCCAACGACAAGCCGACAGCAAAGCGCTTGGATGGTTTGGGCGGGGCTGGTAATTTTTTAGAGAGCGTCACGTCACAGCCTTGGTTGAGATTTCTGTTTCTCCCCGCGTCAGGAACGCGCGCACGCGCATGTCGGCGCTGTCTCGCGCCAGCGCTTGCGGGTTGCCTTCGGCGATCACGCCCTTCGCCGCCTTGTCGAGCATGAGCACGCGGTCGGCGATGGCGAAGATGGACGCCAGCTCGTGCGAGACGACCACGCAGGTCGTGCCGAGCGTGTCCCGGACATGGAGGATGAGCTCGTCGAGGCTGCGCGAGGTGAGCGGGTCGAGGCCGGCTGAGGGCTCGTCGAAGAACACCACGGCGGGGTCGAGCGCGAGCGCGCGGGCGAGGCCGGCGCGTTTCCTCATGCCGCCGCTCAACTCGGACGGGTAGTGGTCGCCGTAGCCAGTCAGGCCGACCTGCGCGAGCTTGAGCGCCACCAGCTCGTCGCGCTCGGCGGCGGTGAGCGGGGTGTATTCCTCCAGCGGCAGGGCGACGTTCTCGCGCAGCGTGAGGGAGCTCCAGAGCGCGCCGCCCTGGTAGAGCACGCCAAACGACCGCAGCAGCTCGCGCCGCCGCGCCTCGCCGGCGTCGGCGAAGGACTCACCGAAAAACCGCACCGTGCCGGCGGCGGGCGGGTGCAGACCGATGAGGTTGCGCAACAGCGTGCTCTTGCCGCAGCCCGAGCCGCCGATGACGAAAAAAATCTCGCCGCGTCGCACCGCGAACGACACGTCGCGCAGCACCACGGTGTCGCCGTAGCGACACTCGAGGGCGGCGACCTCGATGGCGGGGGCGGTGTCAGCGGCGGATAGAGAAGGCATCGGAGTTTTTACTACAGATTACACGGATGAAGGCGGTTGAAAACTGTAGGGCGGGGTCGCCGAACCCCGCCGGCTGGGTGTTTTCCCGGAGGCGGGGTTCGGGGACCCCCGCCCTACCACGAGCCGACCGATGGT
>CAIPZZ010000242.1 GCA_903869665.1 uncultured Opitutia bacterium | reverse complement strand
CTTGGAGTTGGGCAGGAACTCGTGCAGCGGCGGGTCGAGGAAGCGGATGGTGGCGGGGAAGCCTTTCAGCGCTTTGAAGATGCCGAAGAAGTCGGCGCGTTGGTAGGGCAGGAGCTTGGCGAGCGCGGCCTCGCGGGTGGCGAGGTCACCGGCGAGGATCATCTCGCGCATGGCGTCAATGCGGTCGCCCTCGAAGAACATGTGCTCGGTGCGGGTGAGGCCGATGCCGACCGCGCCGAACGCGATGGCGTTCTGCGTCTGCTCGGGGGTGTCGGCGTTGGTGCGGACCTGGAGCTTGGTGGCCTGCGCGCACCATTTCATAAGCTGGTTGTAGCTCTTGAATTTTTCAGTGGCCTGCGCGGCCTTGTCGCCGTTGAGAAGGCCCGCGACGATCTCGGAGGGAGCGGTCTTGATCTGGCCGGCATAGACCGCGCCGATGGTGCCATCAATGGAGAGGAAGTCGCCCTCGCCGAAAACTTGGCCGGCGATGGTCGCGGTCTTCTTGTCGTAATCAATCGCGACGGCGGCGGCGCCGCACACGCAGACCTTGCCCATCTGGCGCGCGACGAGCGCGGCATGGGAGGAGACACCACCGCGCGCGGTGAGGATGCCCTCGGCGGCGATCATGCCGCGCAGATCCTCGGGCGAGGTTTCGACGCGGACGAGGAGGACTTTCTCGCCCTTCTCGGCGGCCTGGACGGCGCGGTCGGCGTTGAAATAGATTTTGCCCGTGGCCGCGCCGGGGCCGGCGGGGAGGCCGGTGGCGATGACCTTGGCCTTCTTCACCTCGGCGAGGTCGAAGATCGGCGCGAGGAGCTGCTCGAGCTGGTCGGCAGGGTTGCGGAGGATGGCGGTCTGCCAGTCAATGAGCTTCTCCTTCACCATATCCACGGAGAACTTCAGCGCGGCGGCGGCGGTGCGCTTGCCGTTGCGCGTCTGGAGCATGAACAGCTTGCCTTCTTGGATCGTGAACTCGATGTCCTGCACGTCCTTGAAATGCTTCTCCAGTGTGGCGCGCACGCGGAGGAGCTCAGCGTAGGACTTGGGCATCTGGTCCTTGAGCTTGAGGACGGGCTCGGGAGTGCGAACGCCGGCGACGACATCCTCGCCCTGCGCGTTGATGAGGAACTCACCGTAAAACTCGTTGGTGCCGTTGGCGGGATTGCGGGTGAACGCGACGCCGGAGCCGGAGGTGGTGCCGGTGTTGCCGAAGACCATGGCCTGCACGTTGACGGCGGTGCCCCACTCGGAGGGAATGTTGTATTTGGCGCGGTAAACCTTGGCGCGGTCGTTCATCCACGAGCCGAAGACGGCACCGGCGGCGCCACGGAGCTGGTCCCACGGGTTGTTGGGGAATTGTTTGCCAGTGCGGTCCTTCACGAGAGCCTTAAAGCGGCGAACGAGCTCCTGCTGGTCGGCGGCGGTGAGGTCGGAGTCAACGATGTCCTTGTGGTAAGTCTCGTGCTTGTAGGTGTGGATGGTGTGCTCGAAGGGATCGTGGTCCTCGCCCTCGCGTTTCTGCACGCCCATGACTACGTCGCCAAACATCTGGATGAAGCGGCGGTAACAATCCCAAGCAAAACGCTCGTTGCCGGTGGCGTTGACGAGAGCGATGACGGATTGGTCGTTGAGACCGAGGTTGAGGATGGTGTCCATCATGCCCGGCATCGAGTCGCGGGCCCCGGAGCGGACGGCGACGAGCAGCGGCATGCCACTGGTGGCGCCGAATTTCGTGCCCATGATCTTCTCCATGTTGGCGACGCCGGCCTCCATCTGGGCCTGCAGCGATGCCGGGTAGGTGCGCTTGTTCGCGTAAAAATAGGTGCAGACCTCGGTCGTGATCGTGAAGCCGGGGGGCACTGGGAGGCTGATGCGGGTCATCTCGGCGAGGTTGGCACCCTTGCCGCCGAGGAGGTTCTTCATCGAGCCGTTGCCGTCGGCCTTGCCGGCGCCCCACGTATAGACGTATTTGGCACCTTTGGAGGCGGACTTCTTGGCCGCCTTGGCGGCGGGCTTTTTCGAGGCGGGTTTCTTGGATTTGGCGGACATGGTGGTGAGGAAAGGGAAGGGTGGGGGAATGGGTTGAGTTGGTGAGCGCGAGCAGTCAGCCAATACGGCGCGGCCCCCGGCTGTCAACGCTGCGCCGGCGGGGGTGGTGGCCTAGTTTGAGAAATTGGTATTTTCTCTACTTCTCGTCATCTGAAACCGGTGGACGTTCTCGCCGCTTCCACGAACCACCGACCGCGTCACGAATTGCTTCCCACCCCGGCGGAAGGTCTGCAACCTCCAAGACAGTCGGATCAACTCGAACAATCTCTTCCAAGCAAACGAGCTTGGCGTCCTTCATTGAAGCATCGGAACTGCCGATGAACTGCCAGCCATGATCATCTGCATCGTGCGAGACCAACAGGATTGGCTCTGAGCCGTCCAAGACCTGCCGCATGGTGAAGGTGGCGCAATTCCGAGGCTGGTCGAACGGCCAAGGGTCTGGCTGAGTAGATTTCATGTGGCTTGGCTTGCGGCTTTGTTTCTTTGCGTTTTTGCGTTAAATAAACTCACTTCCCTGCTTTTCGCAGATGCCGCTCGAAGGCCGCGAGTGTTTCTGGGCCGACATGGTGCTCTAGGCCCTCGGCGTCGAGGGCGGCGGCCTTGGCGGGGATGCCGAGCGACTCGAGGAACGCCACCACGGTCGTGTGCCGGCGGCCGCTGGCGGCGAGCTTCTCGCCGGCCTCGGTCAGGAAAATCGCGCGGTAGGGCCGCGTGCTCACATAGCCGTCGCGCCGCAGGCGGGCGAGCGTGCGGTTGACGGTGACGTGCGTCACGCCCAGCCGGCGTGCGAGGTCCACCAGCCGCGCCTCGCCGCGCGAGGCCGTGAGGTCGGCGATGGCCTCGACGTAGTCTTCGGCCGTTTCCGTGGCGTGTTCGCGGCGCGTCCGCCGCAGGGACTCGGCCTGCAGGGCGGTGGGGCGGACGGGCGGGGCGGCGGGCTTGGGCACGGTGCGAGCGAGGCGGGGGCGAAGCCCCTTGACAAGCCGAATGCCGTTTGTAGCGTCGGCTACATTATGTTGACGAAACTACGTCCGTTGCCACCCGCCACCCGGCCGGGCGGTCTCCGCCCATGAGCGAGCCTGCCGCCGATCCCGCCCCGGCCGCGCCGGGCTGGCGCCGTGCCGCCGGCGCCCCGAGCCTGCCCGAGGCGCACCGTAGCGTGCTGGTGCCGGCGGGCGCGGGTTTCTGGCGGAAGCTGCTGGCGTTTTCCGGTCCGGGATTTCTCGTGGCCGTCGGTTACATGGACCCGGGCAATTGGGCGACCGACCTCTCGGGCGGGGCGAAGTTCGGCTATACGCTGCTGTCGGTCATCATGATCTCCAACCTCATGGCGATCCTGCTCCAGCACCTGTGCATCAAGCTGGGCGTCGCCACGGGCCGCGACCTCGCGCAGGCGTGCCGCGACCACTACCCGCGTCCGGTCGTGTGGTTCCAATGGGTGCTCTGCGAGCTGGCCATCGCGGCGTGCGATCTCGCGGAGGTCGTCGGCTCGGCTATCGGGCTGCAACTGCTCTTCGGCATCCCGCTCGTGTGGGGCTGCGTCATCACCGCGCTCGATGTGCTCATCGTGCTGCTGCTTCAGCATCGTGGTTTCCGCTACATCGAGGCACTCGTCATCACGCTCATCCTGACCATCGGCGGCTGTTTCGCGGTCGAGTTGTTCATCGCCAAGCCCGACCTCGGCGGCGTCTTCGCCGGCTTCGTGCCGCGCCTCGAAATCCTGAAAAACTCCGAGATGCTCTACGTCGCCATCGGCATTCTCGGCGCGACGGTGATGCCGCACAACCTCTACCTGCACTCGTCCATCGTGCAGACACGCAAATACGAGCAGACGGCGGGCGGCAAGCGGGAGGCGATCAAGTTCGGCACGATTGACTCGACCTTCGCTCTGATGTTCGCGCTCTTCATCAACGCCGCGATCCTCATTCTCGCTGCCGCCTCCTTCCACGGCAACGGCCACGAGGGCACGGAGAAAATTCAGGACGCCTACCATCTCCTCGATGGCGTGCTGGGGGTGACGTTTGCCAGCACGCTGTTCGCCGTCGCGTTGCTCGCCTCGGGGCAAAACTCCACGCTCACCGGCACGCTCGCCGGCCAGATCGTAATGGAAGGTTTTCTCAATATCCGCCTGCGCCCGTGGCTGCGGCGGCTCATCACGCGCGCCATCGCCATCGTGCCGGCGGTCGTGGTCATCGGAATTTATGGCGAGGAGAAATCCACCCAATTGCTCGTCGCCAGCCAAGTGTGCCTTTCGATGCAGCTCGGTTTCGCGTGCTGGCCGCTGATGCGCTTCACGGGCGACAAGGCCAAAATGGGCGAGTTTGTGAACCCGTGGTGGGTGAAGTTGCTCGGCTGGAGTATCACGCTTGTCATCATCGGTCTCAACGTGAAACTCCTCCTCGAAATTTTCGGCCTCACCGGCGGGGCCAAACCCTGAGCCATGTATCACAAAATCCTCGTCGCCCTAGAAAACGGTCCCGCCGACGCCACGCTCGTGCCGCATATCGCTGCGCTCGCGCGGCGGCTCGGCTCGGCGCTCCTGCTCGTCCATGTGGCCGACGGCTTCGCGGCACGCAACTTCGAGCAGCTTAAGCTCGCCGAGTCCGACGAGATCCGCGCCGACCGCGAGTATCTGGAGACGACCGCCGCCAAGCTGCGCGCCGACGACCTGACAGTCACGACCCTGCTCGCGCTCGGCAACCCGCCCACCGAGATTATCCGTGTGGCCGTCTCCGAGCGGTGCGACCTCATCGCCATGACCTCGCACGGACACAAGCTGGTCGCGGACATCTTTCTCGGCAGCACAATTGAGAAAGTGCGGCACAACACGGCGGTGCCAATCCTCGTCGTCCGCGCCGGCACGGGCGGCTCCGCGCCGCCGATGGGCGCACGCTGACTGCGCGGCAGGGTGTGACGCGGGCTAGGTTGGCGAGGCTTTTGCCCAAATACGCCTGCAACCAATCACCGCCGCCGGCGTCTTACCCGCGTGCTTTCGCCCGCCGCGCTGAAAAAATTTCCCGCCAACGCCCTTGCCAGCGGTGCGCGCGGCGGCTTTCGTCGCCCCATGCCCTCGCCGCGAACGCCCCGCGCCGCCCCCTTTCCGCTCCGGTATGCCGGTTATGCCACCGCGCTGTTGCTCGCGCTCGCGCCGGGGGCGCAGCCCGCTTTTGCCGCCGCCGCCCCGCGCGCGACGAATCCGCCGCCCGCGGCCCCGGCCCGCGCGCCCACCGCCGCCGAGACCGAGCTGGCCGAGGCGCAGAAGCAGTTTCGCGCCGGCGATCACGAGGCCGTGCTCGCCGCCGCCGAGAAAGGCACGACAGCCGACATCTTCAACGAGGCCTGGTGGCGGCTCCGCGCCGAGGCGCTGCTTGAGCTTGGCCGTTATGAGGAGGCCCGCACCCAGCTCACCCGCGCCTTGCGCAACAACCCCTCGAGCGTCCGCCTGCGCCTGCTGCTGCGCGAGGCCGCCCTCGCCACCCAGCATGAGGACGAGGCTAAGATCCAGGTCGCCGAGATCACTTCGCTTATCACCTCGCGCAGCACGGCGGGCACGCCCGAGTTTCTCGCCGCCGTGGGCGAGGCCACGGTCACCCTGAAGCTGGCCGATCCCAAGCTGATCCTGGAAAACTTCCTCCGCCCCGCCATCCGCGCCAATCCCCCGCAGCGCGACGCCATGGTCGCCGCCGGCCGCCTCGCGCTCGACAAAAACGACTTCGCGCTCGCTTCGCGCACCTTCGGCGACGGGCTGAAGGTCTTCCCCGGCGACCCCGACCTGCTCGGCGGCATGGCGGCGGCGTTCCGGGGCAGCGGCGACGGGGAAAACTTCCTCCGCTACGCCGCGCAGGCGATCGAGGCCAACCCCCACCACGTCCCCACGCGCCTGCTCCTCGCCGAGCACCTCCTCGACTCCGAGCAATACGGCCCGGCGCGCGACATGGTCAAAAAAATCCTCGAAGTGAACCCGCTCCAGTCCGGCGCGCTCGCGCTGCTCGCCGCCGCCGAGGAGATCGAGAACCACCCCGAGGCCGCCGCCGCCGCACGCGCGAAGGCGCTCTCCACTTGGGCCGCCAACCCCGCCGTGGACCACGTCATCGGCCAGAAGCTCTCCCGGCACTACCGCTTCAAGGACGGCGCCGCCGCGCAGCGCCGCGCCCTCGCGCTCGACGACACGTTCACCCCCGCCCGCATCCAGCTCGCACAGGACCTCCTCCGCCTCGGCCAGAACGACGAGGGCTGGGACCTCGTCGCCCGCGCGCACAAAGACGACGGCTACGACTTGGAGGCGTTCAACCTCGTCTCGTTGCACGACCGCCTCGCCGGCTACACCACGGTGGAGAACGAGCACTTCCTCATCCGCATGGCCGGCGACGAGGCGCCCGTCTATGGCAAGCGCGCGCTCGCGCTGCTGGAGCGGGCCCGTGCCACCCTCACCGCCAAATACGGCCTCGACCTCCCGCAGCGCACGCAGGTGGAGATTTTCGCCACGCCCGGCGACTTCCAGGTGCGGACCTTCGGCACGCCCGGCGAGGAGGGCTTTCTTGCCGTGTGCTTTGGCTCCGTCATCACCGTCAACAGCCCCGCGCTCTCCAGCGCCAACTGGGAGGCCGTGCTCTGGCACGAGTTCACCCATGTCATTACGCTCACGATGACGGACAACCGCATGCCCCGCTGGCTTAGCGAGGGCATCTCCGTCTATGAGGAGGAGCAGGCCAGCCCCGCCTGGGGCCAACGCATGACGCTGAATTACCGCGAGCTGATCGCCGAGGGAAAGATGCAGCCCGTGAGCGGGATGGGCACGGCCTTCATGACCGCCGACGACCCCCGCGCCGTCGGCTTCGCGTATTTCGAGTCCTCACTCATCGTGAAGTTTCTCGTGGAGCAGCACGGCCTCGACAAGCTCAAGGCTCTCCTGCGCTCCCTCGCCGGCGGCGCTGAGATGAACGCCGCGCTCCGCGAGCACTACGGCGCGCTCGACCGCCTCGACGACGCTTTTGCCCTCTATGCGCGCGACGCCGCAAACAAACTCGGCGGCGGCCTCGACCTCAGCCGGCCGGAAAAGACCGACGGCCCGGTCGTCCTTACCACCTCTGAGCCCAAAAATTTCTATCTCCGCCTCGATCAGGTTCGCGAGCTGGTGCAAAAGGAGGACTGGGCCGGGGCCAAGGCCAAGCTCCTCACCTTGACGGCCGGCGGCATCTATCTTCCCGGCGCGGAAAACCCCCACCACCTCCTCGCGCAGGTTGCCGCCAAGGCCGGCGACACCGCCACCGAGCGCGCCGCGCTCACCGCCATCGCCGAGCACGAGGCCGACGAGGTCGGGGTCGTCACCCGCCTGCTCGCCCTCGCCGCCGCCGCGAAAGACCAGCCCGCCGTCCGCCGCTGGGCCGACGCGTGGCTCGCCATCAACCCCATGGCGGCAGCCCCGTGGCGCGCGCTTCTCGGTGCCGACGAGTCGGCCGCAGCCGGCCCTGCCGCCATCGAAGACGCCCGCGTGCTCCTCCGTCTCGACCCGCCTGACCTGCCGAACATTCACTTCCGACTGGCGAAACAGCTCCAGGCCGCCGGCGACCTCGACGGCGCGCGCCGCCATGTTTTGCAGGCGCTGGAGGACGCGCCGCGCTTCCGCGCGGCCTACGAATTGCTGGCCAAGCTCCCACTTGCTGCTGAAAAAGCCGACGCTGCGTCACCGGCCGCGATCAAGTAATGACCATGTCTCCCGCGCCCCTGTCACTCGCCACCCCGCGCCGCGCCCGCCCCGCGCGGGCGGCGCTGCTGCTGGGCCTGCTCGTGGTGCTCACCGGGGTCTTCGCGCAGCCATTTCAAAATGGCGGCGGGCGCGGTGCCGGCCGGGGCGGGCGTGGTGGCTCCGGCATCGGGGGCGGGCGGGGTGGGGCGGGCCTGCGTTCCTTGGGCGGCGATGGCAACAATTACGGCTACGGCCCCACGCCCACCGACCTCGATTGGGCGGTGGACCCCAAGTTCAGCGCCGACGTTTTTACTTTTG
>CAIPZZ010000241.1 GCA_903869665.1 uncultured Opitutia bacterium | reverse complement strand
CGTGGTCGCCTACGATCCCTACCTCTCGCCCAGCCGCGCCAAGGCCATGCAGGTCGAGGGCGTCACGCTCGACGAGCTGCTCCGGCAGTCGGATTACATCACCGTCCACATGCCGCTCACGGACGATACGAAATACATGATTGATGAGGCCGCGTTCGCGAAATGCAAAAAGGGCCTCCGTATCTTCAACTGCGCCCGCGGCGGCATCATCAAGGAGGCTGCCCTCGTCGAGGCGCTCAAGTCTGGCCAAGTCGCCGCCGCCGGCCTCGACGTGTTCGAGGACGAGCCGCTCGCCAAGGACAGCCCGCTGCGCTCGTTGCCCAATGTCGTGCTCACCCCGCACCTTGGTGCCTCCACCGCTGAGGCGCAGGAGTCCGTCGGCATTGAGGTCGCCGAGCAGATCGCCGACGTGCTCAAGGGCGGCGACATCCGCAACTCCGTCAACCTCCCGCCGATTGACGCCGCCATGCGCAAGCTCCTCGGGCCCTACCTCGACCTCGGCCGCAAGCTTGGCACGCTCGTCCAGCAGCTCGCGCCGCCGCAGGTCGCCACGCTCCGCATCACCTACTGGGGCAAGGTTGCCGATCTCGACGTCAACGTCGTCACCCGCTCCATCCAGCTCGGTTACCTCGGGCGCATCAGCGGTCCGGAGGTCAACTTCGTCAACGTGCCCGCCGCCTTCGCGCGCCTCGGCCTCCAGGCGGAGGTCGTGAAGTCCGGCACCGACAGCGGCTACACCGACCTCATCGAGGTCGCCGCCGTCGCGGCCGACGGCTCGGTCTGCTCCGCGCAGGGCACCTTCACCGGTCGCGGCAACCAGCCGCGCATCGTTGGGATCAACAGCCGCGAGGTTGAGGTCGCCGCCGAGGGTAAGCTGCTCGTGATCGAGAACAACGACCAGCCCGGCATGGTCGGCACGGTCGGCACCATCCTTGGCAAGGACGGCGTCAACATCGCCGACATGTCGCTCTCGCGTCTCGCCGCCGGCGGCCGTGCGTTGCTTGTCGTCCGCGTGGACACCGAGCCCAGCGAAAAGGCCCGCGCCGAGATCAAGGGCCACCCCGCGATCAAGCTGGCGAAGTTCGTGGTGCTGTGAGCGCGCGCGGACAATTATTGCGCGCGCTGCCGTTCCGAAAAGTGGAACGCGACCTCCGGGCGCGTTGGTTTGGCGTAGCACGGGCATCCTGCCCGTGTTCCCCCCATCACGGGCTGAAAGCCCGTGCCACCCCGGCTAATTCATAAGCGCGTCGGGACGCGCGCTCCACCTTGTCCTGCCATGCTTCTCTTTTTCTCACCTCTCGCGCTCCCCATCGCTATACTGGTTGGCTACCTGATTGGCTCTCTGCCTTTTGGCTATCTGGTGGCAAAAGCAAAAGGCGTGAATATTTTTGAAGTCGGCAGTAAAAGCCCCGGTGCGACCAACGTGCGGAGGGTGCTGGGCCGTGGGCCGGGAAACTTGGTGTTTTTTCTCGATGCAATCAAAGGCGTGGCGGCGACCACTTGGCTCATTCCCATTTACAAAAATGTTATAGAATATTGGCAGGGAGACACGGGAGATACGAGCGACCCTTCCATTTGGCCATTTCCTGATCCGGAATCACACGGATTCCAGATCTTTTCCCAGATCGCCGTGATTTGTCTGATTGGGGCTCTCCTTGGCCACAGTTTCTCCTGTTTCACCAAATTCCGGGGCGGCAAGGGCGTCGCCACGACAGCGGGCGGCTTTCTCGTGCTGATGCCAGTTCCATTGATGATCTCTGTTGCTGTGTGGGGCGTGTCGTTCTACGCCTCGCGCTACGTCTCCCTCGCCTCGATCCTCGCGGCGATCGCGCTGCCGGTCGCGGCGTTATTCCTTGGCCAGCCGCCGTTGCTTACGGGCTTCGCCGCCGTCATTGGGGCCTTCGTCATCCTCCGCCACCGCGCCAACATCGTCCGTCTGCTCAACGGCACCGAAAACAAGTTTGTGAAAAAGCCGGCGCCGCCCCAGCCTCCGCCTTCGGCATGAGCCAGCTTCCCATCATCAACATCGGCATCTGCGGTCTTGGCACCGTGGGGCAGGGCGTGTG
>CAIPZZ010000240.1 GCA_903869665.1 uncultured Opitutia bacterium | reverse complement strand
CGCGACGAGGGCGTCGCGGCTCCAGCCAGATCACTCGGCGGCGTGCACCGCGCGTTCGTCCTGCGGCTCGCGGGCATCTACGGGCCGGGGCGGCACCACCTCCTCGACCAATTGCGCGCTGGCGCGGCGGAGCTGCCAGGGCGCGGCGACCACCGGCTGAACCTTGTGCATCGCGATGACATCTGCGCGGCGGTGTGGGCGGCGTTGGCCGCGCCTCCGACGGTGGCGGGCGGAGTTTTCAATGTGGCCGACGTCGGTGCGGCGACGAAGGCGGAGGTCGTCGCATGGCTGGCCGCGCAGCTGGGCGTGGCGGTGCCGCGTTTTACCGGAGAGCCGGCGGCGAGCGCGCGGCGCGCGGTGACGCCGGACCGCGTGATCGCCAACGGGAAAATCAGGCATGTGCTCGGCTGGCGGCCGGGGTTTCCGACATTTCGCGAGGGCTATGCGGAGATTTTGCGGGCGGGCGGCGGGTGACGGACGCAGGGCGGAGGCTTGCCAGGTGGAGCGTGACGTCCCGGCGCGCTCGGGACGCGCTCAACGCGCCGGGACGTCGCGTTCCACCTCCTGATACCCGTTCAGGAACCGCCGCCCACATCTGCCGGTGTGTTCCAATTGGAAAAATAGACCGTCTCCACTGGCGCGATCACGCGCCAGCGCACGAGGCCATGAGCGGCGAGGCGGCAGGCGAATTCGACGGCGCGCAATTCGCCGGCGATGAGCAGTTCGGCCGCGACCGACACGGCGGCGCGGGGATAGACGGCGGCGAGCGGCTCGGGGCGGCCGTCGCGGGTCGGCACCACGCCGCAGGCTGGTGTGGACTCGCCGACGAGGCGGGCGATGAACTCCGGCGGCATTTGTGGGAGGTCAATGGCGAGGACGAGCACGCGGTCGTGCGCGGCGGTGGCGAGTGCAGCGGCGAGGCCGGCGAGCGGGCCGCGGTCGGGCTGGAGATCGGGGATGAGGCGCGTGCCGGCGAGCGGTAGGTGTTGCTCCGCGCGGGCGGAGACCAGCACCTCGGCCGCGCCGGCGGCGCGCAGCGTGGCGAGCTGACGGGCGAGCAGGGTGCGGCCGTCGGCGAGGGGGAGTAGCGCCTTGTCGCGGCCCATGCGCGTGGAGCGTCCGCCGGCCAACAGCACGGCGGAGAAGGGCGGCGGAGGTCGGGCCTGCATGCTGTCGAGTTTTTGTGCGCGACGGCGGGGGTGCAAAACTTACTTGCGCACGGCGGCATCCGGCCAAACCTCGGCGCGGCTATCGTGAAAAGAAACCAGAAAAAATCCTTCACCACTGTCGGTGCCTTGCTTTTGGGCATCTACATTGCCGGATATGGGTTCTTTCGCATCAATCATCAAATTGTGCATCGTAGTTCCGTAGCGGGGAATACCTACAGCAGCCACTTAGTTGTGGGGGGCGACGCATGGTTTCTCGGGGCAGGTATCAACAGTGGGATAGCGGCCATTTACACGCCGCTTCGTTACATCGAACTTGTTTATTGGCACATACGGCAACCAATCGACAGTCCGCTCTCAATCGCGGAGCGCAATCGGAGAGTGCCGTGAGGTTGCTAACCTTTACACTGCCCGCGCCATCAAACCATGTGCTGGGCTAACTGTTCGACTGCGCTGAGCTTGGCTCGTTAACGTAACATGACTTCAACCTGCACGGCGCAGGCTTTGTAGCTGGGTTGGCGGGAGTGGGGGTCGAAGGCAGGCGACCCTCATCCTTTACAACAAGGCGAGCTACACCTTCCGCATGGTGGCAGACTACTTTGCCCGCGACGAGATCACGCTGCAAAACCCCATCGAGCTGGGCAGCATGGAGGCAATCAAGGAGCTGGTGAAGCTCGGCGTGGGCGTGGGCGTGCTCGCACCGTGGATCGCGCAGAAGGAGCTGGCGGAGGGCTCGCTGGTCGCCCTGCCGCTCGGCCCGCGCCGGCTCCGGCGCGTGTGGGGCGTGGCGCATCTGAAAGGCCGGCGGCTGGCGCTCGCGGAAGAGACCTTCGCCGGTCTGTGCGAGAGCGTCGCGGAGACACTCCATCTCACGACTACCGGGGTGGCGGCCTGAGGGCACGGTCGTGAAACGGCGGGCGGATCGGCACCAACTAGCCTGCACCCACGAAGAGAAAAATTCACGCTTGCGCCGCCACGTGCGGGCGTGCTTCCTCTCGCGTTCCTATCCGCACCTGTAGCTCAACTGGATAGAGCGCCAGACTACGAATCTGGAGGTTCGGGGTTCGACTCCCTGCAGGTGCACCACTTTAAGGAAGGAAGCTCGGGAACAGGGGGAAACCCTGTTTGCGCCCTCACTCCACCTCGATCATGGCCTTCAGCACGGCGGGGTTGCCGGCGATGTCCCGCGGGAAAACAATGGGTGTGTCGGCGAGCTTGAAACGGTGCGTGATCCACGGGCGCGTGTCCACTTGGCCGGACTCGACGAGGCGGATGACCTCGCGGAAGGTGCCGGGCAGGGCGTTGCGGCTGCCCATGACAGTCAGCTCGCGGCGGTGGAAATTCGGGTCGTTGAACGTCACGTCGCCCTGAAAGAGTCCGACGAACACAATGCGCCCGCCGTGCGCCGGCAGGTCGAAGCAGCCCATCATGGACTGCGGGTTGCCGGTGGCATCAATCACGCAGGTGGGCAGGTCGCCCCCGCCGATGCGCTTGAGCTCGTCGGCGGCGGTCGCGCCGGGCTTGAGCGTGTGCGTGACACCGAGCTGTTTGCGGCAGAAATCGAGGCGCGTGTCGCTCACGTCCATCACGGCCAGCGTCGCGCCGGAGACCTTGGCAAACTGGATCACGCTCAGGCCGATGGGCCCGGCGCCGATCACGAGGATGAAGTCGTCCTTCGTCGGCGCGGCGCGTTCGACGGCGTGCGCGCCGATGCCGAGTGTCTCGACGAGCGCGAGCTGGTCGTAGTCGAGCTCGGCGGACGGGTGCAGCTTGCGCACGGGCACGCGGAGCAGCGGGGCCATGCCGCCGTCGGTATGGACGCCGAGCACCTGGAGCGTGGCGCAGCAGTTGGGTTTGCCCCGGCGGCAGGCGATGCAGGTGCCGCAGTTCATGTAAGGCTCGACGGAACAACGGTCGCCGGCGCGCAGGCCGTGCGGCTCGGTGCCGGGGTCAAGCACCTCGACGCCCAACTCGTGGCCGAGCACGCGCGGGTAGCTGAAGAAAGGCTGTTTGCCCGCGAAGGCGTGAAGATCGGTGCCGCAGACGCCGATGCGGTGCACGCGCACGAGGGCGGTGCCGGGCGTGGCGGCCGGTTCGGGGCGGTCGGCGGCGGCGAAGCGGCCGGGCTGTTCGAGGACGATGGTGAGCATGGGTCGGACTCGGAGTAATCGTGAAATCGAGAAACGGGAAAGCGTTAAACTGAAAATCGGGGCAGTCCGGCAAAGATGGCGAGGTCACACCGGGCGTGAACACCGGAGGCGGCGGCTCAGAGGCTGGCGGCCAAGCCTTATTGCCCCGTCCATTTCAGGGCCCGGACACAACCCTCCCCAGCTCTCACGCGCCTGGCGAAAAAAACCGAAAAGGCCGCGCGCGGCGGGCGATTATTTCGCGGCGGCGGGCGAGGTCGCCGGGGCGACGGGTCAGAAGCGTAATAGAGGGTGATCGAGGTGAGCACGCCGTTGGCGTCGGGAGCGGGACTATGGTTGATCCCCATGACCCTGCCGTTGGCGTCATACATGATATAGGTTGCGCTGCCGTCAGGATTGGTGACCGTGCTCATGTATGCGTCGCGGGCGTCTAATCGGTCGCTAGTTTTTCAAAACTATCCGGAATGGCGGCGGTGCCGGTCGTCAGCAATTGCTGCTGCTGCTGGATGGCCGTCTGCAACTGCTGAATCAGGCGCGGGTCGGTATTGGGATCGTTGCCGACACGGGCCAAGATGTCGTTGAGCGAGGCGAGGGCGGCGCGCTGGGCGATCACGGCGGACGACTGCTCAATGGCGGGGGTGACAACGGGCGCGTCCTGCAAGGTGATGCGTTGAACCTTGCCGCCGAGGGTGAGAAGGACGGTGTCCTTGGTGGCGGGAGTTTGCTTGGTGGCAGGCTGGCCCGGCTCGAAGCCGACGGTGTAGCCCGCGTAGCTTTTACCGACCTGCACCCACTT
>CAIPZZ010000239.1 GCA_903869665.1 uncultured Opitutia bacterium | reverse complement strand
CGGAAGACGGGGACGGCGGAAAGTTTTCTCCGGCTGAACGAGTTGTAGGGGCGCAGACTTGCTGCGCCCCTACTTGGCTGCCGTCCGGTTTCCGCATGTGGTCCGACGGAGAAGCAGGCTGGAAGCCTGCGCTACTTTGGCGCAGGCTCAGAACGGCGCGGAGGTGCCGATGTAGTTGCGCAGGTGCTCAGCCTCGGCGCGGTGCGCGTCCACCAGCCAGCGTGTCACGTCGCCGATGGAGAGCACGCCGGCGATGGCACCGCCCGCGTCCACCACCGGCAGGCGGCGCACGCGGCGGGCGGTGATGATCTTCATCACCTCCTCGACGGTGGCGGTCGGCGGCACGGTCACGGGGTCGCGGGTCATCACCTCGGCCAGCGGTGTGGCGAGCGGGTCGCGGCCCATGCCGACGACGCGGGTGAGCACATCGCGCTCGGTGAAGATGCCGGCGAGCCGGCCCTCGGCGAGGACGAGCACGGAGCCAAGGCGGTGGGCGTTCATCAGGCGGACGGCGTCGGCGACGGTGGCCGAAGGCGGGAGGGAGCGGAGCGCGGACGAGGTCTTCCGGCCCAGCAGGGTGGCAACAGGGGTGTGCATCAGGGGTGAGGGGTTGAGCGGACGGTAGCGGACACCGCGCCCGGCGCAAGTCCGCGCGGAGGAAAGTTGCTCACCAGCGCCCGGACACAGCCATCAACCGCACAATTCGCTCGCGCCACGCGGCACCGCCGCCATGCTGCTGGCGATGTCCGTCGCGCCCCCGCTTCCCCATGACAACGCCAAGGTTCTCACGCGCGTGTTGCGCCTGGCGGGGTTGGAGGGGAAATCGGTCATTTTTCTCGCCGGTTGCAGCGTGCTGCTGGCTGCTATGGGCCGCGACTGGCCGGTCTTGTTTGTCAGCGGCGTGGCGGCCTGGGCGGGCATGATCACCCTGGAAGGCACCAAACGGCTCGGCACGGGCGACGCGCGCGGCGGCATGGACCGGCTGGTGCGCGGCGAGCTCGCGCTGCTCGCCGCCATCCTGGGCTATGTCGGCATTCTGTTTTTCCGTTATGCCAACGGCGGGGTGAACGCCATCACCCCGGAGTTCTTACGGACGTTGATGGAGGTGTCCGGCCAGTGGGGGCCTGAGGATCAGCGCAACTATGCGCGAAATTTTAAGCTTCGTTACGGGCTGGTGGCCGCGCTCTCCGTTGTTTTCCAAGGCGGGCTCGCGCTCTACTACCACCGCCGCCGCGCGGCGGTCGCGGCGGCGCTCGCGCAGCTCCCGGCCAACAATCCCCTGCTCACCGCCTGCCCGGTGTGCAAAAAAACCGTCTCCCGCACCGCCCCGATGTGCCCGCACTGCGGCCATCCGCTCGCCCCCACAGCGGCCATGTAGCGCGATGCCTTCGCCCGCAGGCGGCCGCGCACCGTCCGTCCCGTGGGTCGCTCCGCGCCCATTTCCCTCCCCATGAAAACGCCCATCCGCCCCCTCCTCGCGCTTGCGTTGCTCGCCGGCGTCTTTTCCCCCGTCCTGGCCCAGCCTGCCCAGCCCGCGCCCGGTGCCGCTCCCGGCTTCCGGGCTGGAGGCCAGCCGCCGCCGCCCGGCGCGGTCAATTCCCCCATGCTGGGTGCCGGTCAGCGCGCCGGCGGCGGGCGCGGCGGGCTGAACCCGCCCGCGCAGACGCAGGGCTTCACCCCGCCCGGCGCGGCCGTGCCCGTGCCGCCGCAAGTCGCCATTCCCCGTCCCGCGCCTGAGGAGTATCTTCGGATCAACACCGCGATTGACGCGTTCATCGCCGCCGACCGTTCCGCCGCCAAGCCCCTCCTCGACCAATACCACTCCATTATCACCGTGCGCCCGCCGCGCGCCAACCCGGGCATCGCGCCCTCGATCAACTCCTCCTACCTCCCCTCGCACCAGCGCAACCTCGACACCATCGCTGCGATGAATGCCGACATCGGCCTCCTGCTCATGGGCGACTCCATCACCGACGGCTGGCGCAACACCGGCAAGGCCGTCTTTGACCAATTCTACGCCCCGCTCAAGGCCGCCAACTTCGGCATCGGTGGCGACACCACGCAGGGCGTCCTCTGGCGTCTGCAAAACGGCGAGGGCGCGGGCTTCAAGCCCAAGGCCATCATGCTCCTCATCGGCACCAACAACTCCGGCAGCGGCACCTCCGCCGAGATCGCCGAGGGTGTCGGCGCGGTCGTGCTTCAGTTGCGGACGAGTTTCCCCGACGCCAAGATTCTCCTCCTCGCCATTTTTCCGCGCGTGGACAAGGACGTGCAAAAGCAGCTCGTCGCCGCCGCCAATCCCATCATCGCGAAGCTCCATGACGGCCAGCACGTCTTCTATTTGGACATCGGTCAGAAATTTCTCGCCGCTGACGGGAGCATCAGCCGCGACATCATGAACGACGGCCTTCACCCCACCGCCAAGGGCTACCAAATTTGGGCCGACGCCGTAAAAGATCAGCTCGCCGAACTGATGAAGTGACGGCGGCGTGACGCGCCGGCCGACCACCGCGTTTTTGCTCGCCGCCATCGTGCGAGCGGATGCAATCACCCGCACCCCCGCCATGACGCCTTCCGCCATCAATCGTTTTCTGCTCGCACACCACCTCCGGCTCGCCACCAACCCGTGTGTGAGCCCGGACTTCTGCCTCGACTGGCCGGTGCTGCGCGAAAAACTTGCGTCCGGCGCGCCCATGACCGTGTGGGAGAAGAGCCGGTTCGAGACCGAGGGCGGTAGCTGGCGGCTAGTCGAGGACGCGGCGACCGGCGACTGCGCGTGGCGCTTCCGGCCACGCGCGAGCGCGGGCGCGCGCGTGGCGCTGGAGGACGGACTGCGACTCGAGGGCGAGATCTGGATGTTTCCGGCGACATGGGCAAACCTGCTGAAACTGAAAAATCTCGTCCAGTCGCACGACCCGCGCTCGACGATTTTTCCAACGGCGCACCTGCGGCTCGGGCAGAGCACGCTGGGGGTGGGGGCGCGTTTCACGACGCTGCACTGGCCGGCGGTCGAGTGGGCGATGAGCGCGCTCGGCCTGGGCATGACGGCCAACCAAAACTCCATCCCGCGCGAGCTCGTCTATGACGTGAACGCGATGCTGGAGGGGCGGCTCGACACGGTGCCGTTTCCTTTCATCGGCGCCGATGTGCCCGAGGGTCATCAGGGCCAGAGCGTCGAGGGCATGAGCCATGGCTGCGTGCTGTCGAAACTGAAGACCGGCTTTCACCGGCGCGGCATCCCGTGGAGTTTCAACGCCGACCACCAGCCCATCGGCGGCAAATTCGACGCGCGCGAGGACGCCCTCGCCGCCGGCTGCGTGCTGGCCAGCTACATCACGTTCGATCTCTCGCCCGAGCTGGCGCAGACCGCCATCCCCGCCGACCCCGCCGCGTGGGTGAAGGCCAACGTGCCACCGGAGATCACCGGCCGCGTGCGCACGCGCGTCGGGCAGGTCGGTCAAACCCTCGATGAGGCCGCACTCGCCCGGCTGCTCGCCTACGTCTGGCCCGCGATGCAAAAAATGAAGCGCCGCGACGAAAAATACCAGGCGGCGCGCGCGAAGGTCTTCACCACGCCGGCCGGCCAGGAGTATCTGCGCGAGCTCTCGATTGACGAGCTGCCCGGACTGACAACGCCGGAGACGACCGCTGTGATGCTCGCGCTCTGCGAGACCCTGCGGATGCGCGTGCATTTCGTCGCGCCGGCGTTCGGGTTTCAGAAGAACATGCCATTTCCCGACAACGCCGCGCTGCGCGCACTCATCGAGCGGCAATGGGCGGTGTGCCAGCAGTTCGGCGCGAGCATCGGCTTCCATTCCGGCTCGGGTAAGTCGGCAGAAAACTACCGCGTGATGGGCGAGGTCACGGGTGGCCGGCTGGAAATCAAGACCAGCGGGCGCTATACCTATGAGATGGGCCGCGCGCTAGCTGCCTCGCAGAACGCGGCCGACCAGACCTTGTGGCGCGACTGGCACCAGTTCACGGTCGAGTTGGCGACCCAGGGGGCGTTCAGTGCCGATGCGACCGAGCAGAAGATGGCGCGGGTGTTCATCACCGACGCCTTGGCGAAGGCGGGCATGGCGACGGAGATCTTTGCCAACCCGACCGTCACGCGCGCGGCCATCGAGGCGCTGCCGGCCAGCCCGGACAATATGTTCTGGTTCGAATACAACTTCCTTTTCGTGCTCGCGGCCGGCGGGCGCGCGGAGAAATCCGCGCTCGGCGACCACACGGCGGCCGGCTACGCGCAGCGCGCACGGTTTTACGCCATCAGCGACGAGGCGCGGCTGAACTTCGCCCGGAACGTCGCCGCCTACCTTGTGTTTCTCGCCGAGCATACCGGCCTCGCGTCGAAGGATCGCTGCGCCGCCGCGGGCAAGCTGCTCGCCGGCTACACGACGCTCGACGCGATGCTCGGCGACATCAGCCGGTGAGGGCATAAGCCGGGTAATTTGAGGGCGGCGGCCATCGCGTTCCCGAAGGGATCGAAACTGGCGGCAAACTCAAAGCGCGCCCGTGTTGCCGCGCCGCGTTTTCCCGCTTCCCATTTTCCCGCTTCTTGTGCCTCTTTGCGGCCATGCTCCTGCTCCGCCTCCTCGCATGAAAGCCACCGGCCTCGCCCTCGTCCCGCCGCCCTCCGCCGCCGGCCTCCCGCAGGTCACCCCCGAGCTGCTCGCTTCCGTGCTCGCGCGCTACTCGCGCAGCAACCAGGGCATCGCCGCCATCCTCGACAAGGTGGACCCAGCCAACCCCGACGCGTCCATTGACCGCATCCTCAGCTTCGTGGACTACGGCCACGCCTCCATCGGCGGCCTCACGGGCGGCCTCGCGATCGCGCTCGACGGCTGCTCGATGTGGCTCGCCTACAAAATCTTTGAAATCGCCCAGATGGCCGACGGCCAGGAGTCGAGCACGCGCTACATCACGATGGACGCGGCCAACCTCCCGCTACCCGCCGAGCTGGGCGTGCCCGACGACCTCGCTCCGCGCTGGGTGGACGTGATGGCCCGCGCCTTCGCCGCATATAACGCCGAATACGCCCGCCTCGACGCGCTGGCCGACGCCAACCCCGCGCTCGTCCGCGCGCCCGCCGGGGCCAAGCCCGCCGTCGTCACCCGCCTCCGCAAAAACTACGCGCTCGACCGCGCGCGCTATTTCATCCCGTTCGCCACGCGCACCAACCTCGGCCTCGTGCAGTCCTCACGCATGTGGGCCGCCACGGTGAAGCAGCTCGCCTCGCTCCCGCAACCCGAGGCCCGCGCTGCCGCCACGCTCATCCGCGACGAGCTGCTGAAAATTTCCCCGCGCCTGATGCGTCACAGCCAGGCCGAAAAATCCTACGAGGCGCAGGCCGCGCAGGAGCTGGCCGCGTCGCTCGCGCTCGGCCGCGAAAAACTCTCCGCCGCGCCGCTGGCCGACGAGGTGTGGGTGCACGTGGACCGCGCCACGCCGCCGTTTCTCCCCGAATCGCAGCCGGTCGCCGAGGCGCTCCGCCACCGCGCCAACCGCTACGGCCAGCAAGGCACCGCCACGCGGCGGATGCGCGTGAGTTTCGCCTGGAACAACATGGCCCTCGCCGAGCTGCGGGACCTCAATCGCCACCGCACCGGCCACCGTTACACGCCGCTCATTCAGGCCGGCTTTTACCTGCCGCCGGAGATCAAGCACGCCGACCACGCCAAGCTGCTCGCCGACCAGCTCGCGCTCACCCGCGAGCTGCTGACGCGCGGCTCGCCCGCCTATCTCTACTCGCTGCTGCTCGGCGCGCAGACGCCCTTCGAGCACAGCACGCACGCCGATAAATTCATTTACGAGGCCGAGCTGCGCACCGGCATGGGCGCGCACTTCCGCTACGCCGAACACCTCAGCGCCGCGTTGAAGAAATTTATCGACCAAGTCCCCGAAGCCCGCGCCCACGTCACCGAAGGCACCGCCGAACCGGAGTGAAAGGTATTTTCACTCCGCTGCTTCATTGGACGGAATCGATTTTATGGGCAGAAAAAAACGCCGGCCTTTGCGGGCCGGCGTCGAGTTGAAGCTGTAACCGCAAAGGTTACTTTTTGCCCTTCTTGGCAGGTTTCTTCGCCGTTTTCTTGGCGGGTTTTTTGGAGGCCATAGCGCAGTCTCACTGCGCCGCCGCCGAATAGCACGAAAAAAATCGCGTGTCGCGCCGGTGCGCCGCGCGGCCGGCGGCGGCGTTTTCTCCCCCGGTGTTTCGCGTGTTGCGCGCGAGGCGTGCGGCGGTTTCCCTCGGCAGCTTACGCGCCCGTGAAATTCCCGCCGCTCACCGACTTCCTCGCCCTGTTCCGGCCCGTCACCCGCGGACGGTGGGACCGGCTCACTCCGCTGGCGATGGGGGCGCTGGGGTTGATCGGGATCGCATTCATCCGCTCGGCCCAGCTAGCGACGCACGGCGCGGACTGGCGGAAACAGCTCGCGTTTCTGGCGCTGGGCGCGGCGGTGTATGTGGTGGTGGCGCTAATTGACTACCGGTTTTGGCTGGGAGTGGCGCACTGGATTTATCTGGCGGCACTGGTGCCCTTGGCGCTGGTGATCATCCCCGGCGTGGGCGTGGTGCGGAGCGGCGCGCGGCGATGGTTGGACTTCGGACCGGTATCGTTCCAACCGTCGGAACTGGCCAAGATCGCGGTGCTGCTGATGGCGGCGAGCCTGCTGGTGGGGGCAAAGCTGGACGGGCCGTTGAGCCGGCTGGGAGACGCGCTGGGAGTGCTGGGGAAATTGGCGCTTGCGGCGGGCGCGCCCGTGCTGCTTATCCTGCTGCAGCCCGACCTCAAGCCCGTGATCGTGCTGCCCCCGATGATTTTTGCCATGCTCCATGTCTCCCGTTTCCCGGCCCGGCTGGGGGCGTGGGCGCTGGCCGGGTTTCTCCTGCTAGCCACGGTGGTCGCGTGGGACGCGGTGCGCTACAAAAACTTCATCGTGGCGCAGGCCGAGCCGGGCGTGCCGCCGCCGTTCAAGCACGAAGAGCAGAACTGGTCACACTCTTGGGTGCCGCTGCGCGACTACCAGCGCAACCGCCTCGTGGCGTTCCTCTGGCCCGACCTCGTGGATCCGATGGGCGTGGGCTGGAACCAGCGGCAGTCGCTCATCGCGGTCGGTAGCGGCGGGCTCGCCGGCAAGGGCTACGCCCAGGGCACGCAGGCGCAGCTCGGCTTTCTGCCGCGGCTGGTGTCCACCAGCGATTTCATTTTCTCGGTCATCGCCGAGGAGTCAGGATTTGTGGGAAGTCTCACGGTTCTCGGCCTGTTTGGCCTCATGCTGTTTAATGGTGTGCGCATCGCGGGCCTGGCCCGCGACCGTTTCGGTGCCCTGCTCGCCCTCGGCGTCACGGTGCTCCTCGCGGTCCATGTGTTCGTCAACCTCGCCATGACCATCGGCCTCGTGCCCATCACGGGCATACCGCTTCCCTTTGTCAGCTACGGAGGTTCCTTCGTGCTCGGCTGCTGTCTGCTGCAAGGACTGGTCCAGAGCGTCTACCGCTTCAGAAAGGATTTCCCATGACCCCGGGGCTTCCTTTCCGCGGTATTGACCGCCCTGCCGGAATTTCCTGCGCGCCCGCCGCCGCGCCGTGGGGCCCCGCGCCCACCCAGAAAGAAACCCAACATGAACAACCCGCACGCTTCCACCCCGCCCGACGCCCCCACGGACGGCCCCTCCTCCCATGATGAAGAACTCACCCAGCCCCCGCCCCAGGCCGAGGCCGAAGTCCTCGACCGCGCCGAACTGAAAGCCGGCGCCGAAGAGCGCTCCAAGCAGCGCCCGCTCCTGCAAAAAATCCTCGCCGTCTTCCAGAAACAGAAGACTTCTTACCGCGAGCTCATCATCAATTCCGAGCCGCTCGAGAAGCGCGTCGCCCTCCTGGTGGACGGTGTGCTCGAAAAATTCGAGATCGAGCGCGAGTCCGATGACCGCATGGTCGGCGGCATCTTCAAGGGCCGCATCAAAAACTTGGACCCCGGCCTCAAGGCCGCGTTCGTGGACATCGGCTACGCGAAGAACGCGTTCCTCCATTACTGGGACATGATCCCCGCCGCCGCCGCCGACTCCGGCGTCGAGATCGTGCGCCAAAACCGCCGCAAGGATGCCGTCGCCCCCGGGGCCATGCCCACCGTCAAGGACATCCCCCGCCTCTATCCCTCCGGCTCCGAGATCGTCATCCAGGTGACCAAGGGTCCCATCGGCACCAAGGGCCCCCGCACCACCGCCGACCTCTCTCTGCCCGGCCGCTACCTCATCCTCTACCCGCTCCGCGACCAGTGCGGCATCTCCCGCAAAATCGAGGACCCTAAGGAGCGCGCCCGCCTCCGCCAGCTCGTCAACAAACTCACCATCCCCGAGGGCATGGGCGTCATCGTCCGCACCGCCGGCGAGGGCAAGAAGGAGCGCTACTTCGTCCGCGACCTCCACCTGCTCCTGAAGATCTGGGACGGCATCCAGCGCCGGCTCCAGTCGGAAAAGGCCCCCGCCACCCTCCACATGGAGCCCGACATCGTCGAGCGCACCGTGCGCGACTTTCTCACCGAAGACGTGGACCGCGTGCTGATTGACAACGCCGACGACCATGCCCGCTGCCAGGCCGCTGTCGCGCAAATCTCCCAGCGCAGCAAGGGCAAGATCGCCCTCTACAAGGACAGCATCCCCATCTTCGAGCGCTTCAACATCGAGAAGCAGATCGAGCAGACCTTCCAGCGCCGCGTCTCCCTCCCCAGCGGCGGCGAGATCGTCATTGACGAGACCGAGGCCCTCATCGCCATTGACGTCAACACCGGCTCGCACCGCAACCGCTCCGGCGACGAGAAAAACACCCTCTACGCCGTCAACCTCGAGGCCGCCGTCGAGATGGCCCGCCAGATCCGCCTCCGCAACCTCGGCGGCCTGATCATCATGGACTTCATTGACATGAAGGAGCGCCGCCACCGCAACGCCGTCTATGAGAAGATGGTCGAGCTCATGGCCGACGACAAGGCGCGCACCCACATCCTCCCCATCTCCGCGCTCGGCATCATGCAGATGACCCGCCAGCGCCACGCCGAGTCGCTCTCCTCCAACCTCTACACCGACTGCCCCTACTGCCGCGGCCGTGGTATCGTGAAGAGCGCCACCACCATGAGTGTCGAGCTCCAGCGCAAGCTCTCTTCCGTTATTCGCCGCCTCACCGCGCGCAACGATAGCAAGGACTACTCCCTGCGCGTCCTCGTCCACCCAAGCATCCTCGAACGTCTCCGCAGCGAAGACGCCGGCCTGCTCGTGCGCATGGAGAAGCTCTTCGGCGTGAAGCTCGCCTTCCGCGCTGACGCCGCCTACCACGTCGAGAACTTCAAGATCCTCAACGCCGTCACCGGCGAGGAGTATCGGTAAGCAATCGTCCTCTTGCTCTCACCGCGCCGGCCCGCCAAGGCCGGCGCGTTTGCTTTCTCCGGTTCGTTCTCAAACTGCCCGCGTCGAACCGGTATATAGCGTGAAAAAGTGCGGCAATCGGATTGCTGCCTTTGCGAGCCTTCGCCCGTCACAACAAGTGGGACAGGAAAATCCCGCTGCGCCACTCTCACCCGCCTCCATTACCCCTCGGGTTGCCGCCCGGAGAGTTTCCAGCACGCGGGAGGCTGCCGACCTGCGGCGGCGGGGCGACGGGCTTGACCGCCGGCGGCGGCGTGCCGGCCGTCGCGCGGACGCCGCTCGCCACCATTGAGCCGGTGCTCAACGGCAGCGCCTCACCCACCATAACGCCCGAGGACAGGTTCGCTCCCGGCAAAAATTGGGTCGCCTGCGCCGCCGGCGCGTTGCGCGTGACGGCCACCACCACGCCGTTGCTCGCGCTCGTTTGCCAGTAGCCCGGCACGAGCACAAAGCCGCCGCCCTGCCGCACCCACTGCGGCCGCACATAAGTCGCGCGCCCGCCCGTGAACTGCGACGGCATCGGCTGCACGCTGCCGGGCGACCACACAAACGTCGCCGCCGCGCGGTTGTAATTCCAATAGCCGCCGGCCCAGTAAGTGCCCGCCGCCAGTTGCGGGGTCGGCTCGTTCTGCGGCGCGGGCGGGGTGGCATAGACGATGTCGCTCTGTGGCTCAGCGGGAGACGGGGCGGAGGCGACCGTGGGCGCGGGCGCAACTTCAGACGGCAGAATCAGGCGCGGCCAGGACTGCTCCCCGACGGCGGCGGGAGCGGGTTCGCCGACCGGCTCCGCCGGCGCGGGCAGCGCGGTCAAGGTCGGTTGCGGCGCGGACGCGGCGTTGGCCACTGGTGCCGGCGTGCCACCGCCCACCGCTGTCGTCGGCAGCAGTGCGTTGGTCGTCTGGATCAGCGCGAGGGCCGCGACCAACGTGAGGCTGTCAGCGAGCTGCCGCTCGGCCTGAAGCTCAACGGCCTTTTTTTCCACGACGGGCACGGCGGGAGGCGGCGTCTTGGCGTCGGATCCGGCGCGCGAGCAGCCGGCCAAGACAACTGTGGCGGCCAGCCCTGCCAACAGGACGGCATGCGAAATGGCAGGGCGGGTTTTTCTCATGGCGGGGGGCGGCAGGGGATAAGACGGCGTCTCAGGGCAAAAGTTACCGGCAACCTCCGCCCGAGCAACCACCATTTGCCGCTCAGGCGAGGTCAAACAGCAGGAACTCCGCGTCCGCCTTCACTGTGATCGCGAGGCTCGCCGCGTCCTCGATGGCCGCGCCGTCGCCCTCGGCCAGCGGCTCGCCGGCCACGTCAAGCGAGCCGCGGATGACCTGCATCCACACACCGCGCCCCGTGCCGGGCGCGAAGGCGAGCGTTTTGCCGGCGGACAGCTTGCCAAAGTAAATCTCCGCGTCGGCGCGGATTTCCGTCGCGCCATCGCGCGTCTGGCCGGCGAATAACAGCGTGAGGGCATCGGATTTCGCCGCCGCGCCGAGCGCGCGCTCGGCGTAGCGCGGCGCTCCGCCCCGCTCGCGCGGACGCAGCCAGACCTGCAGGAAATGTGCGGGCGCGGCCTTGGACGGGTTAAACTCGCTGTGCCGCACGCCGCTACCCGCGCTCATGTATTGCAGGTCGCCCGCGTTGATCACGCGCCCGTTGCCCAAGCTGTCACGGTGCTCGAGCTGGCCGGAGATGACGTAGCTGAAAATCTCGGCATCACGGTGCGGATGCGTCCCGAACCCGCCGCCCGCCTCGACGATGTCATCGTTGAGCACGATGAGCGACCGGAAGCCGAGCTGCGCCGGATCGTAGTAGTCGCCAAAGGAGAACGAGTGCTGGCTGTGCAGCCAGCCTAGCTCGGTCTGGCCCCGGGAGGCAGCGAGGCGTTTGGTGATTTTCGGCGCGGTGACGACTAGCGATGGATTTGGCATGGCCGCAATGAGGCACAAAAAACGCCAAAATACAAAATGCCGGTGCGACCAACCGATCGTTGGTGGCAGGGCGACCGCCAGTCGCGCCGTGCGAAGGCAGGGCCGGCGGCCACCGCCTTGCCCTTGGTTTCGCGCCTTTTGTTAGTGAAACAACTCCGTCATCCTCTCACCGCCGCAGGTAGCTCGCGCAGCAATCGCTCGTTCTGCACCGCCGTGCCAACCGTCACGCGGATCCACTCCGGCATCGCGTAGGGCTGGAGTGGGCGCACGATCACGCCGCGCTTTTGCAGCGCCGCGAACACCCGCGCGCCGCTCTGCCCTGAGCCGGCCGGCCCCGAGCTTGTCGAGGGGGTCGAAGGGTCGCCCACCCGGATGAGGAGAAAATTCGCCACGCTCGGGACCGTCTCCAGCCCCAGCGCGCGGCAGCCCGCCTCCAATTGCGCCAGCCCCGCGCGATTCTCACGCGCGCTGCGGGCGGCAAACTCCGTGTCGTCCAGCGCAGCGCACGCGGCCGCCTGCGCGATGGCGTTGACGTTGAACGGCTGGCGCGCGCGGTGCAGCAGCGCGGCGATCTCCGGTGTGGTGTAGCCGTAGCCCACGCGCAGCGCGGCGAGACCGTAGATCTTCGAAAACGTCCGCAGGCACACGACGTGCCGGCCCTCGGCGATAAGCGGGCGTAGGTCGGGCGGGTTGTCCAGAAACTCCGCGTAGGCCTCGTCGAACGCGAGCACGACGTGCGGCGGCAGCGCGCGCGCGAACGCCAAAATCTCCGCCTCCGTGTTCGCCGTGCCGGTCGGGTTGTTCGGGCTCGGCAGGAACACGAGCTTCGTGCGCGGCGTGACTGCCGCCGCCAGCGCGGCGAGGTCGTGGCGGTGGTTGACGAGCGGGACCTCGACGGGCTTCGCGCCGAAAAGCAGGGTCACGAGCTTGTAAACCACAAAGGCCGGCGCACCCATCACCGCCTCGTCGCCCGGCCGCAGGAACACATGGCCGAGCAGCTCCAACAGTTCATTGGAGCCGTTGCCCGGCACGATCTGCGGCGGGGTTAGCGCGAGCCGCGCCGCGAGCTTCTGCCGCAGGGCGAAGCAGCCGCCGTCGGGGTAAAGCTGCGCCTCGCCCAGCGCCGCGCGCGCCGCCGCCACGGCCTTGGGCGACGGGCCGAGCGCGTTCTCGTTCGACGCCAACTTGATGATCGTGGCCGGATCGAGCCCCAGCTCGCGCGCGACCGTTTCGATCGGCTTGCCCGGCTCATAGACGGGCTGCGTGAGAATGGCGGGATTGACGAGGTCGGCGAGGGTCATGGCGGGCGGATAGTGAGAGCATCCGCCCGCCGGTTCCGAGTCAGAAAATCAACGGCCGGTTAAAACTGAAGGTCGCTGCGGAAGCAGCGCGGTTTGGTCACTCGCCGCTTTTGGCGGCGCGGGTGACTTTGCGGCGCTCGGTTTCCCGCAGGATGCGTTTGCGGAGGCGCAGGCTTTTCGGCGTGACCTCCACGAATTCGTCGGACGCGATATATTCGATGGCCCGCTCCAGCGAGAGCTTCGTGGCGGGCGTCAGACCGGTGGCGACACCGGAGCCCTGCGAGCGGAAGTTGGTGAGCGCCTTCGCGCGGACGGCGTTGCACGAGATGTCCTCGTTGCGCGGATTCTCACCGACGATCATCCCCTCATAGACCTGCTCGCCGGGGCCGACGAAGAGTTTGCCGCGCTCCTGCACCATCACGAGCGCGTAGCTGGTGGTCTCGCCGGCCTCGGTCGCGATGATCGTGCCAGTGATGCGCGTGAGCACTTCGCCCGCGTAGGGGCCGTATTCCTTGAAGAGATGGCTGAGCACGCCGCGCCCGCTGGTGGCGTTGACGACGTCAATCTCCATGCCGATGAGGCCGCGCGTGGTGATCGCCGCCTCAATCATCGTGGAGTGGGCGAGCTTCTCCATGTTGGTGAGCTTCCCTTTCCGGTTGGCGAGGTTCTGCATGATGGTGCCGACGCACTCGTCAGGCACCTCGATCCAGACGGTTTCGTAGGGCTCCAGCCGCTCGCCGCCGGGGCCGCGTTTCTCAATGACGGTCGGGCGCGAGACGAGCAGCTCGAAGCCCTCGCGGCGCATCGTCTCGACGAGCACGGCGACCTGCATCGCGCCACGCGCCTTGACGTTGAACACGCCGGCCTTCTCCGAATCCTCGATCTGGATGGAGACGTTGACCTTCAGCTCGCGCATGAGGCGCTCGCGGAGCTGGCGCGTGGTGACGAGCTTGCCCTCCTGCCCGACAAGCGGGCCGTCGTTGACGCAGAACTGCATCTCGAGCGTGGGCGGGTCAATCTGCGTGAAGGGCAGCGCGTGCTGCTCCTCGCTGGCGGCGATGGTATCGCCGATGTCAATGTCCTCGAAGCCCGCCAGGCCGACGATGTTGCCGGCGACGGCGGCGGCGGTCTCCACCGTGCCGAGGCCGGAGTATTCAAAAACCTTCGTAATTTTCGCGCGCACGCGCTTGCCGTCGGCGTGACGGATGGCGAACACCGGGTCGCCGACGGCGGCCTGCCCGCCAAGAATCTTGCCGATGGCAATGCGTCCGACGTAGTCGCTCCAGTCAATGTTGGAGACGAGCATGTGAAACGGCTCGCCGGGCTTGGCGAACGGCGGCGGCACATGGTCGAGGATGGTCTGGAACAGCGGGGTCATGTCCTTCTTCTCCTCGCCGAGGTGGAACATCATGTAGCCGTCGCGGCCGGAGCCATAGACGACCGGCGCGTCAAACTGCTCCTCGGTGGCGTTGAGCTCCATGAGCAGCTCCAAGACCTTCTCATACATTTTCGCGGGCTCGGCGTTCTCACGGTCAATCTTGTTGATGACGATGACCACCTTGAGCCCGTGCGCGAGCGCCTTGCGGAGCACGAAACGCGTCTGCGCCTGCGGGCCGTCGTAGGCGTCCACCACGAGCAGCACGCCATCCACCATGCGGAGCGCGCGCTCGACCTCGCCGCCGAAGTCGGCGTGGCCGGGGGTATCCACGATGTTGACGATCTTGTCCTTCCAGTGGACGGAGGTGTTCTTCGCCTTGATGGTGATGCCCTTCTCCTTCTCGAGGTCCATGGAGTCCATGGCGCGCTCCTCAACGTGCTGGTTGGCGCGATAGACGCCGCCCTCCTTGAGAAGCTTGTCCACGAGGGTGGTTTTCCCATGGTCAACGTGGGCGATGATGGCGATGTTACGGATGCTCTGGTTCATGGCGGAGGGAGGTCTGGCGGTTGGAAAAAGGGGCCAGCGTGCCGGACGCGCGGCACGAATGCAAGGCCCGATGCCCGGCCCTGCCGCAGGCCGGTTCCGGCCGCTTATTTCGTGATGGCAAGCTGCGGGCGGGTGGCCTCCGGCCAGTCCACGTGGAAGAACTTGCCGCGGGGTTGGTCAACGCGCTCATAGGTGTGAGCACCGAAGTAGTCGCGCTGCGCTTGGAGCAGATTGGCGGGCAGACGGGCCGAGCGGTAGCTGTCGTAATAGCTGAGCGCCGAGAAGAAGGTCGGGGCCGGCACGCCGATCTCGGCGGCGAGCGACACGACCTTGCGCCAGTTGGCCTGCGCCTTCTTCACCGTCTTGTTGAAATACGGGTCGAGGAGCAGGTTCGCGAGGTTTGGGTTCCGGGCGTAGGCCTCGGTGATCTTCTGGAGGAACGCCGCCCGGATGATGCAGCCACCGCGGAAGATCTGAGCGATCTCGCCGAAGTTGAGCTTCCAGCCGTATTCCTGCTGGGCGGTGCGCATGAGCTGGAAGCCCTGCGCGTAGGAGCAGATTTTCGAGCAATAGAGCGCGTCATGGATGGCTTGGATGAGTGCCTTCTTCGCGCCGCGGTATTTCTTGCCCGGACCCTTGAGAATCTTGGACGCGGCGACGCGCTCCTCCTTGATGGCGGAAAGGCAGCGGGCGAACACGGCCTCGGCAACCGTCGGGGCGGGAACGCCCATGTCGAGGGCGTTGGTCGAGGTCCACTTGCCCGTGCCTTTCTGGCCGGCGGTGTCGAGGACGACATCAACGAAGGCCTTCTTCTTCGTGACTGGGTCCTTCTGCTGGAGGATGTCGGCGGTGATCTCGATGAGGAAGCTGTCGAGCGCGCCGCGGTTCCACTCGGCGAAAATCTCCGCCTGCTCGGCGGGCTTGAGGCCGAGGAGGCCGGACATGAGCGCGTAGGCCTCACAGATCATCTGCATGTCGCCATACTCGATGCCGTTGTGGACCATCTTGACGTAGTGGCCCGCGCCGTTCTCGCCGATGTAGGTCGTGCAGGGCACGCCGCCGGAAACGGGTTTGCCGGGCGTCGCCCCGCCGATGGGCTTGCCGGTCTTGGCGTCCACTTTCGCGGCGATCGCCACCCAGATGGGCTTGATCTCCTGCCAGGCGGCGAAATCGCAGCCGGGCATGAGCGACGGGCCGAAGCGCGCGCCTTCCTCGCCGCCCGACGTGCCGCTGCCGACGAAGCGCAGGCCCTTTTCCTTGAGCGCCTTCTCGCGGCGAATGGTGTCAGTCCAGAGCGCGTTGCCGCCATCAATGATGATGTCGCCCGGCTCGAACACGGAGACGAGTCCGTCAATCACTGCGTCGGTGGCCTTGCCAGCTTGCACGAGGATGATCGCCTTGCGGGGCTTGATGAGGGAGGCGGCGAATTCCTGGAGCGTCTTGGTGCCCACGAGGCCGCCAGGGGTGTGCGGGTTGTCCGCGACGAACCGGTCGGTCTTTTCCGTCGTGCGGTTATAAACCGAGATCCGGAAGCCGTGGTCGGCGATGTTGAGGGCGAGGTTCTGACCCATGACGGCGAGGCCGATGAGTCCGATGTCGGAGATGGGTTTGGGCATGGTTGGAAAAGAGGCACAGCGTGGCACGCGCGCCGGGAAAACCAAACACAATTTCCCGCTCCCGCGCTTGCCCCGCCGCCGCGATTTGTCACGGTCACGTTAATTCATGCTCGAACTCCTCGGCCGCACCTCCCTGTCCGTCGTCGCCGAACTCGGCGACTTCGCCCTGTTCTTCGGGCAGTCGTTTGCGTCCGCGGTCGGCTCACGCAAGCTCGGGCGGCGCATCATGCGCGCGATGTATGAGCAGGGCGTGCGCTGCCTGCCGGTCATCCTGATCGTCGGCCTGTTCACGGGTCTGGTGCTAGGTTTGCAAGGTTACTACGTCCTAAACCGCTATGGCTCGACCAGCGTGCTGGGCGAGTTGGTCGCGCTCACGCTCATCCGCGAGCTCGGCCCGGTGTTGGCAGCGCTGATGCTCGTCGGCCAGGCGGGATCGGCGCTCGCGGCAGAGCTGGGCATCCAGCGTAACAGCGAACAAATCGCCGCGCTGGAAACGATGGGCGCCAGTCCGCACGCCTATTTGATCGCGCCGCGGCTCATCGCGGCGGCGCTGGCGTTTCCCATCCAGACGGCGCTGTTTTCGCTCGTGGGCATCTGGGGCGGATTTCTCTCCGGCTCATGGCTGCTGCCGCTGTCGGGCGGCGTGTATTGGGGCTCGGTCCACGCGTCGGTTCGCGGGCCCGACGTGCGCGAGTGTTTCATCAAGGCCGTGGTCTTCGGCCTCCTCACGGTCGCCATCTGTGCGCACAACGGCTACAACACCCACCGCCGTAGCCGCACCACCGGTGCCCGCGCGGTGAGCGCCTCGACCACCCGCGCCGTCGTCGTGTCGAGCATCGCCGTGCTCACCGCCGACTATCTCATCACCTCGCTGCTCGTCAGTAAATGAACGCCTCGTTTCCCCTTTCCCCGGCCGCCTCTCCGCCCGCCCCCGCCGGCGGCGAGCTGCTGCTCGACGTGCGCGGCGTCGCGAAGCGTTTCGGCGACCTCGCCGTGCTTTCCGACGTGGACCTGCTCGTGCCGCGCGGCAGCGTCGTCACCGTGCTTGGCAAGAGCGGCACCGGCAAATCCGTTTTCCTCAAATGCCTCGCCGGCATCGTCACGCCCGACGCGGGCGAGATCCGCTTCGACGGCCACGCCCTCAACGCCGCCAACGCCGCCGCGCGCGCCGAGTTCCGCCGGCGGTGCAGCTATCTGTTCCAGAGCAACGCCCTTTTCGACTCGCTCACCGTGCTGGAGAACGTCGCCCTCCCGCTCGAGTCCACCACGCAGGTGCCCAACGCCGAGATTCGGGAGCGCTGCCTCGAAGCACTGCGCCAGCTGGAGCTCGAGCGCTTCCGCGACGCGCATCCCGGCGAGCTCTCCGGCGGCATGCAGAAACGCCTCGCGCTCGCCCGCGCCATCGTCACGCGCCCCGAGCTGGTGCTCTTCGACGAGCCCACCGCCGGCCTCGACCCGTTGCGGCGCAACTCCGTCTTCGAGATGATCGCCAAATACCAGCG
>CAIPZZ010000238.1 GCA_903869665.1 uncultured Opitutia bacterium | reverse complement strand
GCTCCGGCTCGGCCTTGAACGGCCCCTCGGGCCGGGCACTGGTGGCGACGCCGAGGCGGAAGACGCCCTGCTTGTCCTTCGCGGGAAAATAGAGGTAGTAGCGGCCGTCCTTGCGCGCGGCGTCGGGCGCCCAGAGCTGCTGGCCGGCCCACGTCACGTCCTTCAGGTCGAGCGCGACGCCGTGGTCGGTGGTCTTGCCGCCGATGGTGTCGAGCGAGAGCACATGGTAATCCACCATGTCGTAATGGGAGCCGAGATCGTCCTCCGGCACGCCGCTATCGCGGTCGTGCGAGGGGTAGATGTAGATGCGGCCGTCGAAGACGTGCGCCGAGGGGTCGGCCGTGTAAATGTGGGTGACAAGGGGTTCGGACATGGCGTGCCGAGAACACCGCGCCGCGCGGCGGAAGGCCAGCGGATATTTTGGTGTGCGTGTCGCCGAAACGGCAGGCGTAGCCGGGGCCGCAGAGATAAAAAACCCGCCGGTGGCTCGGCGGGTTTTGAGGAGGCCGGGCGTGTTGCCGTGCCCCAATGAGCAGTCTGTTGTGGGTCAGGACTTCGTTTCCGCTTCGCCGATATGCACCACCTTATAGCCGCCGATGGATTTGAAATAGACCAGCAGCAGGAGATAGATAGCAGCCATGGTGGCGGGAATGAACGAGTCAGCGCGTAGCGTGTGGCGGTCGCCCTCGATGCTGGCCTCGTGCACGGCCTTTTCCGCCGGCGTCAGTTTGGTGTAGGCGGCGGCCGTGTCGCCATTGGCCGCCTCACGGGCCTTGGCGAGTTTGGCGCTCACGTCGCCAAATTTCTTGCCGTCCAAGCCCGTGGCCTCGGACAGGAAAAGGAATTTGCTAGGCGTGGCAGATTTGTATTCGGCGTAGGCGGCGGGGCTGGCCTTCTGGAGCTCCTCGCCGGCGAAACGGTCCTTGGCATAGCCGAGACCCGAGCCGCCGAGCAGGCCGCCGGCCATCATGCCGATACCGCCCATGATGGAGATCGCGATCGCGCCCGTGCGGGGGAAACGGTCAGCCGCGACGGCGAGCATCGTCGGCCAGAAGAAAGTCTTGCCGAGCGCGTAGACGCCGAGCGCCAACAGCGCGATGGCGAAGGAGTTGATGTGGCTGGTCAGGTTTAGCCCGACGCACGCGAGGATCGCGCAGACTGTCAGCAGGCCGACGGGCGAGAGTTTGAGTGTCCGCTCGATCCAGTGGGCGCAGAAGCGGAGGCCGAACATGATCGCCGAGGTGAAGATGAAGAGCCACTTGCCTTCCTCCGAACTGAAGAGGTTGCCCGTGATGTTCTGGATCCAGCCGTCGGTCCCGAGCTCGACGGTGCCGACCATCGCGTGGGTGACGAACAGCACGAAGAGCAGGAATGAACCCATGGAGAATTTGGTGATGACCGCGACCGCGATAAGAAGGACACCGGAGATGCCATAGGCGACGGCAGACGGCAGGCCGACCGCGTCGGAGAAAAACACCGAGAGCAGGTAGCAAATGACCAAGGCACCGAGGATGCCGACGTCCTTGAGCATGTCCCCAATGGCGATGCCCTTTTCGGAGGCCTCCGATTTCGGGGCCTTCTGGCCGAGGAACATCAGGCCGTAGAGGGCGGTGGGCACGAGAAAGATGGCGACCTGAACCTTCCAGCTAACGTGCATCTTGTCATCGAGAATCCAGCCCATGATCGAGCCCAGCGCGAGACCTGCGGGCCAGGCGGCGTGCAAGATGTTCAGGTAATGGGTGCGGTTTTTGGGAAACAGGGTCGCGACGAGCGGATTGGCGACGGACTCGAGCGTGCCGTTGCCGATGGCGAAAATGAACGTGCCCCATTTGAGCATCTCAAAGGCGCTTGCTCCGCTGGCGCTGAGGGTGACCGCGGCCGAAAGTAGGTGGAGCACAAAGGCCGCGATGACCAGTTTGCCGTAGCCGATCTTGTCGGCGATCACGCCGCCGATGATAACACCGAAACAGAAGCCGGTGAGGCCCATCATGCCGATGGTCCCGAGCTGCCCCGCGTTGAAACCGAACTCGGCGCCCCAGTTGTCGAGGACGCCGCCACGGATAGCGAAGCCGACGCCGGTGGCGAGAATGGCCATGAAGCCGGCCCAGAGAAGGCGGTGGGCGTTGGGGGCGATGCCCGCATCAGATTGGTTGTTCATAGGGAGGATGATAGTTTTTTGGGGGGTGGGGGAGGGGCAGAACGCCGACACCTTGAAATGCCGGAAATACTGGGCGCGCGTCAACGGAAACTTTTGGCAAACAAACCGGCAGGCGGGATCGGAGTCGAGCCGCCTGCCGCACGAAAGCTCAGGAGGGAAACTTCAGCCCTGCGTAAAGGCGGGCAGTTTCACGATTTTGCCGCCGGCGAGGGCGGACTCGTGCGCACAGAGACCGACGCAGGTCCAGTTGGCGGAGTGCACGGCGTTGGGCATCGGGTCACGGTCCTCGACCAGCGCGCGGAGGAACTCGTGTGCGAGGTGCGGGTGCGAACCACCGTGGCCGGCGCCCTGCGTGAAGCTGAGGTGCGTTTTTTTGCCGAGGTCGTAAACGCCCTTGGTGGTGAACTTTTGGATGCCCTTGGGCAGGCGTTTCGCGTAGTCGGGCACGGTGATCTTTTTGGGAATCTTATGCTCCGGCTGCTTGGCGGTGTGCAGCACATGCTGCTCATGCTCGATGAGCGTCCACTCAAAGGATTTCTTCGAGCCATAGACATCAATGCTCTCGCGGTATTGGCGGGCGACGTCGAAGAGCGAGCGGATGATGCGCGCGGTGAGATCAGAGTCCTTGAACTTGATGTGGGCGGTTTCGACGGCGAAGGGCGAGCCGTATTTGCCGATCAGTTCCTTACGGATGGTGCCGGAGCCGAAGCAGGAAACGTATTCGGCGGACGCGCCAGTGAGAGCGAGCATCGGGCCGACGCAGTGGGTGGCATACCACATCGGCGGGAGGCCGGGCCAGTAGTTCGGCCAGCCGTCCATGTCTTGTTGGTGGCTCGCCTGGAGAAACTGGATTTTGCCGAGCTCGCCCTTATCGTAGAGCTCCTTGATGAAGAGATATTCGCGAGCATAGACGACCGTCTCCATCATCATGTATTTCAGGCCGGTCTTCTTCGTGAGCTCGACGATCTTTTTACAATCGGCGATGGAGGTGGCCATCGGGACGGTGCAGGCGACGTGTTTGCCGGCCTGGAGGGCCTTGATGGATTGCGGCGCGTGATCGGGGATCGGGGTGTTGATGTGGACCGCGTCAATCTCGGGATCGCGGAGGAGCTCATCGTAGTCGGTGTAGCCCTTCGGGATGCCGAAGGCGTCTTGGATGGCCTTCAGCTTTTTCGGGTCGCGCTGGCAGACGGCGACGAGGTTGGCGTCAGGGTGGTTCTGGAAGATCGGGATGAACTCGGCGCCGAAACCGAGGCCGACGATGGCGAGGTTGATTTTCTTGGGCATGGAGGAAGTGGGAGATGTAAGTCGGGCTTTAGGCCCGATATGATTTCGTGGGAGTAGGTGTCGGGCGTAAAGCCCGACCTACGAGGTCACGGTGTGACGACGAGAGTGCCCTGCATGAGCCGCCAGTGGCCCGGGAACGTGCAGATATAGGAATAGCGTCCGGGGGTCGTTGGCGCGGTGAAGGTGACATCGGCGGTCTCGCCCGGGTTCAGCAGGGTGGAGTTTGCGAGCACGTCCGTCGTCTCGGGGACGAAGCCGCGCGCGAAGCCCTGCGGGCTGGTCACGAGCCGGTCGGCGGCGGCACCGACGGCCTCAAGCGTGCCGGCGCGGATGACCACGAGATTGTGCTGCATGAGGTCGTTGTTTTTGAAAACAATGCGGACGGTCTGGCCGGCCTTCACGGTGAGCTCCGTCTTGTCGAACTGCATCTTGTTGGGCACCGTGCTCACCTCGAAGGTGAACGCCGCCGGGCCGGTGGGCGCGGCCGGGGCGGGGGCCGGTTTGGCCATGATGAGGCCGGTGCGTAACGCGGCCAGGTTCATCACGGTGGCGAACGCGTCGGCCACGCTATCGTCGGCCGGGCCGATCTCGCGGAGTGCGACTTCGTCGAACCACGCGGAACCGGCGGTCCCGCCGGTGCCTAGCGCCACGGAGCAGGCGATGGTAACCTCGTCGGCGGTGGCATTGGTGGTGATGGGCACACGGATCTGGGTCCAGTCGGAGGTAGCATAGACAGTGGTGACAGCGGCCGGTCCGCCGCCCCTCGCGCCTCCAGCCGGCGGTGCTCCGCCGCCGCGGCGGCCGCCACGGCCGGTGTCAGGCTGAAGCATCGTGAGCGTAGCTCCCCCGGCGGGAGCGGCGGGGCCTCCCCGGTTGCCGCCGCCGCGGTTGCCACGGCCGGCCGGAGCTGCCGGGGCGGCCGGCAGGCCTTCGGTCTTTACCCAGGCGGTGAGCTCATAGCGAAAATTACGCTTCACCTTGACCTTGGTGCCCGCGCCGCCGGTGGCAGCGTCGCCGGAGAGCACGACGCGCAGGCTGTAATCTCCCTTGTGCGCGCCGCTGGCGCGGGCGGCCTCGACCTGCCCGGCGGTCTGCACAAGCGCCCAATCTTGCGGCAGCCCGGCGGACCCGGCCAGCGCGGCGCTGGAGAGGAGCACGCGCTCGGCTTGGGTTTGTGCGGCGAGGAAAGCGCCCATCTCCGTCGGGGTGACGGCCGCGATGAAGCTGGCGGCCTGCGCGCTGCCGGCCATCTTGGCGGCGTCGCTGGACCAGCGGTCGAGCGCGACGGGCGTTCCAGTGAGGGCGTCGTGCAGCGCCTTGCCGGCCTCGGGCAGGTTGGGCGTGTCGGCCAGCGCGAGCATCGCGGCGAGGCGGACCTGAGCGTCGCTGTCGCGGAGCACGCCGGCGGAGGCGATGGCGTTGGCCGAGGCGGCGTTGTGCGGGAGCGCGGCAACGGCGTTGCGGCGGACGCCGGCGGAGGGGTGCTTGAGCGCGCCAGCGACGGCGTCGCGCGCGGTGGCGTCGGAGTCGAGGGCGTTGAGGCCTTGGAGCGTCCAGATCGCGTGGATCGCGCCGACGTTGAGGCCGATCTCGTCCATCGAGGGGTCCTTGATCAGGCCGACGAGGCCGGAGACGACATCGCGGTTGCCGCGCTCGACGAGGAGGCGCTGGGCGTGGCGGCGCCAGAGGAGGTTGTCGTTGCGAAGTGTGGCGACGAGCTGGGCGGGCGTGGCTTTGCTCAGATCCTGCTGCTGGGAGGGCTTGCCGGCCTTCCACACGACGCGGTAGATGCGGCCGTGCTGTTTGTCGCGCAGCGGGTTCTCATAGGCGCCGCCCTTACCATTCTGGTAGCCCTGTGGCACGGGGTTGTGCTGCACGATGAGGTTATACCAATCAATCACCCACACAGAGCCGTCGGGGCCGACCTCGGCCATGATGGGCGCGGACCATTCGTCGTCGCTGACGAAGAGGTTCATGGGGTTGTGCGAGCGGAAGTCGGCTCCATTGGGCGTGAGATCGAACTGGCCGACGAGATGGCCGGTCGGCTCGGTGACGAAACCGATGCGGTTCCAGTATTCCTTCGGGTAGGAGCGGGCGGTATAGACGGCGTGGCCGGCACCAGCGGTGTAGGCGTTGAAGTTGTCCACCTCGCGGACCTTGGGCGTGATAGGCAAAAAACGGGAGGAGTCGGCAATGGGGCCGAGCTGGGCGGCGGTCAGGCCGGCGGGCTGATAGTAGCGCTCCGCGATGGGCATGTAATTGCTCGGATTCCCGTTGGCGGTCGAGGCGAAGGGGATGCCGGCCTCGTTGAAGCTGAGGCCCCAGGTGTTGTTGTTCGTGCGGCGAACCTGCTCCAAGGCCGAGCCGTCGGCCTTGAAACGGTAGATACCCTGCCCGAGCTGGACGTTCTGGCCTCCGACGGTGCCTCTGAAATTAGAATAGCCGACGGTGCCCCAGATCCAATTGTCGGGGCCGTATTGGAGATTGCTCGCGACGGCGTGGGTGTCGTTGCGGCCCCAGCCGGTGAGGAGCACCTGACGGACATCGGCTTTGCCGTCGCCGTTGGTGTCCTTGAGGAAAAGTGTTTCAGGCGACTGGTGGACGATCACGCCGCCGTTGGCGAAGGTGAGGCTGGTCGGGAGATTGAGCCCGTCGGCGAAGACGGAGAACTTATCCGCGCGGCCATCGTGGTTGGTGTCCTCGCAGATGACAATGCGGTCATTGCCGCGCTCGCCGGGCGGCAGAAGATTGTTGGGATAATCTACCGTCTCAATAATCCAAAGGCGGCCGCGCTCGTCCCACGCCATGGCGATGGGCTTCTTGATATCGGGGTCGGAGGCGAAAAGCTGCAACTCGAAGCCGCCGGGGACGATGATGTGCTGCATGGACTGCTCGGGCGGGAGGGGCTTCTGAATCTGGGGCCACGGATTGCGCCCGCCACCGGCGGCCCCCTGCTGGTTACTGTAATAGGGCATGCTGTCGGTCGGCTCATATTCAAACGCCGCCACGCCCGCAGGCTTCGCCGCGGGGGCGGGCTCGACGGGTGCGAGGCCGGCGGCGAAACGGATGCCGCGCGCCATGAGCTCCCGGAAGCCAGGATTGGTCCAGGTGCGCTCGTCGTGGCCCCAGGCGGTGTAGAAGACGCGGCCCTTGCCCTCCTGGCGCACCCAGGTCCACGGCTCATTCTCGCGGTATTCGAGGACGGTGCGGCCGACCTCGTTGTGGCGGTCGTGGACATAGGTCTCGTCCCAGCTCTCGAAGCCCGCGAAGCCTTTCATCACGGGGTGGTCGGGCGCAGCGTTGCGGACGCGAAACGTGTCCGTCTGATGGCTCTTGAACCTCGCGCCGACCAGCGCGATGAAAGCGTCGGAGTTGCCGAAACAAGCGGACGCGCAATGCACCGGCACAAAACCACCGCCCTGAGTGACGTAGTCCATCAGTGCCTTTTCCTGCGCGGGCTCAATGCGCGGGGCGTTGCCGTAGATCATGAGGGCGTCGTAGCGCTTGAGCACTTCAAGCTGGAGCGCCCAGGCTGCATCGTCGGTGTAAACGAGCTGGATGCCTTGGGCCAGCATCGCCGGCGCGAGATCTGGCAGTCGAATGTTCGGTTTGTGCTCGGTGCCAAGTCCGAGATAGAGCACCTTCAGCGGCGCGGCTGAGAGGGAAACGGCGGTCGCGACGAAGAAAACGACGCGCAGGACAAGACGGCGGCACAGGGCGGGGAGGAGGGCGTTCATGGACGGAAGGGTTGGGGAGGACAGATACTAGCAGACGGAGGGGTAGGGAACCCATGAGACTTTGCGAAATAATACTGAGTATTTTAACCATACATTTTTGCACGGTGGTAGCGCTCTGGCGGGATATGGCCCGTTGGCACCCGGTTGGCGCATCGCGGGTTGATTTTTTGCGAAGCGGTTCAAGGCTACTCGTCTATGCCCCGTCTTCGCCGCTCTCCATCCCGTCCGCGTCGTCGCCAAGTTGCCCTGCTGGTCGAGACGTCTAACGCCTACGCGCGCGGGCTGTTGCAGGGCATCGTTCATTACATCCGGGAGCACGAGCCGTGGTCGTTTCATCTCATGGAGCAGGGGCGCGGCGACGACCCGCCCGCCTGGCTGGCGCAGTGGCGCGGTGACGGTATCATCGCGCGCATCGAGACGCCACGCATCGCGCGCGCCATCACGCGCGCCAAGGTGCCGGCGGTGGACGTGAGCGCCGCCCGGCTGGTGCCCCGGCTACCGTGGGTCGAGACGGACGATGCGCAAATCGCGCGGCTTGCTGCCGAGCATCTGCTGGAGCGCGGGTTCAAGCACTTTGGCTTCTGCGGCGACGCGCGTTTCAACTGGTCGGCATGGCGCGAGCGGCATTTTTGCGACCGGCTGCGGGCCGCGGGCACGGAGGTGAGTTGCTACCGGCCCTCCGCCAGGGCGGCGGCTAACATCGCGACGCAGGTGGCGGACCTACGCCGCTGGCTGGCCGAGCTACCCAAGCCCGTCGGCATCATGGCCGCCTACGACATCCGCGGCCAGCAGGTGCTCGACGCGTGCCGCAGCGCGGGGCTCGCGGTGCCGGCGGAGGTGGCGGTCATCGGCGTGGATAACGACGAACTGCTGTGCGACCTTGCCTCGCCGCCGTTGTCGAGCGTGATCCCCAACGCCCACCTTGCCGGTTACGAGGCGGCGGCGTTGCTCGACGGCCTGATGGCCGGCCGGCCCGTGGGCGCGGAGGCGCGGCTGATTCCGCCGCTCGGCGTGGCCGCGCGCCAGTCCACCGACGTGCTGGCGGTGGACGACCGCGACGTGGCGCGCGCGGTGCAGTTTATCCGCGAGCACGCCTGCGACGGCATCAACGTGGCCGATGTGCTCCGCGCCGTGCCGCTGTCGCGCCGGGTGCTGGAGCAACGTTTCCGCCGCCTGCTCGGGCGCACGCCGCGGGCGGAGATCGCGCACGCCCGGCTGGCGCGTGTAAAACAGCTCCTTAGCGAAACCGACCTGCCGCTCTACCAGATCGCGGAGCGCACTGGTTTCGAGCACACCGAATACCTGAGCGTGGTCTTCAAGCGCGAGACCGGGCAGAGGCCCGGCTCTTTCCGCGCGGCCGCGCGCGGGGGGGCGGCGGGACGGAAGGGGCGGAAATCTTGAAAACTGACAATCGGGCAGCGGAAATTTTGAAATTGGCGCGCCAACACCGCCGGCGCGCGAGGTGGATCAATGCCTGATTTGCGATGCCCGATTTTAGATTCCAAGATTTTCGCTCTCCCTTTCAGCCCAACGTTTTCCTCAGAAACGCCAGTCCGTCGGCCGCCAATGCGTCCTGGCTCTCCGCCATCAGCCGCCAGAAGCAAACCGCGCCGGCCAGCTCCTTCACGTCGGGCGTGAAGCTCTCGATGGACACGCCGCCTTGGTAGCCGATGGCGGCCAGCCCGCGCGCGAAGCTCGCCCAGGGCGTGAGCCCGGTGCCGGGCGTGCCGCGGTAGTTTTCTGACACCTGGACGTGAATGAGTTTTCCCGCCGTGGCGCGGATTGCCAGCTCTAGGTCGCGCTCCTCGATGGTCATGTGGAAACTGTCGAGCATCACGCACGCGGCCGGGTGATCAATTTCGCGGGCGAGGCGCATCGCATCCTCGGCGGTGTTGACGAGGTCGCTCTCGAAGCGGTTGAGCGGCTCCAACGCGATGCGGAGCTTCCGTTCGGCGGCGAGGCCGGCGACTTTGCGGAGATTCTCCACCGCGCGCGCCCACTCGGTGCGGCGCTGCTCCGGCGGCACGAGTCGAGCCTTGCCGACCGCCGAATACATCGGTCCCGCGAGGAATGTGGCCCCGAGCGCGACACAGATGTCCAGGCAGCGCGTGATGTAATCCAGGCCGCTCTCGCGCAACTTTGGGTCGTCGCTGGTGAGGTCGCGTGTTGGCCCGAAGGCGCCGCAGACCACGGGCGCGAGGCCGTGGTCGCCGAGCGCGCGGCGCACCACGGTGGGGTCAATCAGCGCAGGGTCTTCGATGGGAATCTCGACAAAGTCGAAGCCCATGCCCCGGATCTTGGGGAAAAGCGCGACGGTGTCGGTCTTGAAGGGTGAGGTCCAAAGCCAGGTGCTGGCGCCGAATTTCATGATAAGGGTTGGGGTGCGGCAGTGGTTGTGTGGAAAAATGCGGCACGCATCAAGCGCATGTTACACCCCGTTTCACGGTTGACCGAAAACCTCGCTGGACATCCGCCGGCGGCGCGGGCTTGCTGGCGGCGTTCTTTTCCAAACGTTCCGGGCAGCGGGAAAGGCCGTGAAAACCGGCCGCAGTTGCGCTGCGGTAACGCATCAGTCCAGACCCCCATTCCGCACGGGCGGGAGCAGAGCCAGTCGGCGCAGGCCGGCGAAGGCGGGGGCGAGGCGGGCACGCCAGCGGCGTGCAAATCCCAAAATTCCAAAGGGCCAGACTCCAAACTCACCGCGGCTTTTAGCCGCCGTTGTTTTTGGGCTTTGCTTTTTGGCGGCTGGGATTTGCGCGCGGCACGCGCGCCACATATGCGGAGTCCGAACATCCGTCCCGGGGCACTCACGCGTTCGGCGCGAAACTTTTGCGCGCGCCGTCCGCGAAATCTTCATCGCAAATATGAAGCGTGAGAGCGAGGTGCCGCTGCGGCCGTCCGGCCACGGGGGCGCGTCTGCTCTTGCCCAGCCAGAGAGACCCGCCATGACCCACCCACTCGTTCCCTCGCCGTCCCGCCTCGCGGGCCGGCTTTCCAAAACCCGCGCTCCGCTCGGCGCGCTCGTCCTCGCCCTCGCCGCCGGCCTCCGCGCGCAGCCGCCATCCGCGCCGCCCGCCGCGCCACCGGTCTCGCTCTCGCCGCTCGTCGTCACCGCCACGCGCGTGCCGACGCTCGCGGAGGAGACCGCCGCCGCCGTGACCGTCATCACCCGCGCCGAGCTGGAGCTCGCGCAGCTCGGCGATGCGCTCGCGGCGCTCAAGACCGTGCCCGGCCTCAGCGTGGCCGATAGCGGGATGCCCGGCCAAGGCGCCGGCCTTTTTCTGCGTGGCACGGAGACGCGCCACACGGCGATCCTGCTCGACGGTCGCCGATTGCCGACGGATATGCAGCGCTATTTCGACCTTGGGTATTTCCCGCTCGGCAACGTCGCGCGCATTGAGGTCGCGCGTGGCCCGCTTGGCGCGGCGCAGGGCGGCGGCGCGCTCGGCGGCGCGGTCAATTTCATTACGCAACGCGGCGCGACCGACGGTGTGAGCGGCACGCTGGCCGGCGACTATGGCACGTTTGCCACGCGCCACGCCGAAGTGGGCGTGACCGCGGCGCGGAATGGGGTGTCTGCGAGCGTCGGCGGCGCGCATTACGCCACTGACAACCGCCGCCCGAACAGCGCGTTCGAAGCGTCGAGCACCCTCAACACCTTCGGCTGGCAGGTCACCCCTGCCGCGAGGCTGGAGCTGCTCGCGGGTTGGTTGTGCCGCGACGGCGGCAGCCCCGGCGGGGGCACGCAAACTACGGCGGCCGACCCGGACGAGCGATTTGAGCAGGAGCTGTGGTTCCTCGCGCCCAGCCTAATCGTGAAGACCGGTGAGGCGTGGACGCACACCGTGGACTTCTCACTCGCGCGCCAGCACAGTGCTGCGGACAACACGCAGGTTTTCTCTGACTATACCACGACCGTCCGCACGCGTGGGCTGGTATATCAGGTGGAGTTCCACCCGTCGGTCGCGCTGGCGGCATACGCCGGGGCGGAGCGCGGCTGGCAGGACGCGGATTACGCGCCGGGCGCGGGTAACTTTGCCCTGCCCTTCACGCGCGACGAGCGGCACGTCGCGGTGTTTGCCGGCGTGCAATTCAAGCCGGTCGCAGGCCTCACGCTGCTCGCCTCGGCGCGGCGCGACGACTACGCGGCGTTTTACGGTGCAGCCAACACCTGGCGCTATGGCGCGAGCTATCGCGTGGCCGCGACCGGCACGGTGCTGCACGCCGCAGAAGGCACGGCCTTCGCCGCACCGGAGTTGCAGAACTTCGTGGACTTCGGCTTCGGCCCGCCACCGACCACGTTGCGGCCCGAGCGCGCGCGGGGGCAGGAGGTTGGCGTGACGCAGGAGCTACTAGAGGGGAAACTCACGCTCAGCGCGACGGCCTTTCAGAGTAAAACGACCGACCTCGTGCAGTTTGATTTCCTCTCGTTAACGTCGAAAAACATCGGCCTAGCCCGGATGCGTGGTGTCGAGACGTCGGCCGAGTGGCGATTCGCCGCCGCCGGCGCGTTCACGGTGGGCTACACCTATCTGGAAGCGCGCGACGCGGTCGCGGCCCGGCCGCTGCAACGCCGCCCCCGCCACACGTTTTTCGCTGAGCTGCGCGGCGAGCCCTTGCCCGGCTGGACGCTCGGCGCGGGTTTGCGCGGCGTGTCCGACCGCGAGGACACCGACCCGGTGACGTTCATCCGCGCGCAGCAGCCCGGCTATGTGGTGGCGCGGGTGTTCACGCAATACGAGGTCAACAAAAACCTGCGGCTGAAGCTACGCGTGGAAAACGCGCTCAACCGGCGCTACTCCGAGACCGCCGGCTTCCCCGCGCTGCCGCTGGGGGTGCACGGTGGCGTCGAATGGCGCTTCTAAGCGGTTGAGCAACGGCGCCCAAGCTCAGCGACATACTCGCCGGCTAACGCGTGGTGCGCAATTCACGCACTGCGATGCGGCGGAGATCACACCGCCGGTGAGAAGCGCCAGCGTAGTGCCGCAAAAAATCCCCGCGCTGACCCTGCTGCCGCCACAACGGCCCGACCGTAAAAATCTCCCCTGTCTCTTGCAAATAAAGTTTGCGTGACGTCGGGGAATTCCAGATATTGTTCCATTCGCCCTCGTCCCCAAACATCCCGATTTTACTCCCATGCGCTCATTGCGGTTTCCCGCCCTTTCCTTGATCCCCGCCCTCGCGGCCGGGGTGGTGACGGTGATGGCTTCCGTCGCGCCGGCATCCGCCCCCAAGCCCGCGCCGGCTCCGGAGCCCATGCCGTTGAAGGCCGCGGTCGTCGCACAGTTTCATCAGGTCGTCGAACCCATCCTCAAGGAGCGCTGCTACGACTGCCACGGAGGTGGCGAGAGCAAGGGCGGCCTCGCCTTTGACAAACTGACCCAGGACCGCATCGCGCAGGATCCGCAGTTTTGGCTGAAGGTGCTGCGCAACACTCGCTCCCACCTCATGCCGCCGTTGGAGGCCAACAACGCCCTCGCGGCCGACGAGCGTGTGAAGCTGGAGAACTGGATCATCACCGCCGCCTTCGGCCTCGACCCCACCAAGCCCGATCCCGGCCGGGTCACCCTGCACCGGCTCAATCGCACCGAATATCAGAACACGATCCGCGACCTGATGGGCGTCTCGTTCGACACCCACGCGGCCTTTCCCGACGACGACAGCGGCTACGGCTTCGACAACGTCGCCGACGTGCTGAACATGTCCCCGCTGCTGATGGAAAAATATCTCGGTGCCGCGCAGACCATCGTGGACAAGGCGGTGCCAAAGGTTGGCCGGGTGCCGGCGGTGCTTGTTGCCGGCCCGGGCGAATTTCAGTATGACGACGGCACGCCCGCCACGATCGAGACCATCCGCGGTTCCGGCATTGGGGCCGACGCCGTCCGGGCCGTGGTGCTGCCCTACAGTGAGGAGGCCACCGTCAGCCACTCCTTCAACGTCAAGGAGGCCGGTGACTACCGGCTCGTGGTTGAGCAAAACCTCCGGGGCGACTTCATCTATGTCCCCCAGCGCGCCCAGGTGACGGTTTTCCTCGACGGCAAGCAAGTCTCGCAAAACGAGTATAGCTGGACAGCCAACCGCGACTCCGAGGACATTCACACTGTGCGCTGGGAGCCGGGTGTCCACACTGTGGCCGTAACGCTCAAACCCATCGAACCGATCCAGGCCCGGCCGGGCGGGGCTGCGGACAACAAATACAATCTCAAGCGTGCTCGGATGGAGGGGCCGCTCGACCCCACGAAGTGGGTGCCCACGCCCAACTACGCGCGGTTCTTCACCCGGGACGCCATCCCCACCAACCCCGCCGAGCGCCGCACTTACGCCAAGGAGATTCTCGGCGCGTTTGCCGCCAAGGCTTTCCGCCGGCCTGTGGCCGACGAGAGTGTCGCGCCGCTGGTTGAGCTCGCCGAGCAGCACTACTCCCAGACCGGCATCTCCTTCGAGGCCGGAATCGCCCGCGCGATGGTCGCGGTGCTGGCCTCGCCGCGTTTTCTCTATCGCGTCGAGCGGCCCGACCCCGCTGCCGGCAGCGGGGCCTACGCCAACGTGGATGAGCACTCGCTGGCCTCGCGTCTCTCCTATTTCCTTTGGTCCACCATGCCCGACGACGAGCTGCGCAAGCTCGCCACCGCCGGCCAACTCCGCGCCAACCTCGCCGCCCAAGTGAAACGCATGCTCGCCGACCCGCGCTCGGCGGCCTTTATGCAGAATTTTCCCGGCCAGTGGCTACAGACCCGTCTGGTCACCACCGTGCCACTGAACCCCACTGAGATTCTTGCCCGCGAAAGCTCACCCACGCCCGCACCCGCGATCGCGGCGGTGAATGATGGTGCCAATGACATCGTCAATGCCGTCGTCGGCCAAGGGCGCGCCGGACGCGGTGGTGCTCGGGGTGTGGCCGGACGCGGTGCCCCCGGACGCGGCGCGGGACGGGGCGGCCAACGCGGCGGCGGCGGCGCGGCTGGTCTGACCACCGAGGCCATGCGCGAGAGCCTGAAGCAGGAGACGGAAAAATACTTTGAGTATGTTGTCCGGGAGGACCGCAGCGTGGATGAATTCCTTGCGAGCGATTACACCTTTCTGAACGCATCGCTCGCCAACGCCTATGGGATCCCCGGGGTTGAGAGCACGGAGCTGACCAAGGTCACCCTAGCAGCGGACAATCCGCGCGGCGGCATCCTCACCATGGGCAGCGTGCTGATGATCACGTCCAATCCCACGCGCACCTCGCCGGTCAAACGCGGCAAATGGGTGCTCGAAAACCTCCTCGACGCACCCACGGCGCCTCCGCCGCCCAACATCCCCGCCCTCGAGGACCTCAAGCCGAAGGATCCGAGCCACGTGCCCACCATGCGCGAGTCCATGGCCGCCCACCGGGAGGACGCGCTGTGCGCCTCCTGCCACAACCGCATGGATCCGCTCGGGCTCGCGCTGGAGAATTTCAACGCCCTTGGCCAGTGGCGCACACAGGAGCTGAATCAGCCGATTGATGCCTCCGGCCAGCTTGCCACCGGCGAAAGCTTTGCCGACATCCGGGAGCTCAAGCGGATTCTCGTCACCACGCGCAAACAGGACTTTTACCGCTGCCTGACGGAAAAGCTGCTGATCTACGCCGTCGGACGCGGCATGGAGTATTACGATGTGCCTACCGTGGACAAGATCGTCGCGGAGATGGAGCGGAAAAACGGCGCCTTCTCGGCGCTCCTGATGGGCGTGATTCAGTCCGCCCCGTTCCAGCAGCAGCGCAATTTCGCCAGCCCGGCCACCGAGCCGGCCAAGTCCCCCTCACGTCTAACTCAAAATTGATACGACCATGAAAAAGCCCCCCCAAGCCAACCGCCACACGGACGCCGAGCGTTTCCACAGTCTCAGCCGCCGCAATTTCCTGCGCGGCGTCGGCGCGGCCATCGCCCTGCCCGCGCTGGAGTCGTTCATGCCCCGGCTCAGCGGGGCTGCGCTGGCCGAAGCTGCCGCGCTCGGCGCTGTCACACCCACCGGCGCGCCCCTGCGACTCGCGTTCTTCCAGTTTGCCAACGGCACCTACCCTTCCAAATGGTGGCCGACCGGCGAGGGCCGCGACTTCCAACTTAACGAGACGATGGAGGCCCTGAATCCGATCAAGGACAAGGTTCAGGTTCTCGGTGGCATGATCTTGGAACCCGCCACCTCCGGCCCCGACGGCGCAGGCGACCACGGCCGTGCGGGCGGCTCGTTCCTCACCGGCGTGCGAGTCAAGAAAACGCAGGGCGCGGATTTCCGCTCCGGTGTCTCCGTGGACCAGATTATCGCCCAGCAGGTCGGACACGTCACCCCGTTCAAATCCCTCGAGATCTCCTGCGACACACTTCGCACCGCCGGCGACTGCGACAGCGGCTACGCCTGCGTTTACCAGCATAACATGGCTTGGGCCAACCCCACCTCCCCAATCGCGCCCGAGGTCAACCCCCGTCTGCTCTTTGAGCGGCTTTTCGGCTCCGGTTCCCCTGCAGAGCGCAAACAGAACCTGATTCTGCGCCAGCGCCAGCAGCGCTCCATCCTCGACTATGTTAGCAACGAAAGCCGCGGTGTCGCCCGTGATCTTGCCGTAGCCGCCGGTCTCGACCGGCGCCCCGGCGAGCTCTCCGCCCGCGACAAGGAGAAACTCGACCAATACCTCACCAGCGTCCGCGACATTGAGCAGCGCATTGAGCGCGCCGAGAAGTCAGCCGCCGCCCGAAAGTCCCCCGGCATAGAGACGCCAGACGGCATCCCCGAAAGCTTCACCCAATACGTGCGCCTACAGATGGACATGCTCCACCTCGCCTTTGAGACGGACAATACCCGCATCGCCACCTTCCTGCTCGCCGGTGATGGAAGCAACCGCTCCTTCGACGAGATCGGTATCCCCGACGGCCACCACTATTGCACGCACCACGGCAACAAGCCCGACCTCGTCGCCAAGACCTGCGTCATTGACAAGTGGTATGCCACGCAGTTCGCCTACTTCCTCGACAAGCTCGAGAAGACCAAGGACGTGGACGGCAAGAGTATCCTCGACAACTCCATGGTGCTCTACGGTTGCGGTAACGGCGACGGCAACCGCCATACCCACAACAACCTCCCGATCATCCTCGCCGGCGGCGGCGGCGGCGCGCTCCAGCCCGGCCGCTTCGTCCAGCACGAGCCGCAAAATCTTACCAATCTCTACCTCAGCCTGCTCGACCGGATGGGGGCGAAGGGCGTGGAGCGCTTTGGCGATTCCACGGGTCGCCTTGCTAATATCTGACGGGCACCGGCGATCCGGCGGAGTCTCAGTGCCACTTCGCGCATTGTCTCCGCCGGGCAGACACGGCTTGCGTCATTCTCAGCAGGTGATTGTTCCGCTTACAGTTTCCCCCCTCCACCCAACCTCCCCATGAAATCCATCCCTCGCATCCTCTGTGCGGCGGCGCTCACCGCGCTCGTCGCCGTCCCGGCCTCGGCCCAGATCAACAACACCCCGCCAGGCACGCCCGGTGCCGGTCCTGCTGCCGGCCCCCGGCGCGGCGGCGGCGCCGGTGTCGAGGCCAGCGTCGCCAGTGCCTCCAATACCTCCCCCCAAGTCAACGCCGATGGCACGATCACCTTCCGCCTCCTGGCCCCGAACGCCAAGAAGGCGCAGGTGTTTTCCGACATACCCAAACTCGGCGAGGTCACTGTTCACGGCTCCGCGGGCTACGACATGGTCAAGGACGAGGCCTCTGGCGTCTGGTCCTACACCACCCCGAAGCTTACGCCGAGCTATTACCAATACTGGTTCGTGGTGGACGGCCTGACGACGCCCGACCCGCAGAACACGTTCGTGCGCCCCGGCTCGGGCGTCTACAAGAGCATAGTCGCTCTTCCCGGCAAGGAGGCCGACTTCATGATGTTCCGCGACATCCCGCACGGTGATCTCATCGAGCACCACTATCTCAATCCCGACAACAAGACCGCCCGCCGCGTCGTCATCTACACACCGCCCGGCTACAGCACGAGCGGCAAGAGCTATCCCGTCATTTACCTTCTTCACGGCGCAAACGACTACGAGCGCGGATGGACGCAGTCCGGCATGGCGAACAACATCATGGATAATCTCATCGCCGACGGGAAAGCCGTCCCCGCGATCATCGTCATGCCCTTTGGCCACGACACGACCGGCTCCACCGGCAAGCTACCGGAAGTTCGCGCGCTCCAGGCCTCGCTCGGCTACACACCCCCGGCGCGCGGCGCGCGCGGGGCCAGCCCCGGCGGCGCGGGCGCGGCGGCTGGTGGTGCCAGAGGCG
>CAIPZZ010000237.1 GCA_903869665.1 uncultured Opitutia bacterium | reverse complement strand
GGCGAGCCAGCCGGGGGCGGGCCGCGCGGCGCGGGCGCCGCGGAGCAGGGCGAGCGCGGCGGCGGGATCGGGGTTGGTCAGCGGGTCACCAAGGGTTTGGAAGAAACCGGCCTCGTTGGCGACGCCGGCCGCAGCGGGCGGAGTGACGGAGACAGGTGTGAGAGGGGTGCCGGCGGGCCGCCACTCAGCGAGCAGGCGCGCGGCGGACGGAAAGCTGGGAGACTTGCGGAGCACGGCGTCGAGCAACTGTCCGGCCTCGGCAGCGAAGCCGGCGTCGTGGAGCTGGCGCGCGAGCGCGACGGCGGCGTTCAGCCGGCTCGCGTCGCCAGTCAGCCAGAGGCCGGCGGTGGCGGCGAGGGCGGGGGCGTCGCTGAGGCGCGCGGCGAGCGCGACCTCGGCTCGGCGCAGCTCCTCGTCGCGAGTGGCGAGCCAAGCGGGGGCGGGACGGGCGGAACGGGCGGCGCGGATTTGCGCGAGGGCGGCGGCGGGGTCGGGGTTGGTGAGCGGGTCGCCGAGGGCGCGGAAAAAATCCACCTCGGGCGCGACCACGGCGGGAAGCGTGGGCAGGGAGGCGACCGCGAGCCTCGCGGCGTCATCGCGTGCGCGCGCCAGCCCGGCGGCGACGGCGTCGGCCTGATCGCCGAGCGAGGGGCTGGCGGGATAGGCGCCACGCGCGAAGGCGAAGACTTGGGCGGCGGTCTCAGCGCGGCCGGCGCGGCGGAGCACGTCCAGCGTGTCGAGGTAGAGCCGGAGGTGCAGGGGGTAGGGGTGAGGCCGGGCGAAATTGGCGAGGGCTTCCTGGGTGTCCTGCGCCGGGCTGGCGGCGGCGGCGGCGGTGAGCGACATCCACTCGAGCCAGAACGCGCCGGTGGCGTCGTCCGGGGGGAGGGCGGGCCGGATCGCGGCGAGGGTCGCGCGGGTGTCGGCCCAGTGGCCGTTCTTCATCTGCGCGACCGCGAGGGCGCGCTGGAGGGACAGCAGTGGCAGGCGCTGGTCCCGTGAGACCGCGAGCAGGCGGGTAAGCAACGGCTCCTCGCCGATCTCGCCCAGGGGCTCCGCGAGCTGGACGAGGCTGGCAAGCTTGGAGCCGAAGCGGAGGAGAAAGGCGTTGTATGATTTCTCCGCGTCCTCGCGGCGGTTGGCGAGCAGGCGTTGGACGGTGCCGTAGATGTAGGGCTCGGGCCGGGCGGGGTGGGCGTCGCGCAGCTCTTCGAGGACGCGATTCATCTCGTCGGGGCGGCCGGCCTCGCGGAGGGCGCGCACGAGCAGCCGGCGCGTCTGCGCGACCTCCTCCGGGGCGCGGGCGGCGGCCCGCCAGGCGGTGAGAAAATCAACGGCGGCAGCGGGCGGGCCGGCCTTGAGCAGCGCGAGCGCGTGGAACTCGCGCATGACCGGCCCTTGGGACTCGCCCTCGGCCACGGCGACGCGCGCGGCCTCGTCGGCGCGGCCGGCGGCGATGAGCGCGGAGAGCTTCTGCCGCACAACCCAGCGGCGGTCCTCGGCGAGCAGTGGCCGATCCTTGAGCTGGGCGAGCGCGGTTTCGGCCGCGGCGATGAGCAACGGGTAGTTTTCACCCTGGGCGGCGAGCGCAAAGAGCTGCGCTACGTAATCGCGCCCCGGCCAGCCGTAGCTCAGGCCGTCGCGCAGCAGCGTCTCGGCCTTGGCGCGGTCGTTCTGCGCGAGGGCGAAGCTGGCAAGGACGAGACGGGCCTTGGTGGACTGCGGGTAGCGGCGCAAGCCGGCCTCCAGATAATTTTTCGCCTCGCGACCTTTTTTCTGACGCAGGAACTCCAGCCCCGCCGCGATGTGGTCCTGCCCACGCCTGGCGGAGAGCTGAGGCCAGCGCCAGGGGAGGACGAGGTCGGCGTAGGTGATGGAGTTGAAGGGGAGGGCATTGAGGCGGAACTGGAGCAACGCGCCGGCCGCGAGCAGAAACACCGCCAGCCCCAGCGCTCCGCCCCAGAGCAACGCGCCGCGCACGCTCACCGCCAGCGCCCATGGGCCGCCGCCGGAGCGGCGGTATTCGCCCCAAAGCCCGAGCCGCCAGCCGGCCGAGAGCCGGCGGGGAGACCAGACGAGCGTGAGATGCGGCAGCCGCATGGGTGAAAAAGGGTGGGGGAGGACGCGGGCTAGGCGGTCGGGGGCACGGCGGCGGGCGCCGGCGCGGCGCCGCGCACCGCGTCGGCGATGGTCACGCCACCGTTCGCCTCGGCCTCGCCGCGCTCGTGGTTGAAGCGCATGGAGACGGTCTTCGAGACGCCGCGCTGTTCCATCGTCACGCCGTAGATGGCGTCGGCGGCGGCGACGGTGCGCTTGTTGTGGGTGATGATGATGAACTGGGAGCCGCCGGTGAAATTTTTCAGCAGGCCGGTGAAGCGCCCGATGTTCGACTCGTCGAGCGGGGCGTCGAGCTCGTCGAGCAAGCAGAACGGCGAAGGCTTCACCATGTAGAGCGCGAAGAGCAGCGCGACCGCCGTGAGCGTGCGCTGGCCGCCGGAGAGCAGCGTGATGCCGCGGAGCTTGGTGCCGGGCGGCTGGGCCACGATCTCGATGCCGGACTCCAGCGGGTCGTCGGCCGCGAGCAACTCCAGGCGTGCGACACCGCCGCCAAAAAGCTGCTGGAAGGTGAACGCGAAGTTCTTCCGCACCTGCTCGAAGGTGACCGCGAACTGCTCCTGTGAGGTGCGGTTGATTTCATCAATGCTCCTGAGCAACTCAGCCTTGGCGTTGGTGAGGTCGGTGTTCTGCGCGGTGAGAAAGTCATGGCGCTGCTTGAGGTCAGCGTATTCCTCGATCGCGACGAGGTTGACCGCGCCCATCGAGCCGAGTCGCTGACGAAGCGCATCGGCCTCGGTCTTCACGAGGCTCCAGTCGGTCGTGTCGAGCGCGGCGAGGTTTTCGGCGGTGGGCTCGCCTTTCGGGCCCTTGGCTTTCTTGCGAGACTTCGCGGCGTCCGGGCTGCCGGCCTCGCCTTCGTCTTCCTCCAAATCAAGCGGCTTCAGGTCGGGCGGATCGTCGTCGGCGTGCCAGAGGAGGGTTTTCCAGTCGAGGGTGGTCACCTCGGCGGCGAACTCGCGTTGGGCGTCCTCGGCGAGGAAACGCAGGCGCGCGGACTGCTCGGCGAGGCGGACCTCGTTGCGGCCTAGTTCGGACTGCGCGGCGTCAGCGTCGGCGCGGAGCGATTGCTGCGCCGCCTCGACGGCGGCGATGGCGCGCTCGACCTCGGCGAGTTCGGCGCGGACTTTTTCCACCGATTGCTGGGCGCCGACCAAGGTGCCGGCGAGTTGCGCGGCGCGATCGTTCTCGCGGGCGGTCTCCTTGGTCAGCTCCTCGATCTGCCGGGACCAGCCCTCAATCTCCTGCTGGCGTTGCACGAGGATCTCGGCGAGCTGGGTGCGGCGGCGCGCCATGTCGGCGAGGCCGCGGTCTATGACCTCCACCTTCTGCCGCCGCTCGGCGAGCTCGAGGCGGGCCTGCGCGAGCGTGTCGCGTTTCACGTCGCGCTCGGTGCGCGCGGCGGTAATGTCCTTTTCGAGGCGGGAGATTTTTTCGCGTTGCGCGGCGGCATCGGCCTCGGCGGCGGCGAGCCCGGCGCTGGCCTTCTCGAAGCGGGCCTGCGCCTCGTGGCGCGCCGAGCCCAGCGCGGTGAGCTCGCTCTCCATGCGGCGCAAACGCGCGGCGGTGTCCTCGACGGAGCGTTGCGCTGCCCGCTGCTCGGTCTGGACCGACGCGGCCTGCTGGGTGGCGGCCAGCACCTCGGTGCGTTTCTGCTCCAGCGCCTGCTCAGCGGCGGCGAGGCGGGTGTTGATCGCGTCAATCACGGCGCGTTGCGCGTCGTGTTTTTTCTGCTCGTCAGCGAGGGCCTTGGCCGTCTCACGCAGGTCAATACGGCGCTGCACGATGCCGCCGGTGGGCTTCTTGAGATGACCGCCCGACACTAGGCCACGGCGGTCCACCAGCTCGCCCTTGCGGGTGGCGACGGCGAGGAAGGAGAAGGCGGGATTTAGCGCCCAATAATCCAGAAACGCGCCGAGGTCGTCCGCGATGTAGCACTCGGAGAGCAGGCCGAGCGCGGGGTGGCCCGGCTCGATATCGCCGAGGCCCTGGGTGGCGGGCACAAGGCCGACGGGCAGCGGGCGGTCGGCGTCGGTGGGCGCTGCGCCCACGGCGACGCGCAGCACAGCGCTACCAATTTGGTCGGCTTCCAGCTTTTCGAGCACACGGCGGGCGGTGGCGATATCCGCCACGCTCACGGCCTCGACGGCGGCGCCGAGCAGCGCCTCGATGGCCTTGCCGGACTCGGGCTGGATTTCGAGGCCCGCGCTGAGCGCGGCGGGCTTGGCGCCCGCGAGCGTAGCGTCGAGCTTGCCTTGCAACAGCGCCTTGGCGCCCTCGCCGAAACCCTCCCACTTTTCCTGCAACTGCTGGAGGAGCTTGAGCCGCGCCGAGCGCTGGGCGAGCGCGCGGTCAACCTCCTGCAACACGCGCTGCGCGTCGCGGAACTCGCGGGTGAGATCCATGATGGTCTGTTGCCCGGCGGCGGCCTCCTGGTGGAGGCGGGCCTTTTCGGCCGCGGCGGCATCGGCACGGGTGGCGGCGTCGCTCGCGGCGAGCGCGGCGGCGGCTTGGGCGGCACGGATGGCGTCGAGTTCGCTGGCGAGCGCGTCGTGGCGCTGGGCGGAGGTCTTCTGGTCCACCTCGTGGCCGGTGCAGTCAGTGCGGAGGCGGGCGACGGAGCTTTCGAGCTGGAGCAGCGTAAACTTGGCCGCCTGCAGTTCCTGCTCGGCCTTGGCGAGCGCGGCCTCGGCGACGGACAGCTCGCGGTTGCGGTTCTGAAACACGGCGTCGCTCGCGCCGAGGAGCGTGAGCTGCTGCTGCTTGTCCTGCACGCCGCTGTCGGACTGCGCGGCGAGCTCGCGTTGCTGCATCTCGAGCTCGCCGAGGTTGTCGCGGGAGGACTGGAGGCGGTCGCGCAGGCCGTCACGGCGGATCTGAGCGAGATTGGCGGCGTTTTCGGCGGCCTCCTTTTGCGAGCGGAGATCAAAGACCCCCTGCTGGGCGGCCGCGGCCTCCTGATGCAGGCGGGTGCGGGTGGTCTTCTGCTCGTCGAGGGCGGACTGGCCGCCCTCCAGCTTGGCGCGGCGTTCGCCCGCGGCGGTGCGGAGCGTGGCGACCTTGCCCTCCAGCTCGGCCACCGTGGCGGCGATCTGCGCGTGCTGGAACGCGCTGTGCGCGAGGCTCAGGTGGCGCAGGCGGAAATTTAGGCGCTTGTAGCGCAGCGCCTTCGCGGCCTGCCGCCGCAGGCTGCCGATCTGGCGGCCCACCTCGGAGATCACGTCCGTGACGCGCGCGAGATTCTGGTCGGTGAGGGCGAGCTTGTTGAGGGCCTCGCGGCGCGAGCTCTTGTATTTCGTGATGCCCGCCGCCTCCTCGAACACCGCGCGGCGCTCCTCGGGCTTGGACGACAGGATAAGGTCAATCTGGCCCTGCGCCATGACCGAGTAACTGGTCCGGCCGATGCCGGTGTCCATGAACAACCGGTGGATGTCCTTCAGTCGGCAGGCCTGGCCGTTGAAAAAATATTCGCTCGCCCCATCGCGGTGGACGCGGCGCATGATCTCGACCTCGTGAAACTCCGAGCCGAGCTGAGCCTCGCAGCCGGAGAGCAGCAGGGCGACCTCGCAGAGCTGCGCGGCGCGGCGCGAGTCAGTGCCCTCGAAGATGACATCCTGCATGGAGCCGCCACGCAGAGCCTTGGCGCTCTGCTCGCCGAGCACCCAACGGATGGCGTCGGCGATGTTGGACTTGCCGCAGCCGTTAGGGCCGACGACAGCGGTCACGCCGGGCTGGAAGCGCAGGGTGGTCGCGTCGGCGAAGGACTTGAAATTGTTGAGGCGGAGCGCCGAGAGGTGCATGAAAGAGGGAAAGGGGCGATTGAGACGGCGTCCCCGCGCGCGGCAAAGGAAAAACTTTCCCCGCCCGCGGGGACCGCGCGGCGGCCGGGCGCGGCAATTCAGGCGGACTGCAGCTCGTGGTTGAGCACGCTGAGCGCGTAGATGGCGGCGGTCTCGCAGCGGAGGACGAGCGGGCCGAGGGTGACGGGCTCGAAGCCCGAGCTGCGGGCGAGGCTGGCCTCGGCGGGAGTGAAATCGCCCTCTGGGCCGACCAGCCACAGGACCTTGCCCGGCGCGCGGCCGTGCGCGGCGTGATAGGTGGCGAGCACGCTCTTGAGCGTTTTGGCGCCGGGCTGGAGGCTGGCGATCAGCTTGAGATCGTAGCCGCGTGCCGACTGCATGAACGCGGCGGCCGTCTGCACAGGGGTGATCTCGGGCAGCCACGCGTTGCCGCATTGCTTCGCAGCCTCGAGCGCGGCGGTCTGCCACTTCTCGACCTTCTTGTCGGAGCGCTCGTCGTCGAGGCGCACCTGCGTGCGGTCGCTCTCGAGCGGGACGACGCGGGCGACGCCGAGCTCGGTGGCCTTGCGGACGATGGCGTCCATGTGCGGCCCCTTGGGCAGCGCCTGGCCGAGCGTCATCTCAAAGGGCAGCGGTTTGGCGCGCTGGGCGAAGCGCACTTTGAGCACGGCGTGGATGCGGTCGTCATCGGTCAGCTCGCAAATCCACTCCGCGCCGCGGCCGTCGAAGGCGACGACGGTGTCGCCGCGCGCGGCGCGGTTGACGATGACGAGGTGGTGCGACTCCTCGGGGGAGAGGCGGAGCTCGCGGGGCTCGCGGTCGGCGGGGACGCAGTGGGCGCGGAAGTCGGGCATGGGAAAAGGCCCATGAAGCGCGGCGGGGCGGCGCGGCGCAAGCCCCGGTTGCGGCGGGCCGCCGGAAGTGCGCGCCGGTTTTTTCTTGGCCTGACCCGCCCGGCCGCCCAACGTCAGTCCGCGCGTCGCCCGGATGGCGGAATTGGCAGACGCACGGGACTCAAAATCCCGCGCCCTCTAAAGGCGTGTCGGTTCGACCCCGACTCCGGGCACCAGCCCTCGCTCCTTTGGAGCGATGGCCGGGCGAGCCAGCCGGCGCGCGTGGGGCGGGTTGTTGAAGTGCTGGATCGCCACGGCGCGCGGCGCGCACCTCGCGATGACAAACGGCGGGGCAGGCGGCCACCCCCAACCTAAACCGCTCAGTGCGTCATGATGTAGAAGAGCACGTTGATCGCGATGGGGTAGGCGCGGGACTCGGAAAACAGCCGGAAATACTCCGGGTCCTCACCCTCGCGCTCCCAGCCGTCGCTGATGTCGGTGTTATGCAGTGCGAGCACCATGACGCGACCTTTGTCGTCGAGCCAGGCGCGGACGTGCATGTTGTCGTCGTCGGTGCGGGGGCGGGTGGCGCGCGAGGCGGGGTCGTCGGGGTTGTAGTCGCGGTTCCAATAGTCGGCGCCGGAGTGGGTGGGAACCTGCAGGTTGGAGAGCGGGAGCTTGAGATCAAAGACTCCGTGAAATATCGGGTGCTCGGGCGGTAGGTTGGCCCACGCCACGCCGGGCAGCACGAGCTGCATCTGGGCGGCGAAGCGGTTCCACGCCTGCGTGCCCCAAAAATCACTCACCATGAGCACGCCGCCGGCGCGGAGGTATTTGCGGAGGGTGACGACCTCGTTTTCGGGCAGGTCCATTCCCTCAACATGGACGGCGTAGAGAAACGGATAGCGAGAGACATCGGGATCGGTCAGCCGGACGACACGCGCGTCAGGGTCAACCTTCAGCGAGGTGAGCTGCTGGAGGCGGGCGGAGAGGTTCAGGTCGGCGTCGGGGTAATCAATCCACCACATGCCCCGTCCGCCACCGCCCCGTCCGCCGCCGCGTCCACCGCGGCCGCCGCCCGGGCCACCAAAACCACCGCCCACCGCGCCGACGCCGGACGAGCGAAAAACGAGCCGGGCGAACGTAAAGGTGTCGTTCTTGAACTCGGGCGGAATAGTCCAGTTGGGTAGGCCCACACTGTGGGTGGCGGTCTCACGGGCGGTGCGGACAGTGTCCTGGTTGACGGTCGCCCCGCCTTCGAGCCGCACGATGGGGCCGCCCCCGCCGCCGAAACCGCCTCCGCCAAAGCCGCCGCCGAAACCACCACCACCCCCGCCGCCGCCACCGCGCCGCCCGCCGCCACCCAAGCCACCGCCACCTTGGAACGGCTGCGCGACGCAGACGCCCGCGAGGAGAAGCAGCAGCGCGGCACTCGCGCTCAGTAGTTTCTTTTCGGGGGCGGGCATCGGGGAGGGGTGGTTCGTCGGGGGTGTCAGACGGGCAAGACGCACTCTGAGGCGCGAGGTTTCCGGCGCAAGCCAACAATCGGCGGCGCGGGAGTTTTATGCGGGGCGGAATTTAACGCGAAGGCGCCAAGGGGGAAAGGCGCGGAGGAAGGGGGAGGTTTGAGGGGGGAGAACGAGTAGGAGAAATCAAAAAGGGAGAACGAGAAAGAGTAAGAGAACGAGAAAGAGGGGCGGGGGCAAAGAAACCGCTTGCGTGGGGGGCGGGATGAGGTTTGCTGACCCTTTCTTGTTCGGGCTGTAGCGTAGCCTGGTAGCGCGCTTGCATGGGGT
>CAIPZZ010000236.1 GCA_903869665.1 uncultured Opitutia bacterium | reverse complement strand
GACAGCGGCGCAGGGCAAAGGGGGAGTTCTCGACCTCAAACTTGCCGGCCTCGATCTTGGACAGGTCAAGGATGTCGCTGATGAGCGCCTCCAGCGCCTGGGCGCTGTCCTCAATCATCTCCAAGTTGCCACGCTGCTCACCGTTGAGCGGCGAGTCGCGCAGGAGCCGGGCGAAGCCGAGCACGCCATTGATGGGCGTGCGAAGCTCGTGGCTCATGATGGCGAGAAACTCGCCCTTGGCGCGGTCAGCGGCCTCGGCGGCATCCTTCGCGGCGCGCAGCAACGACTCGGCCTCCTTGCGCGTGGTGATGTCGTGGCCGACGGCCTGGTATTCGAGAATATTGCCCTCGGTGTCCTTGATGGCGCGGTGCGTCCAGGCAATTACCTGGCTGCGACCGTCGGTGCCTGGCAGCGCATGCTCAAAAGCCGCGTTGTCCGGCAACGCGCCCCCCGTCGGCAGCAGGCCTGAAGAGCAGAGCGCGACAGGTTGCCCGATCAGATCGGCGCGCCGGCGGCCGAAATGCACGGCATAGGCGCCGTTGACAAAGGTGAGCCGGCCGTCGGCGCGATAGCGACAGATCAGGTCCACCTGATCCTCGACAATCCCGCGGTAGCTGGCCTCGACCCGCTGAAGTGACCGAGCCATGCGCTCAATCTGGCGGGCTAGGCCGATAATCTCGTCGGGGTCGCCTTCTACCTCTGTGTCGGATGCAGCCGACTCGCTCTGCGCGGTCTGCGCAGTGTCGCGCAGTTCCTTGATCCGCTGAGCCATCGCTCGGTCCCACACATAGGCGGCAAGCACGCCGGCCACGCCGCCGATGATGGCGAGCGCGATGAAGTAGTAGGTGGAGCCGAGCCGCTCGCGGACGCTCTCATCCCAAATGATGATGCCCAGCGCGACCACGAGGGCAGACGCGAGCGCGATGATGAGGACGGTTTTACGTTGCATGGAAATCCGCTCCGAAGGGCGATCCACGATGCCGCCGGCAGATCATGGAAGTCGAATTAAAAAGGACGTAAAAACCTTGGTGGAGAAGACGTGCCACCGGCACCAGACTGCGGTCCTCGCAGCCGCTCAATCCCGCTCCGACCGCCGACGGTGAAACCGCGTCGGTCCCTTGATCGGTCGCGGCGCGCGCGCGACGCGCATCTTGCCGCGCGGCAACGTGCCCTCGTCCTTAGTTTGCACCGCGTTTTCCTCCGCCTTCGGTGCTTGCGGCGTCCGCGCGAAAAACGGGTTGTGCCGCCGCTCTTCGGCCAGCGTGGTGAGCGGGCCGTGACCGCACACCAGCACGGTGTCGCGTGGCAGCGTGAGAATTTTCCGCACGTCGTTGCCATGCTGCTCGGCGAAATGCTCCGCGCTGCCGCCGATGGAACCGGCGAACAGCGAATCGCCCACGACGGCGAGCGGCCACGCGAGGCCGGTGACGAAAAACGTCGTCTGCCCCGGCGAATGGCCGCTGGTGAGCAAGGTCTTGACCGCGATCTCGCCAAGATGGAAGTGCGCGTTTTCGGCGAAGGTTTTCGCGCCGGCGTGCGGTGCCGGCTCGCGCTCGCTCGCCCACACCGTCGCGCCCGTCGCCGCCGCCAGCCGCGCGAGATCGGCGACATGGTCCTCGTGAGTATGCGTGAGAAAAATATGGCTCACCTCCAGCCGCTCCGCCGCGACCACGTCGAGCATCGCGCCACAATCCGCCCCCGTGTCGAACGCCGCCGCTAGCCGCGAGCGCGAGTCCCACACCAGACAGCTGTTCACCGCCATGTCCCCGTAGCGGGTGTTGAACATCGCGAATCCGCGCGGAAAAACAGGCGGGCGCGGCCGCCAGCGCCCGTGGGCCAGGTCTTCCAGCGCGTCCGGGTCGAGCCGCAAGTGTCGCGCGACGCGACGCAGCACAGCATCAATCGGCCGTCCTGCCTGCACGGCAGCAAGATCGGCGGCCGACACCTCCGCGCGCCGGCAAAGCTCGGCGTCGGCGATTTTCCAGCCGCGCTGGGCCTTGCCGATCACGTCGGCGAAATTGTCCTCGAGCGGGATGAGCGCCATGCGTCCATGCCAAACCGCCCGGCCCGAGGCCGCAACCGCAATCGCGGCCGACGGCGGAATATCTGTTTTGAACACGGATGAACACGGGGTAACACGCACAACCATATTTGAGCCACAGAGCACCGAGCCAAACCTTGAACCGCTCATACCCGCTGCGCCGAGCGTTTCCGCCGCACAAGGATTGAGGGAGGCAACCTCGTTGTTTTTCATCCGTGCAAATCCGTGTGATCGTGGTCAATTCGGTTTAAGAAAATCAGCCGCCATGACCGCCCACGCTAAACTTCGCCTCGATGAGCTGCTCGTTTCGCGCGGTCTGGCGGCGTCGCGCGCGCAGGCGAAGGCCCTCGTCATGGCGGGCCGCGTGCGGCACGGCACGGAGCGGCTCGACAAGCCGGGCAAGGAGTTCCCCCCGGAACTCGCGCTCACCGTCGAGCAGCCGCCGCGCTTCGTCTCGCGCGGCGGGGAGAAATTGCAAGGCTGGCTCGACCGTTTCGCGCTCGATTTGCGCGACGCGCATGTGCTCGACGTGGGTGCCTCGACTGGTGGTTTTACCGACTGCGCGTTGCAAGCTGGCGCGGCGGATGTGGTGTGCGTGGATGTGGGCCGAGTGCAGCTACACGCCAAGCTGCGCGCCGACCCGCGCGTGACCAACCTAGAAAAAATCAACGCCCGGCACTTGCGTGCCGCCGACCTGCCACGCGCAGAGTTCGACGCGGTGGTGATGGATCTTTCGTTCATCTCGCTGCGCGCCGTGCTGCCCTCCGTGTGGCCGCTGCTGCGCGCGGGCGGCACGCTCGTCGCGCTGGTGAAGCCGCAGTTCGAGGCCGGCAAGGCCGAGGCCGACAAGGGCCGGGGCGTCATTCGCGATCCCGCCGTGCAGCAGGCCGTGCTCTCCGAGGTGACCGCGTTCGCCCTCACCGAGCTGCCCGGCGCGACGCTCATCGGCTCGATGGAATCGCCCATCACCGGCGGCGATGGCAACCGGGAGTTTCTGCTGGGGCTGCGTAAAAACTAAGCCCACTACAGCGGTTTGCCGCGCCAAACGCCCCGCATCCCCCAGCCGACGAGGGCAAGAGTGGCGAGCGAGCTGAGGGGCATGAGAATAGCGGCGAGCAGCGGGTTCATGCGGCCGGCGGCGGCGAGGCCGACGGCGAGCAGATTGTAGCTGATCATAAACACAAGCAGCGTCGTCTGCGTGCGGCGGCGGGCGTCATCCGTCTCGAGCAGCGCGCGGATGCCACCAAGGCCACGGTCCAGCCAGTAAAAGTCGGCCTTAGGCGCAAGCGGGGTGCGGTGGACGGCCGGCGTGCCCCGGCAGAGCGCGCGGTCGAAGGCGAGGCTGTCGTTGGCGCCGTCGCCGAGCATGAGCGTGGCGTCCGCACCGTGTTCGTCGAGCCACGCGGCCTTGTCACGCGGCGACAGGGAGCCGATCGCGCGGCCAGGCAACAGACCAAGCCCGGCGGCGAGCGCGGAGACTTTTTCCGGCCGGTCGCCGCTGAGGATAAAAACCTCCAGCCCGCGCCGCGCGAGCGCGGCCAGCTCCTCCTTCGCGCCGGGGCGGGCGGTGTCAGAAAAATGGAAGCGGGCGACCGCCGCGCCATCGCGCGCGAGCACCGTGGCGCTCTCGTCGGAGGGAGCTCTTCCGACAGTGGCGGACGTCACGACAGTCCAGTCGGCGCGGCCCAACCGCCAGCTGACGCCACCGGCGCAAAGCTCCAACCCATCGCCGACCGACTCCGTCACAACGCCCGCCTGCTCGGTGTGATTCGAAGAGGCCGGAGAACGATCAGCACCGAACGCGAGGAGGCACTCATGCAGGCAGCGGCTGACCGGATGCGGACTGTCCTGAACCAGGGCGAGCAGCGCGGCGCGCGCGGGTCCATCGAGTGCGGCGAGTTTTTCAGGTTCGCGCAGGATGGGCGTCTCCAGCGTGAGCGTGCCGGTCTTGTCGAAGGCCACCCGCCGCAGACGGCGCAGACGCGGCCAGAGATCGGCGGCGCGCACAAACACCCCGCGCCGCCGCAGCGCGACCGTCGCGATCTCGTCGGCCAGCGGAAACGCGAGGCCAAGGGCGCATGGACACGACACGACGAGGATGGACACCACCACAGCACCCGCACGCGGCCCGTCGCCCGTCCGCCACAACCATGCGGCCCCAGCAAGCACGGCGGCGGCAAGGATGGTGAAGAGATAACCCTGAATGACGCGTTCGATCAGCCGGTGGCGGAACTCGGCGCGCGGTGCGGGCCGCAGCAGCTCGGCGAGGAGCGAGCCGTCCCAGCCCTCGGTCGCTGTGAGCGTGAGGTCTGCACGACCGACATTCTGCGCGCCCGCGGGAACGGGCTGGCCGGCACGGAATACGCGCGGCTCGGCCTCACCGTTAATCCACGCCAGGCTCAGCGGCGCGCCGGCGGTCTCAAGCCGCGCCCCGACCGCCACGGTGCCGCCCGGCGCGACCGCGAAACGCTGGCCGGCGCACAATTTCTCCGGCGCGATCTCGGTTTCCGTGCCGTCCGCACCGAGCACGCGGACCCGCGGCGAGACGGGCTGCTGGCGGAGCAGACGGCGCCGGTTGCGCTCCACCGCTGCGACCTGCGCCCAGCGGCCCACCAGCATGAGCGTGATGAACGCGCTCACGAAGTCGAAATACACATACTCCTCCCGTCCGGCGAGCCAGCCGTAGAGCGAGCCGGCGTAGGCGGAGGCGATGCCGAGGCCGATGGGTAAGTCGAGGTGAACCACGCCGTCACGCAACGCGCGCGCGGCGCGGCCGAGAAAATACGTCCCACCGGCCAGCAGGCCAAGCGTGGCAAAGAGAAACGACAACAGACTGAACAGACGCGCGTAAGCGAACGTCGGCTCCATGCCAAAATACACCGGCAGCGTGAACAGCATGACGTTCATCGCGAACGCGGCGCACAGGCCCGCACGGCGCGCGAGCGCGCGGCTCTCCGATACGGCCGGCTCCGCGCCGGCCGGGCCGACGAGGTAGTTGAGCGACTGGAGTGTGCGCGCGAATGCGACGGCGTCGAACTTGCCCGCCTGCCAGCGCAGGCGCAGTTCGCCGGTTTGCGCGTCCACTTCAGCGCGGCCCGCGCCGGGCTGGCGGGAGAACACCTTCTCGATCAGCCAGACGCAGCCCGCGCAGGAGACGCCCTGCACGCCAAGCCGCAGCTCCGGCGCGCCGCCTCCGGCCGCCGCCTCCGCGTCGCGCTGCGCCGCGGAGAGCCAGGCGAAATCGCGCGGATGCAGGAGCGAAGGATCGGCGGCAGCGGTGACGGGATCCTTGATTTGATAATAAGCCTCCAAGCCCTGTTCGTGCAGGAGCCGGTGGACGTAGGCGCAACCGGCACAGCAAAACTCGCCCGCCGGTGACGACGCGCCGCAATGGCGGCAGACACGATGTGCGGCACGCGCGGCGGCTACGGGCGGCAAGTCCGTCAGCTGAGGCTCAGTTTGTAACACGGTGCTCATGGCACGGTGCAGAGAAACGCCCCCGCGTCCGGCCCACCGAAGCCGAGCGTGCCGCGCAGCCGCCACGCGAGCACGAGCGCGGCGGCAAACGCGAACACGGTTTGCGCGCGGGCCACAGTGGCCGGCGAGAAGCGCGCCTGCAGCCGGCCGAAGTTCGCCTGCGCCAGCCACAGCAGCGGTAGCGTGCCGAGGCCGAATGCCAGCATGAGCTCCGAGCCGCGCGCCGCCGACCCCGCGAGCGCCGACAGCGCGACGAGAAAATACAGTGGGCCGCACGGCAGCAGCGGCGTGGCCGCGCCCATCAGCGCGGCGGCGGTCAGGCGCGAGCGTCCGCGCAGCGCGGCGGAGATTTTACATTGGAGCCGTGTGAGCGCCGCGACACGCGGCAACCGACGGTCGAAGCGCAGGGCGACCAAAACGAAAAACAGCACGAGCGCCCACGGTAGCCAGCGCAGCACGCTCCCGCCGAGCAACGCCAGCGGGACCGCACCCGCGCCGCCGGCCAGTGCGCCGAGCGCCGTGTAGCCGCCCAGCCGCGAGAGTTGATAGACGGTAGCGACCGCCTGCGGGTCGGCACGGTCACCGCGTGCCGGCGCCATCATGCACGCGAGCGGGCCACACATGACGGCGCAATGCAGGCTCGTGACAAGCCCGGCCACAAAGGCGGTGGCGGTGGAGTTGACGGCGGCTAGTTCCATCGCAAATGCGGCTTGGTTCGGTTCAGCGGGTGTGCGGCGCCGTGGCAAGCGGAACTTCGGCGACGGGATGGCGGGAAGCGACCGCAAAAAACAAGGCGTAGACGCCGAGTAGCAGCGCGAAAGCGAGTGCGACGCCAAGCCATAGGCCAAGACCGGAGGCAGGTTTCGTTGTCATGGAGAATCCTCCCGCAGGAGGGCGGCGTCGGGGCCGATGAACTCGGATGTGCGCGTGACGGCAAACGTGCCCGCCCCGTCCCGAACCTGCACGGTGAAGCTGAACGGGCCAGTGTAGCTGGCGCGCGTGACCTGAAGAATCATCGGGCGCACCTCCTCGCCGAGGGCCGGCAGGACGATCGGGCCGCCGAGTCCGGTGACGGTGACATCGCGGTTGTCGGAGTGGACGGTGACGAGCAGAGTGGCGGGCGCGCTGCGCTTGTTGACGAGGCGGACGAGGAACTGGTTTCGCACCATGGCAGAGTCCACGTAATACGGCGCACCGGTCAGACGTGTGATGCCGAGACTGGCCGGACGCACGCCGGAAATGGCCCAGGTCGCGACCGACGCGCCGACGAGCAGCAGAAAAAAATAAACCAATGTGCGCGGTCGGAGCCAGCGAGTTGGCTTGCCCGCGAAGGCGTTTTGCGACGCGTAGCGGACGAGGCCGGCCGGGCGGTGGACCTTGGCCATCACCTCATCGCAAGCGTCAATGCAGGCGGCGCAGCCGACACACTCCATCTGGAGGCCCTGGCGGATGTCGATGCCAGTGGGGCAGACCTGCACGCAGCGGTTGCAGGCCACGCACGCGCCAGCGTCGGGCGTGCCGAGGCGACCGCGCGGCTCGCCGCGTTTCGCGTCGTAGCCGATGACGAGCGAGTGGCTGTCAATGAGTGCCGACTGGATGCGGCCGTAGGGGCAGATCACGATGCAGAGTTGCTCGCGAAACCAAGCGAAGTTGAACCACAGCGCGCCCGTGAAGACCCCGACGAAGGCGAACGCCGTCCAGTGCTTCGCCGGCTCGGCCCGCATCATGGCCCACACCTCGGGCAGCGAGACGAAGTAGGCGAGCAGCAGGTGCGCGATGGCGGCGGCCGCGAGCAGGTAGAGCGCGTGCTTCGCAACGCGGCGGAGAATTTTACCGGCGGTCAGCGGGGCGGCGGCGAGCGCTCGGCGGGCAACGGCGTCGCCCTCCACCAGCCGCTCGATGCGACGGAAGACATGGTCGAGAAACACCGTCTGCGGACAGGCCCAGCCGCACCAGACGCGGCCGAGCAGCGCCGTCACAAAGAACAGCGAGAAGCCCAGTCCGGTGATCAGGAAAAACAGCAGCCAAAGATCCTGCGCCGCCAGAGTAAGGCCGAAGAGGTGGAACCGCCGCTCCGCTACGTCAAGAAACACGGCCGGGTGTCCACCGACCTTGATCCACGGCAGCGACAGATAGACCGCGATCAGGAGCCACCCCGACCAACGGCGTGTGGCGGTGAAGCGCCCGCGCGTGTCGGCCGGATGGAGAAAACGCCGCGAGCCGTCCTCGCGGATGGTGGTGACGGAGTCGAGATTCGGTGAAGGCGGAATGGGGACGGCGGGCATGGACTGAGGGAATGAGGTGGAACCGGTTGACTCCAACCGGTTCGGCGTGCGGAGCCAGCGCGTTGAACTCAACGCGCTCCACCTTGTGGCGCAGCGGGCGCGATCGGCGCAGGAGCGCCGATGGCCGGGGCGGTTGATTCCTCAGGAACCGGCGTCTCCTTGGGATCGTGGTAGCTGAGGATGTAGGCCACGACCTCGGCGATTTTCTTCGGGCCCAAGATCGGGCCCCAGGTGATCATGCCCTTCGCCGGCACACCCGCGGTGACCGTGTGGTTAAGCTCAAGGGGCCGGCCGCCGTGGATCCAGCGGTCGTCGGTGAGATCGGGGCCGATAGCGGCGGGGTTCTCATGCTTACCCTTCAGGCTGGCAAGATGGCAGCTCACGCAAAGCGTCTGATACGTCGCCTTGCCCGGCTCGAGGAATACCGGGTTTCGGCTCATCTGCCAAAAGGCCGCGTCGTCGAGCTTGGAGGTGTCAATGGACGCGAGCTTCGCGGCCTCGACGCGGGCGAGCGCGGCCGTGACGCGCTCGCCGTCGGTAGACGTCCGAAAGTGCTGAGTGAGCGACCAGTAAGCGACCGCGAACACGATCGCACCGTAGAACGTGAGCAGCCACCAGTTGGGCAGGCGCTGGTCGTATTCGCGGATGCCGTCGTAGATATGTGGGCGCACCGCCGGCTCGGCGGGGACGGATGGGCGGTCAGTTGGCGTCATGGCGGGAAGCGGGACGGGTTTCTTCCTGCAATGGCATCCGCGCAAGCCGGTCCAGCTGCGGGCGCCCCATGCGAAGCGCGCGCCAGAGGACGGCGGCATAGATGGAGGCGGCGGTGAGGAAGGCCGCGATCGTGACGATGGCGGTCGTGTTTTCGAGGACTAGGCGCTTGAACATGGGAATGAGAAATTTTCGCAAAAATAAAGTGGTCACGGCACGGCGGCGGTTTTCGGAGCGACTGGTTCGGATTTGCCGAGCTTTTGGAGGTAGGCGATGAGCGCTACAATTTCCCTATCCGGCGCTACCGCGGCGCCGGCCGATTTCAGCCCGGCGACGATGACCTTAGCCTGATCGTCCACTCGCGTCTGAATTTGCTCAGGTGTCCAATTCGGATAAGGCACACCGAGTGTGCGCTGGACGGAGAGTTTGGCGGGCAGCACTTTGTCATCGCGGGAATCGGTGAAGAGCCACGGATAGGCGGGCATATTGGAACCGGCGGAGATCTGGCGCGGATCCTTCATGTGGTTGTAGTGCCACACGTCCGGATATTTGCCGCCGACGCGCGCGAGATCCGGACCAGTGCGGCGCGAGCCCCACTGAAACGGGTGGTCGTAGATGGACTCGCCGAGTCGCGAGTAATCACCGTAGCGCATCACGTCGGGCAGGAGCGTGCGGATCATCTGGGAGTGGCAGTTGTAGCAGCCCTCGCGGATGTAAAGGTCGCGGCCGGCGAGCTCGAGCGGGGTGTAGGGCACCTGCAACCGATCCTCGACGTTCTGCGCGCGGTTCGCGACGACGGTGGGGATGATCTGGATGAGCCCGCCCGCCACCACGGCGAGAAACGTGAGCACCGTGAACGGCAGCGCACCGACCAGCAGCCGGTCATACCAGCCGCCCCACTCGCGCCCCTTCGACTCGAAATGTCCCCATGCGAGCAGCACAACTAGTGCGGTGCCGAACAGCCCCGCGATGCGGAGCATGCCGTCGCTGAACATCCAGGCGCAGGCGAAGACCGTGCCAAGCGCGGAAAACACCACGGGCGGGTTGAGCACGGCGTCGAGCAGGCCGAGGGTCTTGTCCTTGGTCGTGACGGCGGTTTTCTCCTCGACGAACACCTCCATGGTGCCGTTGACCGCCCGAGCGCCGCGCAACGTGCGCCAGAGGTTCCAGACGAGCAGGAACCAGCCGACCAGATAGAGGCCACCGCCGCAGACGCGCATGAGCATCATCGGTCGGATCGTGTTCAGGGTCTCAACAAAGTTGGGATAGGCGAGCACCGTGCCGCCCTCGGCGGTGGCGTTGAGCATCACCCCCTGCGTGATGCCACTCGTCCACATCGCTGCGACATAAAGCAGGATGCCGACCAGCCCGATCCAGAAATGCAGGTTGGCGAGCGCGACCGAGTGCAGCGGTTTGTCCCAGAGGCGCGGTAGCAGCCAGTAGATCATGCCGGCGGCCATGAAGCCGTTCCAGCCAAGCGCCCCGGCGTGGACATGGCCGATGATCCAGTCGGTGTAGTGGGCGAGCGCGTTGACGGACTTGATCGAGAGCAGGGGACCCTCGAAGGTAGCCATGCCGTAGAAGGTCACGCCGGCCGCGAAGAATTTTAGGACGGGGTCGGTGCGAAGCTTATGCCACGCGCCGCGGAGCGTGAGCAGGCCGTTGAGCATGCCACCCCAGCTCGGCGCCCAGAGCATGAGAGAGAAGGTCATGCCGAGCGTCTGCAGCCAGCCGGGCAACGCGGTGTTGAGCAGATGGTGCGGCCCGGCCCAGATGTAAACGAACACCAGCGACCAAAAATGGATAACTGAGAGACGATACGAATACACCGGCCGCTCCGCCGCCTTGGGCAGGAAATAATACATGATGCCGAGGATCGGCGTGGTAAGAAAGAACGCCACGGCGTTATGCCCATACCACCACTGCACCAGCGCATCCTGCACGCCGGCGAAGATCGGGTAGCTGTGTGTCCAGCTGGTCGGAATTGAGAGGTGGTTAACGATGTAGAGCATCGCCACGGTGATGATCGTCGCGATGTAGAACCAGATGGCGACGTAGAGGCCCGGTTCGTGGCGGCGGGCGAGCGTCCAGAAAAAATTCACCGCGAACACCACCCAGATGACGGCGACTGCGATATTGATCGGCCAGATCAGCTCAGCGTATTCCTTGCCGCGCGTGAGGCCGAGCGGGAGCGTGATCGCGGCCGCGACAATGATGAGTTGCCAGCCCCAAAAGTGGAGCTGCGAGAGAAAATCGCTGGCGAGCCGCGCCTTCACCAAGCGCTGGGTGGAATAATAGACGCCCGCGAACATCATATTGCCAACGAAGGCGAAAATGACGGCGTTGGTATGCAGCGGTCGCAGCCGTCCGAACGACAGCCAAGCGGTCTGAAAATTCGCCTGCCAGAAATTCAGCTGAGAGGCCACAAGCACGCCCACGAGCATGCCCACGGCCCCCCAGATAATGGTCGCCAGCAGGAACTGGCGGACAATTTTGTCGTTAAACTCGATGGTTGTCTTTTGGCCGGGCATGGGAAACGGACGTTGGTGATAAGTAATTTACCTGACTCAGAGTTGGTGCTTGAGGCATCCGGCGCAGGGCGGGCGCGAGCCGTCGTGGCAGCCGCAGGCGGTGGCGTGCGCCTGATGGTTTGTGGCGAGGCGCGGCTCCTCGTCGGCCAGTGGGAGCAGTGAGTCGTGCTCCGCGCCGCTGACACGCCCCGACCATTGCTCACGCAAAAAGAAAACCACGAAGGTGAACACCAGGCAGAGGCTGATCGCGACAGTAAGCGGGACGACGTTCATGAAGGAGAGTTTTTGAAAATCACGGATGCACCGTAGGGGACGCGGGCGTGGCCGGCAGATCCTCCACCGGAAAATGCACGGCAGCGGTTACTGGCCGCATGCCGCGCCCGGCGGAGCGACCATGGTGATGGAGCAGCTTTTCCTTGGCGGCGAACCAGTGGTCGAGCTCGCATCCCTCTGGCCGGCCCGCCTCCAGCCAGAGCTGGTGGGCCGCGTGACGAATCTCAGTCTCGGTTGGATCGCGCGGCGGTGCCGATGCGGTGGCCCGGACGATTTTGGTTTTGGAGGGAGTGATCATGGATTCAGCCTACCACTCTGTTCGCCCGCGCGCTCCGCACGGTTTGGCGGCCACTGCGCATTTTTTGGCCTGCCTGAAAAAACGAGCGCAAAATCCGCGCAGCATTCGCCAAACACCGCGCAGTCAACAGCCGCGCTGCGCTGCATGATGGGCAGATGGTAGCCCCACCGCCAACCGACACGCCTAACCGTCGCACGCAGCTTCGCGTCCGCTGGGAGGCGCTGCTGCGCGCGCACCCCGCCAGCTCTCCCCTCGCCCACCCGGATGCTCTCGTTCACCTGCTCGACCTCACGCTCGACCGGCTCTTCACCACGCCGCGTCAATCCGCGTCCGGCCCGGCTGCGGCAGGCCCGTCAGCGGCAAGCCGGGCCAGACCCTGCAATAATTCCTGCCGCTGCGGATTGAACCCGTTGCTCGCGTATTTCACCGTCGGCGAGCAGGCCTTGTGCGAAACCTCTGCCGGGGCGGACGACGACACCACACGGCTCCATCACGCGCTCCGCCGGCTCGCGCGCGACGAGCTGGAGACGTTTTGCTCGCTCTGCCAGAACTCGTGCGCCCCGCAGTTCGTGTCACCCGTGTCCGTCACTCAGCGTCGTGAGGGCACGGATAAAGCACGCCGGTGACTTGCCGTGCTCGCTTATCTCGCCAACACTTCGGTCCTTCCTCCCATGAAAACCATCCTTGCCCCCGTTGATTTTTCGTCCGCCAGCCGCGGCGTTCTCGCCCAGTCCGTCACGCTCGCCAACTCGTTACGCGCTCGCCTCGTGCTGCTCCACGTCGTCCAGCCGCCTGTTTTCATTAACGAATACGAGATGATGTTGAGCGAGGTCGCGCGCGTCGCCGCCGCACAGGAAAAGTCTGCTACGCGGCACCTCGCCCGGCTTGAAAAGGCGCTCGCGTCCCGTGTGTCGTCCGTCACGCATGTCTGCCTGCTCGGCTCGCCCGCCCGCCTCATTGTCGAGCACGCAAAAAAAATCTCCGCCGACTACATCGTGCTCGGTTCGCACGGCCACACGGCGTTCCATGATCTGCTGGTCGGCAGCACCGCTGCCGGCGTGCTCAAGCACGCCAAGTGCCCCGTCGTGGTCGTGCCTCCGCCCGCCGCCCGGAAGAAGTGAGTGAAACGCGGCGGTCGCCCAGTTGGTGACGGATCATGTCGGCTCAGGGCGCGGCGTTCTGGGAGCGCTCGCGGCGCTGTGCGGCCTCACGGCAGAAGCGCGTCCACGGGACGGCGCGCAGCCGCTCGGCGGAGATTGTTTTGCCCGTGTCCTCGCACACGCCGTAGGTGCCGGCGCGTAGTCGGGCGAGCGCGGCGTCCACTTCGTCGAGCTGGCTCTCCTCGGCGCGCAGCTCGGCCACGTTGAGGTCGCGCTCGTTTTGGTCGCTCACGTTGTCGGCAAATCCCACGGCCTCGTGCCCGGCGGGCGCGGCGGCGGCGTGCAGGCGCGCGCCATGATCAACTGTCAGCCGTGCGCGCAGGCGCAGCAGCGTGCGGTGGTGCCAGGTCCAGCGCGGGTCAACGGACGCGGCGGCAGTTTCGGGACGCGAGGGCATGGGCAGGACGGGGGTTTTCATGGCCGCAATCCTAGCCTGCTCCGGCCTGCGCCGCTGCGCGTTTTTTGACAAAGACCGCGCAAGGCTTGGCGCGACCATCACGCCGGACGGTCGCGCGGTCCGCTCAACGGCGGTTCCACGGCATCCGGGCCAGCACGAGCGCCATGCCGCAGGTGTCGGTGATGCCGGCAAAGGCGAGGCCCGCGCCGACGAAGGCGGCCAGCCCGATCCAGGCCGGATGGACCAGCCAGGCTAGGGCCGCGCCGAGCAGCACGAGCAGGCCGGCCGCGATGCGGACCTGGCGCTCCAGTGAGATGACTCCGCGTCCGCGGTTGACCGGCAAGCCCGCAGCGGCGCAGGCCGCGACGCCGCCCTCGACCACCAGCAGATTGTCGAACCCGGCAGCATGCAGCCGATCGGCGGCACGGCGGGCCCGGCCGCCTGACTGGCACAGCAGCACGCAGGCGGACTTGCCGGCCATCAGCTCGCGCACCTTGGCGGGATCCAGTTGATCGAGCGGAACCAGCACCGAGCCGGGCAGGTGCAGCGCGGAAAACTCGGCGGCGGTCCGCACGTCGAGCAAAAGCGCACCGGTGTGGGCGGTGGGCAGGGAAGCGGGCAGAATGGTTTTCATGCGCTCAGTGCGAGGCGTGGCCGGCGTGCGGATCGGCGTTGTCGTCGGCGGACTTGGCCGACTCCGCCGGCTTGGCGTCCTTCATGTTGTCCGTCTTGGATGCCTGCAAGGTGATTCTGCTCGGGTATGCCGCAATCGTTACGTCGAGCTCAGTTATTCCCTGTGTCGTAGAGCTTGTCATGGTAGGCGGTAGGCGGCTCGCCGACCCGCTTGCACCGAGGAGATCGGTGGCATCAGACCGAAAACAGTTCCCGCTGCACCGACATCGGCCTCAACCGACGGGCGAAAGGTCCGCCCGCTCCACGCATTGTCAGACGCTTTTCGCTCAGAAAAGCCTTCCCTGCGCCAGCTCGTCGCGCTTCCCCCCGTCGAGGGTGCTGAGTGCGAGGAGCTGCGGCATGGTGAGTGCGGCAAACTGCGGCTCGCGGGCGAAAGCCGCCAGCAGCAGCGCGCCCGCCAGCGCGTCGTGCAGCGCCGCGTGAAATCGGCATCTTTCCGGCGGGCAGTGTTGCACTGCCAACGCCGCCAGCTCTTCGTGCAGGCCAAGGGCGGCTACCATGTCCGCCAGCGCCGCCGACGGCAGCGCCGGAAAAAGCTGCGGCCCCAGCCGCCCCGTGTCCACCCATGGCCCCCATTCCGCGAGCGTCGCGCCCGGCCGCGCGAAATCCGGCGACAGGCGCGGGTAAGGCCACACCGCCTTCAACAGTGAGTTCTCCGCGCCCGAGAAATGCGCCGCCAGCGGACCCGTCTCGCGCAGCCCGGCGAACACCTCCCAGTCGTCCGCTAGCGGCGCGCAGCCAGCGAGTGCGTCGGCGCGCAGACCGTGAACTGCCGTGTCCTCCGCGCGCACGCGGCCGTCCGGCCGACACAGACGCGTGCGCGCGGCCACGACCGCGCCGCGATGCAACGTGGCGACGCCGTATTCGAGGACGCCGCTGGCCAAGCTGCCCTCGAAGTCCAAGAAATGGATGGGTTGTTCTGTCCAAGGCCGGTCCATGCCGACCACGCAACACCCGGCGGCCGGAAAAACCGAGCGCTTTTTTCCGTGTGTTTGGCGCGCCTGCAACCATGCTCGGGACGTGGACCTGACGCCCTACCGCGCCTTCGCCGTCGAGCTCGCCGAACAGAGCGGCGCTTTCTTGCGACCGCTTTTCGGCGCGCCGGACCTTGCCGTCGAGACCAAGGCCGACCAGACGCCGGTGACCGCCGCCGACCGCGGCGCGGAGGAGCTGCTGCGCACACGGATCGCGAAAAAATTTCCCGCCCACGGCATCGTGGGCGAGGAGTTCGGGGCGGAGCGGGCCGACGCGGAGTTTGTGTGGATGCTTGACCCGATTGACGGCACGAAATCATTCATCCACGGAGTGCCGCTGTGGGGCACGCTCATCGCGCTGCTGCACGGCGGCCAGCCGGTGCTCGGCGCGATCCATCTGCCCGCGCTTGGTCACCTGCTACTCGGCGACGGTGCGACCGCCACCCTCGACGGCCAGCCGACACGGGTGCGACCCTGCGACCGCATCGAAGACGCGACGTTGCTCACCAGCGACCCGATCAATCCGTGGAAATATCAGAACGGACCCGCGTTCACCGCGCTCCGGAGCCGCGCGCGGCTCGTGCGGACGTGGGGCGACTGCTACGGTTACTTCCTGCTCGCGAGCGGCCGGGCGGACATCATGTGCGACCCGGTGCTCAGCCCTTGGGATCTGGCGGCGCTGGTGCCGGTCGTGCGTGGCGCGGGCGGCGTCATCAGCGACTGGCAGGGGCGCGCGCCGTGGCCCGCGCAGTCGGCGCTCGCAGCCGGCTCACCCGCGTTGCACGCGGCGGCGGTCGCGGCGCTCAACCCGCCCGCATAAATCTGGAAACCGAGTCACCGTTTTCGGCGTCTCTCCCCATCCCCTCCCCTACCATGAGAACCCCCCGCCTCTGCCTTGCCGCGCTGGTTCTGGCCGCTGCATCCTCCTCCCCCGCCGCCGCGACTGCGGCCGCGCCCGCTCCGACCAAACCGTCACCGCACACGTGGACCGACACCCAGGGCCGCACCGTAGTCGGCGAGTTCATGGATGCCGACGCGAGCCAAGTTACCGTTCGCCGCGAGGACGGCACCATCGTCCGCCTTCCGCGCGATCTCCTCTCGCCACAGGACATTGCCTTCGCCGACAAGGCCCAAGGCGCCCGACCGCTCACGGTCAAGCTGGATGTCAGCCGGCTGCGCTTTGGCTCCACCCGGGACGAGACCAAAGTGAAAGGGGAGATCATTACCACCGACCAGTGGGGCTACAACGTCACCGTGGGCAACCAGACCCGCCGCAAAGGCGAAAATCTGCGGGCCGACTACGTTTTGTATGTCAGCCAGGCGACGCTGAAACAGGGCGTGCAGGCCAAGGCCGCCCAAATTCACCGCGGCGGCACTTGGACCATCGCCTCCATTGATCTCATGAGCTCGGTCAGTTTTCACACCACCAGCATCCCCACCAAGAAAATCGAGCTTCAGCCCGGCTGGTCCTGGAGCAAAACCGGCAACACCGACCAGGTCATTGACACGCTCGACGGCATCTGGCTCCGCCTCTACCAAGGCGAAACGATGATCGCCGAGTTCGTCTCCTCCGACTCTTTGCGGAAAGGCGGCTGGCCGAGCGATGCGCCGAAACCGCCTTCCGCCCAGCCCGGACGCCGGGGCGCGGCCGCGCAGTGAGACTCACTTTGCCGCCGCCTGCGTTGGGGCGGTTTTCTTCGCCGCCTGCTCCGCCGCATAGTCTTTCGCCATCTGCTGCACTTTCGGCAGCGTGGCCATGAGGCGCGGCGTCATTGCGTCCGAGATTTTTTGTGAGACCTCCGGCTGCTTGTCCACCATCGCCTGCCCGGCGGGTGAGGCGTAGAAGCTCGCAAGGTTTTGCAGCTCCTCCTTGGTGAACACCTCGCTGTAGGCGCGCGCGAGGTCACCGCGCAGCGCCTCCGCGTTCAGCTCGGCGAACATCATGTCGAGCATCCTCCCTTGGAACGCCGCCCCCTCGTCCGTCTGCTCCGCGCCCGCCTGCGCCGCGATTTGTCTCACCAACGCGGCGGCGGATTTTTTCTGCTGCTCCAGCACGCGGCCCATCATCTGCTCAAAACGCATCTTGTTCAGCACCTCCTCCGCGTCGGCCAGCGATGCCTTCGTGCTGCTGCCCGCCGCCATCGTCCCGCCGCCCGCTGGCGCGCTCGTGCCCAGCACGCTGCTCGAGAGGCCTAGTGCGACCTGCCGGCCGTCCTTGCTCAGTAGTAGCGTGTCCGCCGTCGCGTCGTAGTCCGCCACTGTCCAGCCCTCAAACGTCTCCCCTACGCTCACCCAAGCCTGCATGCCGCCCGGCACCGCGAGTGCGAAACGCCGTGCGCCTCCGGCGGTGAGCATTCCGCGCAACTCCGGCGGTGAGGTCGGAGCGGCGGGCGCGGACGCGAGCATGGCGCAGGCGGCGGACAAAAACAGGGCGGCGAACAGGCGGGGTGTTTTCATGGTAGGCGCAGCGTGGTGGCAATGGTGACGCCCCGCAAGCCCGGTGGTTACGCGCCACCGACGGCCAACCAGATTTTGTCCCATGCAACCGCCTAGGTTTGCTGCGCCTTTGCCCCACACCTCGTAACGGGCGAAAAAATCTGTGCCCCTACCTCGTCTCCAGCCAAGCCGCCAGCGCGGCCCAGGCCCGCGCACGGTGGCTGCGTGAATTTTTTTCAGCTGCGCCCATCTCCGCAAACGTCCTCGTCTCCCCTTCCGGCACGAACAGTGGGTCGTAGCCAAAACCGCCCGTGCCGCTCGGCTCGGCCCGCAGCCGGCCTCGGCACACGCCCTCAAACACCTGCTCCGCCCCGTCCGGCCCGACGAGCGCGAGCGCGCACCCAAACTCCGCGCCCCGCTCAGTCGCCGGCACGTTGCGCAACGCGTCCACGAGTTTGGCGAGGTTGTCCGCATCGCTCGCGCCCGGCCCCGCGTATCGCGCCGAACGCACCCCCGGCGCGCCGCCGAGCGCGTCCACGCACAGGCCGCTGTCGTCCGCCAGCGCCCAGCCGTCGGGCGGCAGCACCGCGCGTAGGGCGCGGGCTTTGATGAGCGCGTTGCCCGCAAAGGTGTCGGCGTTCTCCTCCACCGCCGGCATGCCACCCACCGCGCGAGCGGACTGGATCTCCGGCCGGACCGGCCCGCGGCACATCGCCGCGAGTGCTGCGAACTCCGCCGCCTTGTGGGCGTTGTTTGACGCCAAAAACAGTTTCATCCCCCTGTCATTGCGAGGAGCGCAGCAACGAAGCAATCCATCTCAATTGAACTGGATTTCCGCAGTCGGCTTTGTCTCACCCACCATGACAAATGAAGTGGGGCCTCATTTGAGGCCAAAAACAGTTTCATCAATCAGGAGTTTGGCAGGATACACGACCCGCCCACGCATCAGCTCGTCGTCGTCGAACACCTCGTGCCGCACACTGGCCAGCCGCACGCCGTCGCCGGGCCGCTCCGGGCGGAGCCCGGCAAAAATCCCCTTCGCCTTGTCGTCGGCCAGCAGCAGCGGCGCCCGGTAGGTAAAAAGATAGTCCAGCTCCCGCGCGCGGACTAGCTCGCTGATGAGCTGCGCCCCGCCTTCGAAATACACGCCACAGATTTTCTCCTCCGCGCATTTTTTCCGGAACGCCGCAAACGGCACCCGGTGTGTCGGCGAATCGAGGCACCACACCTTGATGCCTTGCTCGCGCAGCTTCCGCACATAGCCGAGGCCGCCGTGCGGCGTGGTGACGACAATCGTTTTCTCGCACCAGGCGTCGTTGAAGACGTGAGCCGTGCTCTTGTCCACGACCGTCCGCAGCAGCCCGTCGAAGACGAACCGCCAGGGGCACCGCTCTGGTTCACCTGCTACGCGCACGGTCAGGCGCGGGTTGTCGCGCAGGATCGTCTTCGCCCCCACCGCGATGCCGGGAAACAGCCGCCGCCACCGGTGCACGTCCGCCCGTGCGGCCTCGCCCGTGATCCACTGCGACTCGCCGGTGCGGCAGGCGATCTTCCCGTCCAGCGTCGTTGCCGCTTTCGCCGCCAGCAGCGGACCGCCGGTGGTGATCCAGTGATTGAAAATCAAATTAAGGTCGCTGCACTCCCGCTCCCGCACTCCTGCCGTCACCTCCACGCCCGCCGCGCGCAGCGCCTCCAACCCCCTCCCCGCATGCGCGGGGTTCGGATCGGTCGCGCCGGTGACCACGCGCTTCATGCCCGCCGCGCGGATCGCCTCCGTGCATGCCCCGGTGCGCCCTGCCGTAGAGCAAGGCTCCAGCGTCACATAGAGGATCGCGCCGGGCTTGGGCGCGCGGCCGAGCGCGGCGAGCGCAACCTTCTCCGCATGCGCGCCGCCATCTTGCGCGTGCCAGCCTTCGGCCGCGATGCGCCCATCTTCCACGATCAGTGCACCGACCATCGGGTTGGGATGCGTGTCGCCCCAGCCGCGCCGCGCCAGCTCCAGCGCGCGCGCCATGAACATTTCGTGCGGCTCAGTCATGGATATGGGGGTTGCCGGTTTTCTCCGCGCCGACCGTCGTCGCCGGCCCGTGGCCGGGATAGACGGTCGTATCGTCGGGCAGAGTGTAGATTTGGGTCCGGATGGATTTTTCCAACGTCGCGAAATTTCCGCCCGGCAGGTCCGTGCGCCCGACGCTGCCGTTGAACAGCGCGTCTCCGACAAACGCGGCCTTCAGCTCCGCAAACCAAAACAGCAGGCTCCCGGGGCAATGCCCCGGCACGTGCCGCACTTCCGCCGTGACGCCGAGGGCCGCGAGCTTTTCGCCCGCTGTGAGCCAGCGGTCCACCTTCACTGGCTCCAAGTTCAACTCCTCACCGAGAAATTTTTTCATCACCTCCGGCGTCTCGATCAACACGCGGTCGTCGGCGTGGGCCAACACCTGGGCTCCGCTCTCGCGCACGACCTCCGCCCCACCCTGCATGTGGTCCCAGTGCCCATGCGTCAGCCACAGTTCGCTGAGCCGGCATTTTTCCGTGCGCAAAATCTCTGCGACCTCCGCCCACACGCCTTCGGGCGCGTCAATCAGCACCGCCTCGCCGCGCTCGGGCGCGGTCAGCAGGTAGGCGTTGGTTTGGATCGGCCCGGCGGGCAGCACATGCAGGTTCACCCCGCCAATCCAAAGGCTTTCCGCCCCTGCGCAACGGGAAACCGCGCGCGACCTCACGGCGCGAGCGGCAGCATGACCTCGTTGCGCCGCCAGAAGGGCGGTGTGAACGGCGGGTCAAAATACGCGAAGACCGGCGCGCCCGTGCCGCCGAGCTGCTGCGACCGCATCCATTCCCGCAACCGCCCGAGCGCCTCCAGCTCGTTGCCCGTGCTCCGCCAGCCGCTGAACCGCAGCACCGCAAACCGTCCCGCCGGCAGCTCGCGCACGCGCAGCGTGGGGTCCGTCGGTTTCGGCGCCGCGCCGGCCTTCAGTTTCGCCGGCAGCACAAAGGCCATCGTCCCGTCTTGCTCGCCGCCCGACATGAAGACGGGTGTCGTCATCGCGATTTTTTCCTTGGTCTCATTGCTGCCTGTGATGAAGCGGAACAACCGCCGGAAGCTCCCGTCCGCCCCGCTATCCGGCTTCGCCATCGGCGCCTCCACCACGGTCATTGTCGGGTAGTCCCGCACCTCGAATTTGCCGTCGGCGCGCGCGACCGTGTAGGGGGCCGACTCGTAGGACGAGCGGAGGGCTTGGCAGCCCGCCAGCGTGAGGCCGGCCAGCACAAGTAGCACAATGCAGAGCGGTGACATAGTTTTCATGGTGTGGTTTCGAAGCGGTGATCGGTGACATTGTTCAATTGCGCCACCTCCGCCAGCCCCTTCCTCCTTATTCTATTCAGTCTCAGCTGATCAACAGCAACCGCGGCGGGTCGCCGGGTCGCGTGTCGGGCGCGCGGTGGATGCATGGCGGCACCGGGCTCCCCGGCCAATCGCAGGCGATGCGCCACAGGTTGCCGACCCCAAACGAAAACGGCCGTGCGCCCGCGATTGGCGCGTAGTGTAGGTCGTGGCAGTTCTCGCCCAGAAACTGCTCAAAGCCCTTACCCTCCGCCCCACCGTAAAGCCGGAGCAGTGCCGCGCGCATCTCCGGCACGTCCGCTCTCCGCCGCGCCTGCTCATTCAATAAACCCTCGCTCGGCGCGCCCGCGTAGGTGCAGAGCCAAGTGTCCGCCTCGAAGGGCGCGCTGTCGGCGTGGTAAGAAAACACATCCGTCGCCAGCGCCCGCGCCGCCTCGTCCCGCGGGTAGCCGTGGATGCAGTTGAGCGCCGGCTCAAGCCCGTGCTCCCGCAGTCGGCGGAAGTCTGCCACCATCACCTCCACCGCCGCCCGCCCAGCCTCACTCAGCGAGAGCGCCCCCAACCGCGCCTCGTCAAGCGCGACGATCCCCTCCCCCGCCCCCAGCCGCGCCACCACTTCACCGAAATCCCCCGGCAGCGCGCGCGGCCAGCAGAGCGCATTCACCCCATCCGCCCACGGCGTCGCCACCAACTCGGCAAAGCTCGATACTACCCGCACGCGCGGATACTCGGCAGGTAGGTTAATGGTCGTCATGGGATCGTTGATTGTCCGTGTCACGTTGCGGCCAGCTCGCTGATATTCACGCCAAATCTCCGCAACTGTGCGCTTAGGATTAACGACCTCTGTCCCGTAGGGGCACAGTCTTGCTGCGCTCTTCGCCTCCGCGCTTGCGCGCCACGCCGCCACCCGCCCTCATCGCCGAGGATCTGCCGTCGTCGAAGCCCTAACCCGCCTGCCCAAGCCAAACATCCGCTTGCCACGGCCCGCGCGGGCTGGCCACGCTCTCCGTCCTCTATGCCTATCCAGACCCTCAAGTTTGCCGTCCTTGCCGGCGATTACATCGGCCCCGAAGTCATGGCCGAGGCCCTCCGCGTGCTCGAACACGTCGCCCAGCAGGAGAACCTCGCGCTGTCCTACACCAAGGCCGACGTCGGCGGCGCGGGCATTGACAACCAGGGCTCCGCCCTCCCCGCCTCCACGCTGAAAATCTGCGAGGCGTCCGACGCCATCCTCTTTGGCTCCGTCGGCGGCCCGAAGTGGGAAAAGCTCCCGCCCAAGGAGCAGCCCGAGCGCGCCGCCCTCCTCCCGCTGCGCAAACACTTCACCCTCTTCGCCAACGTCCGCCCCGGCCTGCTCTACCGCGAGCTCACCGACGCCTCCCCGCTCAAGAGCGAGCGCATCCCCGACGGCATTGACATCGTGTGCATCCGCGAGCTCACCGGCGGCGTTTACTTCGGCCAGCCCAAAACCACCACCACCCTGCCCGACGGCGATGTGCAGGCGGTGGACACGATGGTTTACAAAAAATCCGAGATCGAGCGCATCCTCGCCGTCGCCATCAGCACGGCCCGCGCGCGGAAAAAAAAGCTCTGCTCCGTGGACAAGGCCAACGTGCTCGAGACTTCCGTGCTCTGGCGCAAGACCGTGACTGAGTTCATGGCCAAGCACGCGCCCGACATCGCCCTCTCCCACATGTATGTGGACAACGCCGCCATGCAGCTCGCGCGCGACCCCAACCAGTTCGACGTGTTTGTGACCGAAAACATGTTCGGCGACATCCTCTCCGACGAGATGGCCGTCATCTGCGGCTCGCTCGGCATGCTGTCCAGCGCCTCGCTCGGCGCAGGCAAAAACTCCCTCGGTCTGCCCTTCGGCCTCTACGAGCCCGCCGGCGGCACCGCGCCGGACATCGCCGGCAAAGGCATCGCCAACCCCTGCGCGCAGATTCTCTCCGGGGCGCTCATGCTCCGCCATAGCTTCGGCCTGGAAAAGGTCGCCGCGCGCATCGAGGCCGCGGTGAAACGCGCCGTCACCGGCGGCACCCGCACCGGCGACATCGCCTTCGGCAAGCCGTCCGTCGGCACCAAGGCCATGGCCGATGCCATCATCGCCCAGCTCGGCTGATTACCTCGCAAAACTGGCCGACGCCCTGCTTTGCAGCCTTCGCCCGCATCCGATCGCCTCACTCCTCTTACCGTTCTACTCACTCCTTCCATTCCCATGCCCAAATTCAAATCCATCCGTGATCTCTCGCTCGCCGGCAAACGCGTCCTCATGCGCGTGGACTTCAATGTCCCCCAAGACAAGGTCACCGGCGCGATCACCAACACCGCCCGCATCGCCGCCGCGCTGCCGACCATCCAATACGCGCTCACGCAGGGCGCGTCCGTGGTGCTCATGTCACACCTAGGCCGGCCCGACGGGCAGAAACTCGCCAAGTTTTCCCTTAAGCCGGTGGCGGTCGAGCTGGAGAAACTCTTGGGCAAGCCCGTGACGTTTCTCGACGATTGCGTCGGCCCCGCCGTCGAGGCCGCCTGCGCCAAGCTCGCGCCGGGTTCGGTCGTGCTGCTGGAAAATCTCCGCTTCCACCTGGAGGAGGAGGGCAAGGTGAAGATCAAAAACGCCGACGGCACCGAGACCAAGCTCAAGGCCGATCCCGCCAAGGAGGCCGCCTTCCGCGCCTCGCTCTCCAAACTCGGCGACGTGTTCGTCAACGACGCCTTCGGCACCGCCCACCGCGCGCACAGCTCGATCGTCGGCGTCTCGCTCAAAGACAAAGCCGCCGGTTTCCTCATGGAGGCCGAGCTGAAGGCCTTTGCCAAGGTGCTCGACCATCCCGACCGCCCGCTACTCGCCATCCTGGGCGGCGCGAAGATCGCCGACAAAATTCCCCTCATCAACAACCTCCTCGAAAAGGCCAACAAGGTCATCATCGGCGGCGGCATGGCCTACACGTTTCACAAGGTGAACCGCGGCATGAAAATCGGCTCCTCCCTCTTCGACCCCGAGGGCGCAAAGATCGTCGCCGAGCTGGAGGCCAAAGCGAAGGCCAAGGGCGTCGAGCTGATCTTCCCCGTGGACTTCGTGTGCGGCGACAAGTTCTCCGCCGACGCCAACACCCAGCCCGCCACGCTCGCGAGTGGCATCCCCGACGGCTGGGAGGGTATGGACGCCGGCCCGCAGTCCATCGCGCTCTACCGCGCCGCCATTCTCTCTTCCAAGACCATCGTCTGGAACGGTCCCGCCGGCGTGTTCGAATTCGAGAAGTTCGCTGGCGCGACCAAGGCCATGGCCGAGGCCATCGCGGAGGCGACCACCAAAGGCGCGACGACCGTCGTCGGCGGCGGCGATACTGCCACGGCCGCGAAGAAATTCGGCGTGGCCAAGAAGGTCACCCACTGCTCCACCGGCGGCGGCGCCAGCCTCGAATTCCTCGAAGGCAAAGTGCTCCCCGGCGTGGCGTTTCTGGAGGGCTAATGCGGCCTCCGTTGGTCTGACGTAGGTGTGCCCGCCGCCGCCGCGCGTCACAAAGGCCGTCGCGCTCCCATGCCCGACCTGAAAAAATTTCCGCTCCACGCTGATTTTGAGACCGTCCTCGTTTCCGAGGCCGCCATCCGCCGCCGCGTGAAAAATCTCGGCACCGAGATCGCCGCCGCCTACGGCCGGCAAGAGATCACCGTCGTCGCCATTATTAACGGCGCAATCCTCTTCACCGCCGACCTGCTGCGCGAAATCCCCAACCCTATCCGCCTTGATTGCGTGCGCGTCTCCAGCTACCGCGAGGGGACCAAGTCGCGCGGCAAGCCGAAGCTGCTTCACAGCCTCGCGCTCGACCTCGGCGGCCGCCACGTGCTGCTGATTGACGATATCCTCGATACGGCCAAGACGCTCACTTTCGTCGTGGACCTTATCAAAACCATGCGCCCCGCCAGCGTCCGGACCTGCGTGCTGCTCGACAAGCGCGGCCGGCGCGAGGTGGACTTCGAGGCGGACTTCGTGGGCTTCCAGATTCCCGACAAATTCGTCGTCGGCTACGGCCTCGATTTCGCGGAGCGTTACCGCAACCTCCCCTGCATTGGCGTGCTCAAGCCCAGCCTGCAAAACCCGCCCGAGTGGGCGTGAG
>CAIPZZ010000235.1 GCA_903869665.1 uncultured Opitutia bacterium | reverse complement strand
GGGCTTCGCGGACGGCGTGCCCGAGGCCGTGCTGGGCGACCCGCTGCGCGTGCGGCAGGTGCTACTCAACCTGCTCGGCAACGCCGCCAAGTTCACCCCGGAGGGCGGCCAGGTAGGCGTGTGGGTGGACGCCGAGGCCGGCGAGGACGGCGCGGTCACGCTGCGGTTTGCGGTCGCCGACACCGGCATTGGCATGAGCGCGCAGGAGATCGGGAAGCTCTTCCAGCCGTTCCAACAGGCCGACACCTCGATCACGCGCAAGTTTGGCGGCACCGGCCTCGGCCTCACCATCTGCCAGCGGCTCGTGCGGGCGATGGGTGGGCGCATTGATGTCGAGAGCGAGCTGGGACAGGGCACCACCTTCGCCTTCACCGTGCCCACCCGCGCGGTCGCCGCCGCGCCCGTCGCCGACAAGACGGCGACCTCCAGTGTGACCGCCGACGGCAGTATGGGCACGCGGCATCCGCTGAAAATCCTCGTGGCCGAGGACAACGCCGTGAACCGCCGCATGATGGAGACGATGCTCAAGCGCTTTGGTTATGCGGCCGATTTTGCCGAGGACGGCCGGCTCGCCGTCACCGCGCTGCAGGCAAAAAGATACGACCTCGTTTTCATGGACATGCAGATGCCCGAGATGGACGGCTGCACGGCGTCGCGGACCTTCCGCCAGTGGGAACGCGCCGCGAAGCAGCCCCCGGTGCCCATCGTCGCGCTCACCGCCAACGCCATGGCTGGCGACAAGGAGAAATGCCTCGGCGCCGGCATGAACGCCTACCTCACCAAGCCGCTCAAGCTCGACGAGCTGCGCGGCGTCCTCGCGCAGGCCGCCGGCGGGCAGGTGTTCGCCGACGGCATCTGAGCCCATCCCGCCGCCGATGCGCGTCCTCCTCGCTTTCGACAAATTCAAGGGTTCGCTCACCGCCCCGCAGGCGTGCGCCGCCGCCGCCGCCGCGCTGCGCGAGACGCAGCCGGGCTGGGCGCACGATCTTTGCCCGCTCGCCGACGGCGGCGACGGGTTCGCGGAGATTTTGACGATGGCGGAGCGCGGCCGCCTCGTTCACGAAAACGTCTCCGGCCCGCGCGGCGAGACCGTCCGCGCGCACCTCGGCCTGGTGCCCGCCGGCAACATCCCCGCCGCCGCCCGCGCGCAGCTCGGCCTACCCCCGCTGCCGGACGACGCCCCCGTCGCCCTCGTCGAGCTGGCGCAGGCGAGCGGCCTGGCGCTCCTCGCGCCGGAGCGGCGCGACCCGTGGCACACCACGACGCTCGGCACCGGCGAGCTTATCCGCCTCGCCGCCGAAAAATATGGGGCTCGCGCCGTCGTGCTCGGTGTGGGCGGCAGCGCGACCAGCGATGTCGGCCTGGGTGCGCTCGCCGCGCTCGGGCTGGAGTTTTCCGACGTGAGCGGCGGAAAAATCTTTCCGCCCACGCCCGCGCGGTGGGACGCGCTTGCGCGCGTCGGTGGCCGGATTTTCCCCGGACTGCCGCCGCTGCGCGTCGCGTGCGACGTGGACAACCCCCTGCTCGGCCCGCGCGGGGCGGCGGCGGTCTTCGGCCCGCAGAAAGGCCTGCGCGCGGAGGACGTGCGCCGCCTCGACCACGCGGCCGCGCGCGTCGCCCTCATGCTTTGCGCGCACTCCGGCCGGCCCGACACGCTCATGGACGCGCCCGGCGCCGGCGCGGCAGGCGGCATCGCGTTCGGCCTCATGGCGTCGGCGGGGGCACGGCTGGTGCCCGGCAGCGCGCTGGTCGCCGCGTGGTTGGATCTCGACGCACGGCTGGCAGCGGCCGACCTCGTGATCACTGGCGAGGGCCGGTTTGATGCGAGCTCGCTTGACGGCAAAGGGCCCGGCGCGGTCGTCGCCCGCGCCCGCGCGCTCGGCAAGCCGGTCCATGTTTTTTCCGGCGCGGCGGATCCGTCAGGTGCCCCGCCACCGGAAGGGCGCGACCTGCGCCTTCACGTCATCACCCCTCCCGGCACGCCTGAGCCCGACGCGCTGCGCGCCGCCGCCGCCAACCTCGCCCGCACCGTGCGCGCCGTTTTCGCATGAGCGCTCCGCCCGGCCCGGCCCCGTTACGCGTCGCCATTTTCGGGGCCGAGTCCACCGGCAAGACCGCGCTGGCGGCGGCGCTCGCCGCCCGCTTCGGCGAGCCGTGGTCGCCGGAATTTGTGCGCGAGTTCTGGGACGCGCGCGGGGGCGTCATTACCGCCGCCGACCTCGACGCCATCGCTCGCGGGCAAATCGCCGGTGAGGAAGCGACCGTCGCGCGGGCCCGGCGGGTGGTGTTTCACGACACCGAACTGCTGACGTGCGTGCTGTGGGACGACTTGCTGTTCCCTGGGGCGTGCCCCGCTTGGGCGCGGGCGGAGGCGGAGTGCCGGGCGCGCGGCATCGCGCTCTGGCTGCTGTGCGACACCGACCTGCCTTGGTCGCCCGACCCGCAGCGCTGTTTCCCTGACGCCGCTGGCCGCGCGATGTGCCGCCGCCTTTGGCGCGAGGCGCTGGAGGCGCGCGGCCTGCCCTTTGCCGAGATCACCGGCACCGGCCCGGCGCGCGAGGCCCGCGCGGTCGCGGCGGTGGAGCGGCGGCTGGAGGCGGCGGCTGGGCGTTGATTTCGTTTGCCACCCCGATCTTTCCCACCTTGAAATTTGCCGCCCACCGCCACGAGCGACGGCGACGTTTTCACCCTCATCCAATCTAACCAACATCTCTCCCCGTCATGGCTAAAATCTACAACGACATCACCGAAACCATCGGCAACACCCCCCTCGTCCGCCTCAACCGCACCGCTGCGCTCCACGGCGCGCAGGCCGAGGTGCTGCTCAAGCTCGAGTTCTTCAACCCCCTCTCCTCTGTCAAGGATCGCATCGGCTTCGCGATGATTGATGACGCGCTCAAGGCCGGCAAAATCACCAAGGACACCGTCCTCATCGAGCCGACCTCGGGCAACACCGGCATCGCGCTCGCGTTCGTCGCCGCGGCCAAGGGCCTCAAGCTCGTCCTGACCATGCCCGAGACGATGAGCACCGAGCGCCGCAAGCTCCTGAAGATCCTCGGCGCGCGGGTCGTCCTCACCGAGGGGCCAAAGGGCATGAAGGGTGCCATCGCTAAGGCCGTCGAGCTCCAGGCGAAGATCCCTGGCTCTGTCATCCTCCAGCAGTTTGAGAACCCGTCTAACCCTGCCGTTCACCGCCGCACCACCGCCGAGGAGATCTGGCGCGACACCGACGGCAAGGTGGACATCGTCGTGGCCGGCGTCGGCACCGGCGGCACCGTCACCGGCGTCGGCGAAGTGCTCAAGGAGCGCAAGCCCTCCCTAAAAATGGTTGTAGTCGAGCCGGACGCCTCTCCCGTGCTCTCCGGCGGCACCCCCGGCCCGCACAAGCTGCAGGGCATCGGTGCGGGCTTTGTGCCCGGCGTGCTTAACACCAAGATTTACGACGAGGTCATCCGCGTGAAGGAGGCCGACTCCGGCCCCGTATCGAAGCAGGTCAACCAGCTCGACGGCATTCCGGTTGGCATTTCCTCCGGCGCGATCATCTGGGCCGCGCTGCAACTGGCAAAGCGCCCCGAGAACAAAGGCAAGCAGATCGTCGTCATCGTCCCGTCCAGCACCGAGCGCTACCTCTCCACCTGGCTCTTCGCCGATGTGAACGTGGACAGCGACAACATTGACGACCTCCTACCGAAGGCCTGAGCGGATTTTCCGTGGCCCGTTACGTGATCGGCGGGAGCGCCCGTTGTTTCCTGCACTGCCCGGCTTGACCCGGGCAGTAGCGCGGGTGCCCAGCTTTCATGTTGCGCCTGTGGGTGCCGATTGCGGCGGACCTACGAGCAGGTTGCCAACAACGCGCTGAGGGGGAGAAATCTAGCCGAAGCGTTGGCGGGCGGAGGAGTAGTCTGCAAAAGGCTGGTGAGCACGGCGTGCGAGGAGCCGGCGGGTGGTTGGCGTAGCATGGGCATCCTGCCCTTGGCTTATGCCGGCGGACAGGTCAACAGCCTACGGACATGGGCAAGATGCCCGTGCTACCCAGGAAAATTTTCTTTGCCGAGCGGCTGGTTTGGACGACACTCGCCGCATGACCCAAGCCGAAGCCGACCACGCCATTGCGGACGCCCGCGCAGCGGGGATCAGCATGGAGGTGCTGGAGTGGAACCTTTCGCTCACCGTCGAGCAGCGCATTCTCCAGCACGAGACAGCGCGGGAGGTGGTGGATAATTTTGAAAAACAGCGCGGGAAGAAGTTTTCCGAGCTGGCGAGCTTGAGTGTAGTGCGCGTGAAACCTTCGTTCGTCATCGAAGCACGGGAACGCGACGAGTGGCTGCTCATTCATCAAAATGCAGCAACAGACCTTCAATCTTTTCGCTGACTACAATCAGTTTTATCTTTGGGACGAGGACATCAATCCTGATACTCCGACCAAATGGACGGACGAGGATGTGGCGCGACGACTCAAGGTAGCACCGAATATCGTGGTGGTGTGTCCGATTCGAAACACGACGGTGCCAGTCACGGTCGAGATTCATGATGCCGAGCCAAGTTCAGATGTGGAGAAATGGGATCACATCGCGGAATGCAGCCTCGATCTTCCGAGTGGTAAGCTGCAAATCCACGAATGCACTGGCGGTTCAGTTGCGCGTTTTACCGTGCCGCCCGGCACTTATCGCGTCCGAGTATTTTATGGCGCACTCGGGCAACTTTGCGATGACGGCCTTGAAGGGAAAGACCATTACAGCGTAGTTCTCTGGCTGGCCCCGCCGATTGAGTTGCGAGTTATCAAACAATACTCGGAGCCTTGAGACAATTTTGGGGTGACGTCTCGTCGGAAGCGAAGCGTTACAATTCCCGGATTGCCCCACTCATCACCTCGCAGGCCCGGTCAATCGCTGTGCCTGCGTGAGCGGTGCTGATGAAAGCCGCTTCATAGGCGCTGGGGGCGAGATAAACGCCGTTGTCCAAGCAGGTATGGAAAAACTTCGCGTAGAGTTTGGCGTCGCCGGTGAGCGCGGTCGCATAGTCGCGCACGGGAGTGGGGGTGAAGAAAATGCTGAACATCGAGCCGCATTGCGGCACTTGCACCGGGAGGCCCTTGGTTTTCGCGGCCGCGATCACGGCGTCGCGCACGCAGCGGCCGAGGGCATCGAGGCGGGCGTAGGGGTTTTCCTCGTCGAGCAGGCGGAGCGCGGCGATGCCGGCGGCCATCGCGAGCGGGTTGCCGCTGAGCGTGCCGGCCTGATAGACGGGGCCGAGCGGCGCGAGCATATCCATGATGTCGGCGCGGCCGCCAAACGCGCCGACGGGCAGGCCGCCGCCGATGATTTTGCCGAGGCAGGTGAGGTCGGGCAGGTCGGACGTGATCAGGATTTTGGATTTGGGATCGGAGTTCGGTTGTAGGCCAGCTCGTTGAGCTGGCTCCGAAAAATCAGCCAGGTCAGCGACCTGGCCTACAACTTCGGCTTGCAGGCCTTGGACGCCTGCCTTGTGCAGGCGGAATCCGGTCATCACCTCGTCGTAGATGAGCAGCGCGCCGTGCTGCGCAGTGATTTCGCGGAGGTATTGGAGATAGCCCGGGTCGGGCATGATGAAGCCGACGTTGCCGCAGTAGGGCTCAATGATAGCGCAGGCGATCTCGCCGGGGTTGGCGGCAAATGCGGCGGTGAGCGCGGCACGGTCGTTGTAAGGCAGGACGATGGTCTCGCGTGCGAACGCCGCCGGCACGCCCGCGCTGTCGGGGTGGCCGTGGGTGAGCGCGCCACTGCCGGCTTTGATGAGGAGCGAGTCGGAGTGGCCGTGGTAGCAGCCGGCGAACTTGATGATCTTGTCGCGGCGCGTGAACCCGCGCGCGAGCCGGATGGCCGACATGGTGGCCTCGGTGCCGCTGTTGCACATCCGCACCTTCTGGATGGATGGCACGAAGCGCGTGATGAGCTCGGCCATCTCGACCTCGTAGGGATTGGGCGTGCCGAAGCTCGTGCCATGCTCCAGCGCGGCAGCGATCGCGGCCTTGATGCGCGGGTGGTTGTGGCCGTGGATGGCCGGACCCCAAGTGCAGACGAAATCAATCAGCTCGCGGCCGTCGGCGGTGGTGAGCGTCGCGCCCTGCGCGGATTTGGTGAAGAACGGTGCGCCGCCGACGGAGCGGAAGGCGCGGACGGGGGAATTGACGCCGCCCGGGATGAGCCGGAGCGCGCGGGTGAAGAGGGCGTCGGAGACAGGGGAAGGCAGGGAAGACATTTTATTAACCACTGATGGGCACTGATAGGCAATTATTCGGAGTCAATCAACGCACGCGGCGTCGCCAGTCGAGCTTCGGGTGGGCACCGAAATTCACGAGATAGCCGACTCGGCGGTCGGTAGCTTTCAGATAATTGAGAAGTTGGGCCTCGTGCTCGGGGAGCAGCGCCTTTACGGCTTTTAGCTCGACGATGATTTTGTTGAGCACCAACAGGTCGGCCTCATATTGCTTTCGCAGCGGACGGCCTTTGTAGAAAATTGGCAACTTGGGCTGGGCGACGAATGGGATTTTTCGGTTGGTGAGTTCAATTTCAAGACTCTCCTGATAGACATCCTCAAGGTAGCCATTGCCCATCTCGTTGTAGACTTCAAAGCAAGCGCCGATGAGCGCGTAACCATCGGCGTCGTGTTCGCCGGGGATTGGATTATCAGTGTCCATAAGTGCTAATCAGTGGTTGAACGATTTCGCGAGTCTTCACGCCAGCTCGACCATGGGCGTGCTCATTCCGGGGGCGACGATGGAGAACTGGCACGCGAGCCGCGTGCGTAGGCCGGCAATCGCAGCCTCGACGGCGGCGGGGCTGTTGCAGTCGCGCGAGAGGTGCGTGAGGAAAACGTGCCGCCAGCGCGGGCTGGCCACGGCCTCCAGCAGCGTGCGCGCGCCGTCGTTGGAGAGATGACCGTGGCGGCCGGCGATGCGCTGCTTCGTGGACCACGGGCGCTTGGTGTCGGCGGCGAGGAGGTCGGGGCAGTGGTTGCTCTCGACGGCGAGCACGTCGCAGTCGCGCACCTGCTCGTGGATATGCTGCGGCGCGTGGCCGAGGTCGGTGACCCACGCGACGCTGCGGCGCGGCGCGAGCAGGTCGCCCTCGCGGCCGGTCGCGAAGGTGAAGCCCACCGGCTCCTGCGCGTCGTGCGGCACGGCGAAGCTGCGCACGTCGAGGTCGCGGAACGTGAAACGCGCGCCGGTCTCGAACACCGACCATGCGGGCCGGTGGCCAAGGCCGTCCTGCACGGCGCGCATCGTAGCGGCGTTGGCGAAGACGCGGATGTGCGGAAATTTTTTCAGCCCGCCCACGCCCGCCGCGTGGTCGCTGTGCTCGTGCGTGAGGAAGATCGCGTCAACCCGCTCCAGCGACTCGCCGACGGTGGCGAGCAGCTCGCCCAGCCGGCGCGCGGAGAAGCCGGCGTCCACCAGCACGCGCGCGCCGTCGGTCTGGAGGAGCGCGCAATTGCCCGCGCTGCCGCTGCCGAGGATGCAAAACCGTAGGCTCATGCGCGTGATGAAGCGGGCGGCGGCGGGGAGCCGCAAGGGTTTTTGCAGCCGGGAGCGCAGGCCGCGCGGTGTGGCGACCGGGACGTGTCCGGCTCGGCGGACGGGGCAAAATTAAAGCCGCCGTCGGGTGACGGCGGCTTGCGCTCAAAGCTGCAAGCAAGCTCAGGCGGCCTTTTTCGGCTGGCGGCGGCGGTAGAGCGCGGCGGAGCCGGCGAGCAGGCCGGCCAGCGCGGCGAAAGTCGAAGGTTCTGGGATAATAGTGATAGCTCCGCCGGAGGACTCGTAGGCGAAATCGTGCAGGGTGAGGGTCTGGTCGGCGTTGTAGGAAAGCTGCGCCCAGCCAAAGAGGGGGCTGGTGTTGGTGTCGAACCTCAGGCCGACGAAGCCGGTGGTTCCCGGAAACCAAAGGGTTTTGGCCGTGCCCAGCCCGTGGATGTTGGCGTAGTTGCCCCCGAGATTCAGGCTGCTGTTGTTGCCGTCAATGACCGTGCCCATAGCCAGCAGGCTGACGGTGTTGCCTTGGTTCGTATGGCTGATCTCGTTGTTTCCGTCGAAGACCGAGTTGTTGTTGGAGACCCATTCCGGATTGTTGGAGTTGTAGCGGAAAAACAGGTAAAAGGACGGGCTGGCGACGGAAGGCGTGCCGGGATTGCCGAACGCGGCCGCGCCGGGCGCTCCGCCGGTCCCCATGTCAACATAGATAAATTTGTTGTCGCTGGCCGACAGGGTGAGCTCGACGCTGGTGTAAATAATCGCGGCGCGGGCCGAGGGAATGGCGGCGAGGGCGAGCGGGGCGACGGGAAGAGCCGCGCGGGCTAGGCGTGAGAGGCGGGAGGCGGGAGGGATGATTTTCATTCGTGAATGGTTGAAATGGATTACCCAAACACCGAGCAGACCGTGTGCCGCCGGGCAAAGATTTTTGTGCCTGGCTCAAAATTATTGCTCACCCCAGCGGGCGGGCGAGCTGCACGCCTTCGCAGAGCGCGCGGCTGCCGGAGCGCCGGGCCATGCGGCCGGGGCGGACAAAACAGAAGCCGCCGTCGGGTGACGGCGGCTTGGGAAACATGGGGTAGGGACGGCTTTCCGAGCCGTCTGGCGAACGCCACAGAATGGCGTCCATACGGCGGGGCCAGCGGCCCCGCCCTACCTTCAGGCGGCGAGCTGGGCGCGGCGGCGTTTCGCGTAGAGCGCGGCGGAGCCGGCGAGCAGGCCGGCCAGAGCGGCGTAGGTGGAGGGCTCGGGGATGGCCGCGGTCTGGCCTTCGCCGGCTAAGATAGGCGCGTTGGCGGTGGCGTTGTAGGCGAAGTCGTAGACGGAGAAACTGTTGGCGGTCGAGGAAACTCGCACCCAGCCATAGTGAAGCTCGCTGTTCGCGTCGGTGATCCTCACGCCGATAAAACTGGTGGGGGAGCTGGAAAACCTATGTAGCATCATGCCACTGTAGCCGAAAGAAAAAGCGAAGGAGACGAAGGTCGAGCCACTGTCAATAATTGCCCCGCTGGAAAAGGAATAAATGGAGGATGAAGTTCCAACGAAGGAAGAGCCAGCGATGGCGCTAAGCCCACCTTTGAAGCCAAGATCGAAGGTGGAAAAATTATAGCTGAGCATAGATGCCGAGGCGGCATCACCCGTGCCGGGAGATGCCAGCGGGTTGCCCATGTCGATAAAAATCTGACCGTTAATTACAGTCACATCAGTCGGGTCGGTATAGATGATGCCGGTCGGCAGGGGCGGAGCAGCGTGCGCGGTGTAGGGCAGCGCGGCGAGGGCGAGGGGGGCGAGCGGGAGGGCTTTGGCGGCCAGGCGGGCGCTGGTGGTTTTCATCGAGAAAATTTCTCCCGGAGAGCAGGGGCTGTCAACAGGTTATTTTGCGGTTGGAGGTGGTCTTCAGAGCGCCCGGGCGAGCACGACAAACTCGTTGAGGCGCCGGCCTCCCATGCGGCGGGCCATGCGGATGGTCGCAGGGGCCTTGGCGGTGTCGGCGGAGAACACCATGTGGGTGCGGCCGGCGGCGAGGCCGGCCTGGGCGACGCCGCGCAAGGTGAGGTGGTTGGCGAGATCGAGGCCGCCGATGCACGCGGGATCAACGGCCTGCGCCTCGAACGTCACGCCGTCACCGGAGTAACGCGCCAGCAGCGCGCCGACGAGCCGACCCGCGCGGCGCACCACGGGCGAGAGCGCGGCGTGGTGCCCGCGCGAAGCGGCCTGATCGTCGGCCGGGAGCAGAAACACGCGCTCGGGCCTGAGCAGGCCGGCGGCGAGCATGAGGGCGCGCACCTCGGGCAGGTCGGCCTCGGCGAGCGGGGTGACGGTGTGGCCGGCGAGGCGGCCGACGGTTTCGAGGCGTTGATGAACGCGGTCGAGGCGCGGGAGCATCTCGGTAAACTCCGTGCGCCAGACTTCATCGGTGCGCGCGTGGGCGAAGCCGTGCCGCCGCAGCGCGGTCACGCGCGGGTCGGCGGGCGTGAGGCTGTCGGTGGTGTGCAGGGTGTGCGCGCCGAGGCTGCGGGCGAGGCCGGCGACGGCGTCGAGCAGCGTGGCGAGCCCGGTGTCCGGCTCCGCCAGAAAACGCGGGCGCAGATGCAGCGTGAGCGCGGCCATGCCATTGACGGGGTCGGACACGCCCGCGACTCCGCCGATGCGCTCGACGCCGCCGGCGGAGGTGAGCAGCAGGAGCGGGCGGGTGGCGTGGTGGCGCGGGTATTTGGGAAACGCATCGGCGAGGCGCGGCAGCTCGTCGGGCCAAGGCGGCCTAACGGCCGCCGGAAGGATGAGGGATGAATTATGAAGGATGAAATCGGAGGGGGTCATGGGGAGATCTCCTTCTCATGGTGGAGTTCCGGACGAACGGCAGTCGGCATGGCAGCGGCGGTCGGCAGCAGTTCCGCGCCGAGGAAGGTGGCGACGCGGGCGCAGCCGGCGACGGGATCGGCGATGAGCGCGGGGTAATCCACGATGAGCAGCTCGACGTTGGGCGCGGCGCGCAGGGCGGTGAGCATGGCGTCGGCGTGCTGGGCGAGGAGAGGTTGCATCGCGGCGGCGTCGGGCGCGGGGGCGGCGGCGGAGAGGTTTTCGCGCATCTTGTGCTGCGAGCGGGCGATCTCGGCAGGCGGGCGGAGCATGAAGATGATCTTGTAACGGTGCGACGCGGGCAGGTGGGGCAGGAGCGGGGAGACGACTTTCAGGGCGTGGCCGGCGGCGCGTTGGATGAGCGCGGGGTCGCGCGGGAGGTTTTTGATTTCGTCCCACTCGAAGTAGCCCTCGGGGTTGTGGCTGTCGGCGGCGCGGTGGCCATCGGTCATCGGCGGGACACCGCCGCGCGCGAGCATCTGCATCATCAGCGAGGTGCCGGAGCGCGGGAGGCCGGAGACGAGGATCAGCGGCGGCGCGGACGCCGCTGGGGATTTTAGATTTGGGATTTTGGAATTTGGATTGGGTTCGGGAGCGGGCGTTGGAGGCGTGAAACGGGCGAGGGGTTGGGCGGTGGTGCGGAGCGTGGCGAGGGCGGTGGTGTGGGCGGTGCGGCGTGAGGCGGAGGCGGCGCGCAGGGCAAGGACGGGAGGGGCTTCCTCGAGTTTTTCGGCGAAGTCGGGAACCTCGGCGACGAAGGGCTTGCCGCGCAGGCGGTCGAGCGCGCGGTTGGCGGCGACGAGGCGGGGGTTGAGCGCGCGGGCGTGGGTGAAGGCGGCGCGGGCGGCGGGATTTTTTTTCTGCGCGACGAGCGACTGGCCGAGCGTGAACTGCGCCATCGCCAGCGTGGGGGCCAGCGCGACGGACTCGCGGGCGCAGGTCTCGGCGTCGGCGGGCTGGCCGGCCTGGAGCAGGGCCTGCGCGTAGGCGAGCCAGGCGGCGGGGTTCTCGTTGTCGGCCTCGACGGCGGCGCGGAGCGCGGCGCAGGCTTCGAGGATTTTTTTCTGGCGGAGGAGCGTCTGGCCGTGGAGGAGGTGGTGGGAACTTTTTGCCGTGAGTTCCGGCGACGCGGCGGCGAGGGGGGGATTTGAGATTTGAGATTGGTGATTTGAGATTGAGGACTCGGCGGGCGGGGCGGACTCGGTGGATGCGGTAGCCGGAGGTTTGTTTTCAACGGCGGATTTATCGGCGGCGGCGAGGTGGGCGAGGGCGGCGTCGGTGTCGCCGCGGCCGAGGGCGATCTCGGCGAGGAGCGCATGGGCCTGCGCGTTGCCGGGCGTGTGGTCGGCGATGGTCTCGGCGGTGGCGGCGGCTTCGTCGGCGAGGCCGAGGTGGAGCTGGCACATCGCGAGGTGGAAGGCGTAGCGGGCATCCTCCGGGCGCTCGAGGTGGAGCTGGTCAAGGAGCGCGAGGGCGGCCTCGTTTTTGCCGGCGTGGCGGAGGGTGATGGCGAGGTTCCAGCGGTTGTCGCGGTCGTTGGCGACGGCGGGCGACTCGGGGCCGCGTGGGGTGAGGTCCACGTAGCCGAGCGCGGCGAACTGGTCGAGCAGCGCGCGCTGGTCGTCGTGGCTGAGCGCGGCGAGGTGGCGCGGGCGCGGACGCGGGCCGGGGTCGGTCTCGTAGCTGGGGATTTTTTTCGGCGTGACGGGCGCGGCCAGCGCGGAGGCGAGGACGTGGCCGTCCATGTCGGCGGCGGTGGGCAGGCCGAGCAGGTGCAGGACGGTGGGCGTGATGTCGAGGACGGTCGTGCCGGTGACGAGGGCGTCGCGCGCGATGCCGGGGCCAGCGGCGGCAAAGATGCCCTGCGCGCGATGCCAGATGGCGATGCCGGCGGAGACCATCGGGATGCGGGTCGGGCGGCGGGAGTCGCTGTGAAAGCCGTGGTCGGAGCAGAGGACGACCGTCGTGTCCGCGCCCGCGTGCGCGAGGAGATCGCGCAGCAGGAGGTCTTGCAGACGATAGGCGGAGTTGACCACGTCCTGATACCACCCGAACTCGCGCTCCGGCACCTGCGGGCGGCGCGGCGGGTGGAAGTCCATGAAGTCGTGGCAGACCCAGTCAATGAAGTGGTAATAGACCGCGAGAAAGTCGCACGGGCCGCGGTCGAGCGCGGCGATGGCGGCGTTGTGGACGGAGTAAAGCTCGGCGAGGCGGATGGCGAGCTGCTCGGGCCGCCGGTCTTTCGTCAGGTCAATCTCCGCGATGCGCGGGATGAACAGCCGCAGGATGTCGGGGCTCACGTCTTCGGGGCGCAGGCGCAGCCCGGCAAACTCGTCCGCCAGCTCGGGCGGGTGGATACTGCCGGCCGCGAGCGGCCAGTCCGCGGCCTTCGCGACGGGGCGGGGGAACGCCTCCGTCACGCAGACGCCGGTGACGTTTTCCGCCGGATGCGAGGCGAACCAGCCGAGGACGTGGGCGGCGAGGCCGTGCTCGCCGAGGATGTTCCAGAGCGCCTTGCATTTCCGCTGCGTGCTGGTGATGGCGGCGAGGCGGCCGCTGACGGGGTCGGTGGTGGTGAAGCCGAGGATGCCGTGCTGGTCGGCGTATTTGCCGGTGGCGATGCTGTTCCAGAGCATCGGCGAGAGGTAGGGCGGCAGGCTGGCGAGCGGGCCGGACGCGCCGTGGGCGACGAGGTTGGCGAGCTGCGGCAGCTCGCCGGCGTCCATGAGCGGCGAGGCGATCTTCCAGTCCGCGCCGTCCCAGCCGACGAGGAGGACGCGTTTGGCGGGCGGATGGGCGGAGCGAGGGACAGACATCAAGGCGTTTGATGCAGGAAATGGGGTGGGAGGCAAGAGAGGGGAGGGTGCCGCAAGAGTTTTTGCGGGATGGCGAGGCTGGCCAAACAAAGGGGAGGAGTGGGGCGCGGGTTGACCGGGGGCGATTTGTCGTTACCTACTCTCTCTCCATGCCGCGTCCTGCTGCCAAACCCAAGTCCGCTGTGAAGCCCGCCCGCGCCTCGCGCTCGAAGGCGGTGCGCGCGCTGGCCGGCACGGTCTTCATCACGCGGCAGGTGCATTTCAACTCGGCGCACCGGCTGCACAACCCATCCAAGAGCCAGAAGTGGAACGAGGATAAATACGGCCTCTGCACCAACCCGCATTGGCACGGGCACAACTACGTTTTGGAAGTCACGGTGCGCGGCACGCCCGACCCGGAGACGGGCTACATCCTCGACCTCGCCGAGCTGAAGCGCATCCTGCACCGCGCCGTGGTGGACCCGTGCGACCATCGCAACCTGAACGAGGAGGTGGATTTCCTGCGCGGCATCATCCCCTCGACGGAAAACCTCGTGATCGCGTTCTGGCACGAGATCGCGCCGCTCATCCCGCCGCCGGGCGCGCTGCATGCCGTGCGGCTCTACGAGACGCCGCGCAACTTCGCCGAATACCGGGGGCCAGACGCATGAAACCGGCGAACGATTCTACTGTAGGGCCGGCGCTTGTCGCCGGGCCGCTCCGGTCTGGGGTGGCATGGGCATCTTGCCCATGTCGGTCAGCCTCACGGGCAGGATGCCCGTGCTACTCCGGAACGGCACGCCGGCAAGCGGCGGCCCTACACCGAGCGGCGCGGCCACAAGGGCCGGCCCTACACCCGGACACCACCTGAGCGCGCGGGCGGTGACGTCACCCGCCCGCCCCAACCAAAAACGATTTCCATGAAACCGATGTATCTCCACAACTCGAGCTGCGGCCAGCCGGCGAAGATCGCGCGCGGCTACGACAAAAATTTCCGCTCGACCGCCGCCCACGTTGCCTCGCTGCCCGACATGATGCAGGCCGCGCACGACGCCATCCAGGGCGCGAACGTCCCCATCCAGCAGGTGGGCATCCACAATTTCCGCCTGCCGCTGAAAATCCGCACGAAGGCCGGGAAAATCCGCACGCTGGAGGCGAGCGTGACCGGCACCGTGTCGCTGGAGGCGGAGCTGAAGGGCATCAACATGAGCCGCATCATGCGCTCGTTTTACGAGCACAAGAACGGTGTCGTGACCGGCGAGTGGATGGGCAAAATCCTGAAGGCCTACCTGCGCAAAGTGGACACGAAGGACGCGCGGCTGAAGGTGAAATTTTCCTACCCGCTGCTGCGGCGCAGCCTGCGCAGCGAGCTCACCGGTTGGCAGTATTACGAGGTGGCGTTCGAGGGCGTGCTGACGCGCGACGGGCGCTACCGGCGGTTCATCCATTTCGATTTCGTCTATTCCTCGGCCTGCCCGTGCAGCGCCGAACTCACCGAGCACGCCCGCGACACGCGCGGCGCCTACGGCGTGCCGCACTCCCAGCGCAGCAAGGCGCGGGTGACGCTGGAGGAGGCCGACGGCAAAAAAATCTGGATCGAGGACATCCACGCGCTCTGCCTCGCGGCACTCCAGACGGAGACGCAGGTGATGGTGAAGCGCGAGGACGAGCAGGCGTTTGCCGAGCTGAACGGTGCCACCTCAAGTTCGTCGAGGACGCCGCCCGGCTGCTCTACCGGGAATTCGACCGAGACAAGCGCGTGGCAGATTTCCGCATCGCCT
>CAIPZZ010000234.1 GCA_903869665.1 uncultured Opitutia bacterium | reverse complement strand
TGCCATGCACATAGTCGGGCGCCCAGCCCCAGTCGCGCTGGCCGGCGAGGCTACCGAGGTGCAGCTCCGACTGCAGGCCGCGCTTGATGCGGGCGACGGCGCGGGCGACCTTCATCGTGACAAAGTTGCCGCTGCGGCGCGGCGACTCGTGATTGTAGAGGATGACGGAACAGGCGGGCAGCTTGTAGGCGATGCGGTAGATGCGCGCCATTTGCTGCGAGAACGCCTTGGCCGCGCCGTAGGGCGTGGTGGGGTTCACCGGCGTCAGCTCGTCCTGCGGCGAGTAGGGCGGCGAGCCGAACACCTCGCTGCTCGAGGCGTAGAGAAACTTGGTCGGCGTCGCCAGATCCCGAATGATCTCCAGCAGCCGGAGGGTCGCCATGCCCACGCTGTCCACCGTGGCCTCGGGGAGGTCGAGGCTGATGCGCGGGCTGGACTGGCCGGCCAGGTGATAAAACTCGTCCGGCCGCGCGCGGCTGATGAGGCGGCGTAGGTGCGTGGCGTCCTCAAACGAGCCGTTGTGCAAAAACAGTCGCTTGTTCAGCAGCGCGGGGTCACCGACGAGGTGGCCGATGTTGCTGCCGGTAAGCGAGTCGGGCCGGTGAACCAGGCCGTGCACCTCGTAGTCGCGCGCGAGCAGCAGCTCCGCCAGGTAGGAGCCGTCCTGGCCGGTGATGCCGGTGATGAATGCGCGTTTCATGGTGAGAGCTGGCGTGGCGGGAAAAGGCCAAATCTTTGCGAGAGCCGGGCGGCTTGACGAGATTTTTGTTGAGGATGGCGAAGATGCAGTTGTGCCGCCAGCGCCCGCTCCGCATCCGCGAGCTGAAGGCCGCGCTCGGCGAATGCCTCCCTCCAGCCCAACGCTGGCACCCGGCCCAGTAGCGGCCTTACCTGCTCGCCGTGCAGCACGCCTTGAACTGCCGGCACCGGCGCAGCCTGCACGGCCAGACCGCCTGCGAGGCCTACGCCCATCGCCCGCGGCACCGCTTCAACCAGCGGGCCCGGCACACCACTTTCGCCTTGATCAGCATCCGGGCGAAGCAGAGCATCAGTCAACTGGAACGGAAGGATCACCGCAGCCTCAGCGCCGCCTGGCGCCACGCCGCAGAAGCTTGGCTCGTCTGCCAAGGCCTGATCACCGTCTCCTCAACCCAAAAACGTGTCACCCTATTATCCTAAAAAATGTGTCCATCATTAGGTTGGCAGCACATTGGTTTGGATTGGAGCCTAGGGGGCCCGTTAGATTTGTTGGCGACAGCGCCAGATCCATATTCCGCGAGTTTAATAATGACAGGTTCAGCAGAATTAGTTGGCGCAGGAGTAGATTATTATTTTGAAAATGAATGTCAGTAATATAAATTTACGTTTATTACGATGAAAATGCTATTAAGACTTGCTGTAACAATTCCGGTAGCATTCGCCGTATTTGAAGATGATAACTTAACAACATTACGCAGATGTATTTTGGATATAGCAATTGGCTTGCTGTCGATGTATGTATTTTATTATGGATTTAAATATGCCATTATTCTAGTAAATAAATATATTTATAATGTCAGCATCAATTGTATTAGTATTTGCGGAATTTTTATTATGTTGATTTGCCTTGTTTTATCCCTTCAATTAGTTAGGATTTGTCATCATCTTTTTTGAGTCTCCATGTCAAAAAGAGGACGCGGTAACCAATAGTCGGCGTCAGGCCGATTTTTGTTAGTTTTTAGAGAGCCAGAGGAAGTGAAGGGCGCAGACTGTGTCGGATGCGGCCGGCCGGATGGATTGGCCCCGAAAGAAAGCGAGCCGGACGGGGTCATGTCTTGACTCTTGACAAACAGATCAGGTGCCGAGGCTGGCATCGGTCGGTTGCCACGAGACAGAAACAATTCATAGGGCCGCCTCGGCGGGCGCGGCGCGCAGGGCGTGCCAGCGGGCGAGCACGCGGTCGCGGATGGCGTCGGGCGCGAGGCCGTGGGCGGCGCGGAGCGTGGCGACGTCGCTGGCGTGGCCGACGAATTGGTCCGGCCAGCCGACGCGCTCGACGGCGCAGGCGGCCCCGGCGTCTTGCAACACCTCCAGCACCCCGCTGCCAAAGCCGCCCGCGAGCACATGGTCCTCCATCGTCACGAGCAAGGGCACGGCGGCGGCGTGCTCCAGGAGAAGGGCGCGGTCGAGCGGCTTGGCGAAGCGGGCGTTGACCACTCCGACCGACAGGCCCTCTTCGTTTTCCAATTGCGCGGCGAGTCGCAGCGCGTCGGGCACCATGCTGCCGAGCGCCCAGAGCACGAGGTCCGAGCCCTTCCGCAGAACCTCGGCGCGGCCGACAGGGAGCGCGGCGGGGCGATCCTTCACTTTCACACCCATCGCCGGACCGCGCGGGTAGCGGATGAACGCCGGGCCGTCGAGCTGGAGCGCCGTGAACATCATGTCGGCCAGCTCATCCTCGTCCTTCGGCTGCATCACGACGGCGTGGGGCACGCAGCGTAGGTAGGCGAGGTCGAAGAGGCCATGGTGCGTCGCGCCGTCGTTGGGCGAGAGGCCGGCGCGGTCCATGCAGAAAGTCACGGGCAATTTTTGCAGCGCGACGTCGTGGATGATGGGGTCGTAGCCGCGCTGGAGGAAGGTCGAGTAGATGGCCACGACGGGCCGCAGCCCTTTCACCGCCAGACCGGCGGCAAAGAGCACCGCGTGTTCTTCCGCGATGCCGACGTCGAAAAACTGGTTGGGGCAAGCCTGCGCGAGATGCGTGAGGCCGGTGCCACTGGGCATCGCGGCGGTGATGCCCACGACGCGCCGGTCGGCCGACGCGAGGCGTGCGAGCGTGCGGCCAAAGGCGTCCTGCCACGCGGGCGGCGCGCCGGGCGCGGGCCGGGCGCTCTCGCCGGTCTCGGGGTCGTAGGGGCTGGCGCCGTGGAATTTTTCCGGCGAGCTCATCGCCGCGTCGAGGCCGCGGCCCTTCTTGGTCAGGACGTGCAGGAGCACCGGCGTGTCGCAGCTCTTGGCGAACTCCAGGTTTTTCACCAGCTCGTCGAGGTTGTGGCCGTCAATGGGCCCGAGATAGCGCAGGCCGTATTTCTCGAAGAGGCTCGACTCGACGAAGAAGTCCTTGGTCTCGCGCTTCCACTTTTGATACAGCCGGTTCAGCCGGATGCCGGAGGCGAAGCTCTTGAAGAACGCGTCCAGCCTGCGGTGGAGGCGGTTGTAGGTCGAGCTGGTGCTGAGGCGGTTGAGGTAGTGCGCCATCGCGCCGACGTTTTTGGCAATGGACCACTCGTTGTCGTTGAGGATGACCACGAGGCGCTTCGTCGAGGTGACGACGTTGTTGAGCGCCTCCATGGTGATACCGCAGGTGAATGCGGCGTCGCCGCACAAGGCGACGACATGCTCCTCGCCGCCGCGCTGGTCGCGGGCGACCGCGAGGCCGAGCGCGGCCGACAGGGCGGTGCCCGCGTGGCCCGCGCCGTAGCAGTCGTGCGGGCTCTCGTCGCGCGAGAGGAAGCCGCTCGCGCCGCCGGTCTGGCGCAAGCCGCGGAAAAATTTTCCACCGCGGCCGGTGAGGAGCTTGTGGACGTAGCCCTGGTGCGCGACATCGAGGACAAAATGGTCCTCCGGCGTCGTGAACACGCGGTGCAGCGCGAGGGTGAGCTCGACCACGCCGAGGTTGGGGCCGACATGGCCACCGTTTTTCGCGGTGACGGCGATGATCTCCTCGCGAATCTCCTGGGCGAGGCGCGGCAGCTCGGCGGCGGGCAGCGCCTTCACGTCGGCGGGCGAGCGGATGGCGTCGAGCAGACGGGGAGCGGCGGAAGTGGTGTCGGACATGAACGAAAACGGGTTTTATTTTAACACGGAGGGCACGGAGAACACGGAGTTGCGGAAAAATGAAAAGAGAACCTTTAAGAGCAAGATTCTGGGAGATCTGGTCTCCGTGAACTCCGGGTGTAAAAACAGGCTCACTCGTCGCGGGCGGTGGCGGGGAGCGGAGCGAGGGCGGGGGAGCCGTCCTTGGACTTCTTGAGTAGCTCGATCTTCAGCTCGGCCTCCTTGAGGCGGGCCTCGCAGATTTTGAGCAGCGCGGTGCCTTCCTCGAACTTGGCGAGCAGCGCGGCGAGCGGCACATCGCCGGACTCCATCGCCTCGACGATGGTCTCCAGCTTGGTGAGCGCGTCTTCGAACGACGGCGGTGATTTGGCCTTGGGTTCCACAACGGGCAGGATGCGGGCGTGGGGCGGCGTTTCAACCAAACTTTCGGGCGGCGGATGAATCGGAGAAGAAGGGGGAAATCACACGGAGGGCACGGAGAGCACAGAGCGGAGGTATCATGAGAATGAGTTAGATCATCAGTATGGCACAGTCCGGTGAAGGGAGTGTGAAGCGGGGATGAATTCGGGGTGAAATCGGAGAGCCGCGGCACGAGAGAGTGAACCGCGAAGGGACGGGCATGGATGCGAATGGGGAGGGGCCGTTCGACTCACGCGCTCGCTCAGGACAGGCCCGTTCGGCGCGAGGACTTGCTCAGGGCGGGGACAAAGAAGAAAGAGGAGCGGGGTGGGGGATCACGATCACGAGCCACGATCGGGAGTCTGCACCCTACGGACCAAGGCGGCAGGCTGGAAGCCTGCGCTACGACGAAGGAGAACGAATAGGAGAACCCATTCGACTCGCATACTCGCTCAGGGCGGGCCCTTTCGACTCGCAGACTCACTCAGGGCGGCCCGTTCGACTCGCGGACTCGCTCAGGGCAGGCAGGCGGGGCAGTCGGGAGAACGAAACGATTTTTGGGATCATTTTCCGGCCGACTGGGTGCGGATGGAGTAGAGCGAGGAGCGGGCGCCGATGAAGAGGGTCTTTTTGTCGGGGCCGCCGAAGGCGAGGCTGCCGGGGCGCTCGGGAGTTTCCAGCACGCCGATTTCCTTGCCGGCGCGGTCGTAGATGTAGATGTGGCCCTCCGCTAGATAAACGTTGCCCGCGCTGTCGGTGGCGACCGAGGTGCCGCCACGCCGGGCGAAGACGGTGGTCGCCATCGAGCGGTAATCCTGGCCGAGCGTGGCGACGTAGGTGAGGCCGTCGTCCTCGCTGGTGAGGTGGTGGGAGTCGCCGGGTGTTAGGATGGCGAGATTGGAACTCTCGGTGTTGGGCCGCCACGTGCCGCCGGCGAGGATGGCGGTGGTGGTGCCGGGGGCGTAGTAGTAGCCACGATGCTCGTCCGCGACTGCGCTGATGACGGCAGTGTTGCTGCCGTTCTCAAAGACATAGCCGCGGTGCGCGAGCATGTCGCGCATGACCCAGAGCTGGTAGTGCAGGCCGACGGGCAGCAGCAGCGAGGTGCCGGGCAACATCTCGGCGGTCTCGGTCAGCGTCGTGGCGCCGGAACCGGGCTGGCTGAGGTCGAGGTGATAGACGGCGCGCGCGGCGGGCCGGGCGGTCATGGCGACGGCGAGCAAGTGCGAGGGCGGCACGAAGCCGAGCACCTGCGGCTGCGGGCCGCTGGTGGTGGCGAGCACGTCGGCCTTTTTGCCAGCGGCGTCCCAGCGGAGGATTTTGTTCTCGGCGGCGTCGGTGAAATAAACGGTGCCGGCGCCGTCCACCGCGAGGCCGGAGGCGTTGCTGAAGCCAGTGGCGAGTTTTTCGATCTTCGCGCCGCGCTCGAATACCGCGGGCAGCGCGAGCGGCGCGCCGGGCTTCAGATTGGGGTTGATGGTAAAGCTGGTGAAGAAGTTTGGCCGCACGGTGACGCCGCCGCCCTCCTCCAGCACGGTGTTGTCGAAGGCGAGGCGCGTCTGGCTGAACACCTTCACGTTTTGGAGCGCGATGTTCGATGAACGGCGGGCGATGATGGCGTAGGGCTTGGAGCGGATGTTACGCGAGACGCGGTAGATGTAGGTGTTGGCGAAGAGCAGGTCGGACGAGTCCTGAATGTCGGTGGAGTAGGCGTCGGCGCCGGCGGGGTTCTCCTCCTCGGTCTGGAGGGCGAGGATGTCCCAGTTCTTCACGTTGTGGAACTCGGCTTCGACACGCAGGTGATGCTCGACAGAAATTTGGTAAATTATTCCCTTGGTCGAGGTGTTCTGGACGCGCAGTCCGATCTTGGAGTTGGTGTCGTGGGGCCAGCAGCCGCGGAAGATGCCGCCGCCACCATCCTGCACGATGAGATCGCCCGCCGACTGCGAGGCACCGCCGCCCGGGCCGCGACCGGGAGCGCCGCGCGCCGGGGCCGCGCCGCGGGCAGGAGGTTGGACGGCCGGAGCGGCGGGAGC
>CAIPZZ010000233.1 GCA_903869665.1 uncultured Opitutia bacterium | reverse complement strand
GACGCCACGCACCTACGCCGCCTCATCAGCCGCGCGCGGCCGGACGAGTTTTATCACCTCGCCGGCCAGTCCAGCCCGCGCATCAGCCTTGATCTCCCGGAAGCCACCGTGGACAGCGTGGGCATGGCGACCCTCCGGCTGCTGGAGATCATTCGCGATCTGGCGACGCCGACCAAGTTTCTCTACGCCTCGAGCAGCGAGGTGTTCGGCTCGCCGCCCTACTCCCCGCAGGACGAGCTGACGCCGGTGAACCCCACCACGCCCTACGGTGCGGCCAAGGCGTTCTCGCAGCAAATGGCGCGCATCTACCGCATCGCCTATAAGCTGCCCGCCTGCTCCGTTATCCTCTACAATCACGAGTCGCCCCGCCGCAGCGGCAACTTTGTCACGATGAAGGTCGCCCGCGCCGTCGCCCGCATCAAGAGAGGCCTGCAGTCGGAGCTGCACCTCGGTAGCCTCGCCGGCCAGCGCGACTGGGGCTGGGCGCCCGACTATGTGCATGGCATGTGGCTCATGCTCCAGGCCGACCCCGTGGACGACTTCGTGCTCGCGACCGGTCACCTGCACAGCGTGAAGGAGCTGGTGGCTGCCTCGTTTGCCGTCGCCGGGCTGGATTGGGAGAAATTTGTAAAGTTCGACGCCGCCCTCGTCACCACCGTCGAGCCGTCCGCCGCCTGCGGCAACCCCGCCAAGGCCCGCCGCCTGCTCGGCTGGGAGAACACCGTGCCCTTTGACGAGATGGTCTCCCGCCTCGTCACCTCCGAATTGGACAAGCTGAAATAATTTTCCCATGGCAAAAATCGCGCTCATCACCGGCATCACCGGGCAAGACGGCTCCTATCTCGCCGACCTGCTCCTCGAAAAGGGCTACCACGTCCACGGCATCGTGCGGCGTTCCAGCACCCTCAACCGCTCGCGGATTGATCACCTACTCCCCTACGAGCACGGCGAGAACAAACGCCTCTGGCTGCACTACGGCGACCTCGCCGACAGCGTGTCGCTCACCAAGCTGCTCTACCAGATCCAGCCCGACGAGGTTTACAACCTCGCCGCCCAGAGCCATGTGCGCGTGAGCTTCGACATCCCCGAATACACCACTGACATCGTCGGCGTCGGCACCGCGCGCATCCTCGAGGCCATCATTGAGAGCGGCATCGGCAAGAAGGTGCGTTTCTACCAAGCCTCCTCCTCCGAGATGTTCGGCAAGGTGCAAGCCGTGCCGCAGACCGAGACCACGCCGTTCTATCCGCGCTCGCCCTACTCCTGCGCCAAGCTCATGGCCCACTGGCTCACCATCAACTACCGCGAGTCCTACAACCTCTTCGCCTGCTCGGGCATTCTCTTCAACCACGAGTCGCCCCGCCGCGGCGAGAGCTTCGTTACCCGTAAGATCACCCTCGCCGCCGCCCGCATCAAGGCCGGCCAGCAGAAGGAGCTCTATCTCGGCAACCTCGACGCCCGCCGCGACTGGGGCTACGCCAAGGAATACGTCGAGGGCATGTGGCGCATGCTCCAGCAGGAGAAGCCGGACGACTACGTTTTGGCCACCAACGAGACCTGGACGATCCGCGACTTCCTCGACGCCGCCTTTGCCCGCGTGAACCTCGACTGGAAGGACCACGTCAAGTTCGACGAGCGCCTCCTCCGCCCCGCCGAGGTCGAGCTGCTCATCGGCGACTACTCCAAGGCCAAGCGCGAGCTCGGCTGGGAGCCCAAGACCCATATGAAAGCCCTCGCCGAGCTGATGGTGGACGCCGACCTGACCGCTGTGAGCGCGGCGCGCTGACCACTCCTCGGGCTGTCCGAGAACCCTACTCTCTTTCCGATGCAGCTCTCCCGCCTCTGGGGCATTGTCTTCTACCGCACGCTCGCCGGCATCAAGGCCGAGGGCCGGCAGAACTACCTCGGCTATTTTTGGTATCTGCTCGAACCGGCGTTGAGCACCGCCATATTCTACTTCGCCTTTTCGCATGTTATGGGTAGGGGCGTGGAATATGTGATCTTCCTGCTGATCGGCCTCACGGCCTGGCAGTGGTATGAGGGCACCTGCCTCGCGGCCGCCACCGCCATCAAGGCCAAGCTCCATATCCTGCAGCATTTTGACCTGCCCAAGCACATCTTTCCCCTTGTCACCATCCTTGTCAGCACATGGAAGTTTCTCTGCATCTTCTTCGTGCTGATCGCCGGCTACCTCCTGCTGGGAAAAAACCCCTGGCCAGGCTGGAATCTCGTCTGGCTGCCGCTCATCCTCGCCTGCCAGCTTTTGCTCATCGTCAGCACGTCCATTCCGCTGGCCATCTCCGCCACCTATTTCAACGACACCCTGACGCTCGCTTCCACCGTGTTCCGCATCCTCTTTTTTGTCAGTGGCATTTATTTCAGCGCCGACAAGGTTCCCGCCCAGCTCCTTGGGGCTTTCTACGCCAACCCCATGGCGGGTATAATTGAGTCCTATCGCCATGTGTTGCTCGACCGGCAGCCGCCGAATTTTCCCGCGTTGCTCTACTGCGCCTTGGCCAGCGGCGCTTGGCTCGGCGTCGGCCTGCTGTTCAGCGCCTACGTCAACCGCCGCATCCTGAAGCATGCCAGCCTCTGATTCCAAGCCCCTGATCTCGCTGCGCCACGTCGGGCTGGCCTATGCCAACCCGCTCGCGCGACTCCGGCTCGGCAAGGATCGCCGCATCCACGCGCTGCGCGACGTGTCCTTTGATGTTCACGAGGGCGACAAGCTCGGCATCATCGGCCGCAATGGCTGCGGCAAGAGCACGCTCATGCGTCTCCTTGCCCGCGTCTATGAGCCGGACTCCGGCACTGTGAGCTTCTCGCGTCAGGTTCACATCCAGATGCTCTCGCTCGGCGTCGGCTTCGAGGGCAGCCTCACTGGCCGCGAAAATGCCGTCCTCAACGGCATGCTCCTCGGCAAGACCCGCGCGCACATGTTCTCCCGCCTTGAGAAAATCAAGGAGTTCTCCGAGCTGGGCGATTTTTTCGAGATGCCCGTCGGCACCTACTCCTCCGGCATGGTGCTGCGTCTCGGCTTTTCCGTCGCGATGGAGACCGAGCCCGATGTGCTGCTCATTGACGAGGTGCTCGGCGTCGGCGACGCCTCCTTCGCCCGCAAGTCACAAAAGGCCATCGAGGAGCGGTTCACCTCACACCACACCATCGTCATGATCTCGCACGACCCGAACATCATCACCGGCCTCTGCAACCGCGCCGTATGGATCGAGCAGGGCCGCACCATGGCCGACGGCCCTCCTGCGGAAGTCTCCGCCGCCTACCTGCGCGCGCGCGATCTGGCCTGAGTCCCACGCGCGGTGCCGGGTGGTTTTCGTTTGCGGCTGCGGCAGCGTTGCTGTCCCCTGCCGCCCGCCAGACCATAACCGCAACCAGTTTCCGCCGCCGCATGATCAAGACCGACATCCCCCAGCTCGACCCCGAAACGCTGCTCGCCAGGTTGCGGGCAGAGCTACGCCACGTTGAGCAGCCCGCTCAGGTCCGGACCGACCAGGAGCCTCCGGCCGTGCCCGGCCTGTCGCAGGATGTGGCGGCCCAGGAAACCCTCTCGGCCGCCGCTGAGGCGGAAAAGCTGACCACGGTCCGCACCCGGCTGCCCAAGTTTCTCAATCCGCTTTTCCGGCCCCAAAACCGCATCAACCGCTCCTTTCTCCGCGGGCTGCGCGCGCTCGCTGAGGGCCACCGCCGCGGCACCGGCCTCGCCCGGTGGCTCGCCGACCAGACTGAGGGCCTGCGCTACAATCAGGAAAAGCTCCGCGCACGCATCGCGGAGCTGGAGGAGACCGTCCGGCTGCAAGGCCGCCAGCTTGAGCATCTGATCGGCCAGACTGCGGCCAACGAGCGCCCAGTGGACCATTCGGCCGGGCCGCCCCCGGGGGGCACACGCCACATATGAGCCGGTCGGCCGTCCACCAGTTCCATTCCGGCTCCGCGCCCGGCGACGCCGTGACCAACGGGCTGATCTTCACCCGGGGCCTGCTCCGCGACCTCGGTTTCGAGTCGGAGATTTTCGTTCAGCACGTCGCGCCGGAGCTCGCCGCCGAGCTCCGGCCGCACACCGCCCTGCCGCGTCGACCGGGGGACTGGCTGCTCGCACACCACTCGATGGGGCATGACTTGGGCGACTGGCTGCTCGACCTGCCGCAAAAAAAGATCCTCGTCTACCACAACATCACCCCGGCCGAGTTTTTCCCGCCCGGCGGGGCACTGCATCACTACGCCCAGCTCGGCCGCCGGCAGCTCCGGCTTTTCCTTCCCGCGATGGCGGCCGCGATCGGTGACTCCGACTTCAACTCCGCCGAGCTGCGGGAGCTGGGCTATGGGCGCGTCGCGACCGTGCCGCTGCTCTTCGACACCGGGGCGCTGCTGCGGGCCCCCTGCGACCCCGCCCCGGCGGAGCTGAGCGCCGGGGTGTTCACGATCCTCTTTGTGGGGCGCGTCTGCGCCAACAAGCGTCAGCACCTCCTGATCGAGGCCTTCGCGCGGCTGCGCCAGCGCCTTGGCCGGCCCGCCCGGCTGGTGCTCGTCGGCGGCTACGACCGGCAGGACGAATATTTTCTCCGCCTGACCGGGCAGGTGTCGGGCCTGGGGCTGGGACAGTCAGTCGTGTTCACCGGCAAGGTGCCGCAGCCCGCGCTGGCTGGCTGGTATCGCGCGGCAGACCTGTTTGTGTGCGCGAGCGAGCACGAAGGCTTCGGGGTTCCGCTGATTGAGGCCATGCTGTTCAACGTGCCCGTGGTCGCGGTGGCCGGCACCACCGTCGCCAAGACGCTCGGCGGGGCCGGCGTGCTCGTCGAGGTCGCCTCGCCCGCCCTGCTGGCCGCAACCATGCTGGTCATAGCCAAGGATCGTGAGCTGCGCCGCGCCGTGGCCCGTCACCAGCGCCGCAGGCTCGCACGGTTTGACCCCGCGCGCTTGCGGACCGAGCTGGCCGATATCCTCGCGGCGGTCGGCGTGCCGGCTGCCGGCACCACCGCCCCTGTCTCGCCGCAGGCAGCGCCTGCGGAGATCCTGTTTGAGGGACCCGCCGAGACGAGCTACAGCCTCGCCATCGTCAACCGCAGTCTCGCCACCGCGATGGAGCGCCTGCGGCCCGGCACCGTGGCCTTCCACCCAACCGAAGGGCCGGGCGACTATCAGGTGAATCACGCCGCGTTGGCGGCCCTGCCGGAACTGGCGGCGCTGGTCGCGCGCGCACGACCCGGCGCTCGCTCAGGCACGGTGATTCGCAACATGTATCCGCCGCGCCTCTGGGACTCCAACGGTGACTGGAATTGCCTGTATTTCTCATGGGAGGAATCTCTCGTCCCGCTCCACTGGGTGCGCCTTTTCAACAAATACGCCGACCACATCTTCGTGCCTTCCGCCTTCGTGCGCGACACCCTGCTCAACAACGGCGTGGACGTGCCTATCACCGTAACCGGCCACGGGCTCGGGTTTGCCGAGACGGAGGATGCCGCCGTCCCGTATCCTGGGTTACCTGACGGTTTCCGCTTCCTGCACGTGTCGTCCTGCTTTCCACGCAAGGGCGCCGACGTGCTGCTGCGCGCGTTTGGCCGGGCCTTCTCCGCTCAGGACGACGTCTCTCTGGTCATCAAAACCTTCCCCAACCCGCACAACGACGTCGAGGCGCAGCTCGCGCAACTGCGGGCGGCGCACCCGGACTTTCCCAGAGTGACGGTCATCAGCCGGGATCTACCCACTGCGGCGCTGGCCTCGCTTTACCGATCTTGCGATGTGTTCGTGGCCCCCACACGCGGCGAGGGTTTCGGCCTGCCGATCGCGGAAGCCATGAGCCTGGGTCTGCCGGTGATCGCCACCGAGCTGGGCGGCCACCGCGATTTTTGCGATGACACCAACTCCTGGCTGCTGCGCGCGCGCTTCGCCGAAGCGGACAGCCATCTGGCCGCGCCCGGCTCGTTGTGGACGGAGCCCGATTGCGAGCACCTGACAGCCTTGCTGCGCGAGGCTCGCCAATTTCCACCGGCAATCCGGCGCGCGAAAACAGCTGCGGCCCGCACGCGCGTCCGGCGCGAATGCGACTGGTCCCGCTGCGCGACTGTCATGTGCGACGCGTTGGCCGCACTGCCTGGACGTCCTCTCGCCAGCCCCACCCCGCCCAAGCTCGGCTGGGTCAGCACCTGGAACGAGCGCTGCGGCATCGCGGGCTACACTCGCCATTTGTTGGACGTGTTGCCCCGGCACCTGCTGGAGCCGGTCGTTTTCGCCGCTGAAACCGCCGGGCCTGAAGATGGCTCACTGGCCGTGCGGCGTTGCTGGCACGTCAACTACCGCGACCGCAATCTCTCGCGCCTGGAGCAAGCCATCCTCGAGGAAAAGTGCGCCGCCGTGGTCATCCAGTTTAACTTCGGCTTCTTTCATCTGGGCGCGCTCGCGGAGCTGGCGGCGGGCCTGGAGGCGCGGGGCGTCCGCGTGCTGCTGTGCCTGCACAGCACCGCCGACGTGAGCCACGACGGCTACCGCGCCTCGCTGGGCGATCACGTCGCGGCCCTCCGGCGCGTCTCTCGGCTGCTGGTGCATTCACTCGAAGACCTGAACCGCCTCGCCGGCCTCGGACTGGCGGCCAACGCCGCGCTGTTCCCCCACGGATTGCGGGCGGCACGCGCGGCCGATCCGGCGCGCCGGCGGCAGGCACTGGGGCTGGGCGAGGGGCCGGTGCTCGCCACCTACGGCTTCCTGCTCCCCCACAAGGGCGCGCTCGAGCTCATCGAGGCCCTGCCCTTGGTGCGGGAAAAATTCCCCACCGCCCGGCTGCTGCTGGTCAACTCCCTGCATCCCTCGCCGGAGTCCGCCCGGCTGCGGGACGCCTGCGCCGCGCGCGCGCAGGAGCTCGGGGTCGCGGCGGCGGTCACTGGCATCCATGATTTTCTGCCCGAGGAGGAGTCGCTGCTCCTGCTGCAGGCGGCGGACCTAGTGGTGTTTCCCTACCAACGGACCAACGAGTCCTCCAGCGCGGCGGTCCGCCACGGCATCGCGGCCAATCGCCCCGTCGCCTGCACACCCCTGCCGATCTTCGACGACATCGCCCCTGTAGCGCACCGCCTGCCCGGCTTCACCCCCCGCGAGCTGGCCGACGGCATTGTCCAACTGCTCGCAGGCGACTTGCTCCGGCACGAGGAGCCTCCCGCCGTCCGGGAGTGGAAGGAGGCCCGCGCCTGGCCGGCCTGCGCACAGCGGCTGGTCGCCATGGTTCGCGGCCTCTGCGATCTGGCCTGAACGTATCTGACCGACACCCTTTGCTGTCATGGAGATTTTGCCCTCCCCCCAAGCCGACGCGCCTGATTCCGGCGGTTCCTTCTGGCGACGTGCCGCCCGCCGGGCCCTGCTCGCGGGCGCGGTCGTCGCGACCGTCGTCCACCTGCAACAAGTCATCGTGTTCAGCGGCGGGGCCAGGCTACCGGGGGACCTGGGCGACGGACGTTTCAACAACCTGGTGCTCGAGCACCTGTGGCGCGCGCTCTGCGGGCAGGCCACTCTGGTGTCGCCGCCGATGTTTCATCCTGTGGCCGGCGTGCTGTTTTTCAGCGACACCCATTTGGGCACGTTTCCCTTCTACGCCATCTGGCGCGTGCTGGGTCTTTCAATGGAAAGCGCGATGCAGGGCTGGGCGCTGACGCTGTCCGCACTCAACGCGGCCAGCGTGCTGTTCTGGCTGCGGCGGCGTGGCGTGGGAGTCGGCCGCGCCGCGCTGCTCACGTTTTTCGCCTGCTCCAACTTCGTGGTGGTCGGCAAGCTGGTTCACGCCCAGATCCTGCCGGTTTTTCCGGCCGTGTGGGCTGTGGGCTGTCTGGGCGAGCTGCTGGAGACCGGACGGCCACGCTGGCTGGCGCTGGCGCTCGGGGCGGTGGCGTATCAGCACTACTGCGCGCCCTACCTCGGATTTTTTCTGTCTGGCACGCTCCTGTTATGGGCGGCGGCGATGCTGCTGACCGCAACGGGCGGCACGGGCCGGCTCGCCGAGATTTGCGCGCTCCTGCGCGCGCGGCGGACTTGGGGCATGGTCGCCTTGTCCGGGCTGGCGTTGGCTCCGCTTTACGCCGGATACGCCTGGGCCGCCTTGCGCCAGGGCACCCGCGGGACGGCCGAGCTGCACAGCTTAACGCCCACGCCCGCCTCCTGGCTCACGGCCGCTGGCGGCAGCGTCTGGTATTCGCGCTGGCAGTTTCTCCCGCCGGCGGCCTCGGGAGTGGAGCATAGTCTGTTTGCGGGACTCGGCTTCTGGCTCGCCCTGCTGCTGCTGGGCTGCGCGGGCTGGAAACACCGGAACGAGCCGTTAGGGGCTGGCGCGCTCGCGCTCGCGGCGGCGATGGGAGCGCTGGTCGCCGCAGTAACCCGCTGGCCAGGCATGCCGGAGAGCGTCTTCTGGGCGGTCGAATACGTCATCACGCCATTCCGCGCCTTCCGGTCGGTGGGCCGGATGGTTTTTCTGTTCGTGCCTCTGACAGTGATCGGGCTGGGCTTTTTGTGGTCGGCGCTGATGCGCGAGCGCGGCTGGCTGCGCCGGGTCGCCGGCCTGCTGCCAGTGCTGCTTGCGGTGGAGTCGCTCAGCGGCCCTTCCTACTCCTACGCGAAGGCCGAGGCGCAGGACCGGGCCCGCGCGGTCGCGGAGGCGTTCGGCGACCAGGGCGCGCGTCCCGTCCTCGCTTTTGCCCCCGGGCCGGTCAGCCAGCCGGCCTGGGTGTCCGACCTCGACGGCGTCGCGGGCATTTGGGCACTCGGCCGGCAGGCCTTGAATGGCTACAGCGGCTCCACCCCCAAGTCCCACCGGCAGTTCTTTGAGACGCTCACGCCCGAAGCGGCCAACGCCATCATGGCCAAATTTCATTTGCCGGCCGACTCGCTCGGCGTCGCCACCGCCTATCCGCGCTGGTTCGAGGAAAAATACGGCCTCCTCCGCTATCCGCTGGCCACCCCCTGCATCCGGCTGGAGCCATCGGGGACGCTGGAGCTCTCTGGACGGGCCGGACAGCCGCTTTCTGCGGAAGTCAGGCTCATCAACCAGTTATCCATGGATCTCCCCTGCCGCTCGCTGAACCTTCATCTCTCCTACCGCCTGTTCGGAGAGAACAGCCGCGAAATTTCCGATTCTCCCTCGCCACGCACCGTGATCGAGCTGCTGCCAAAGAATGGCACGCTGACCGTGACCATGCCCCTTGTGTTGCCCTCCCGTCCCGGCCGGTATGAGGCCCGCGTGTCCATGGTTCGGGAGGGCGTAGGATGGTGGGATGATATGGGCGCGCACGGCTTCAGGATTTCTTTGCGCGTGGAATAATTCAAGGTCAGGCCGAAACCTCCCATGCGACCGCCCATCCTGCTTGATCTCACGGAGACGGCGCACACTCGCGCCCGGACCGGCATCCAGCGTGTTTGCCTGTCGCTTCTCGGCAGCCTTGGCACCTCAGGAACCGGCTGCCGGGGCATCACCCACGATCCGCACGCCGCCGCCTGGCGCCCGCTGGCCGATTGGGAGCGCGCCAATCTCGCCGCAACCACACCGGCCGCCGGCCGCAAGGCCCGCTGGCCCTGGCCCGCGCGGCTGGCGGGGCGGCTGCGGAGGTGGGCCAGGACGCCTCCCCCCGCGCTGCCCGAAACCGCCGCCCTGCTGGTGCCGGAAATTTTCTCCCCCTCCACCGCCCGCGCCCTGCCCGCGCTCTTCGCCCGCGTCTCCGGCCCACGTGCGGCGGTGTTTTACGACGCCATCCCGCTCCAACTTCCGGCACTAACCCCGCCCAGGACCGTCGCCCGGTTTCCCGGCTACCTCCGCGAGCTGCTGATGTTCGACGGCATCGCCGCCATCTCCGAGGACTCGCGTGACGCGCTGCTCGGCTGGTGGCGGTGGTGCGGTGTCACGGAGCACCCGCCGGTCGTCGCCATCCCCCTCGGCGTTGACCTCCCTTCGGCCCCTGCAGTGAGCCCGGAAATCATGTCGCCCGCCGCGCCGCCGGCGGTGCTCTGCGTCGGCAGCCTGGAAGGCCGCAAGAACCACCTCGCGTTGCTTGATGCCTGCGAAACGCTCTGGGCGCGAGGCGCGCGTTTCCAACTGCGCCTCATCGGCCTCGCGCACCCCCAGACGGGCCGCGCCGCCCTCGCTCGTGTCCACGCGCTCCAAGCCGCCGGCCGGCCGCTGTGCTACGATGGCGTAGCGGACGACACGACGCTCGCGGCGGCCTACGCCGGGTGCGCTTTCACGGCATACCCCTCGCTGCGCGAGGGCTTCGGCCTGCCTTTGATTGAGAGCCTCGCGCGTGGCCGGCCCTGCGTTTGCTCCGCGCACGGCGCGCTCGGCGAGACCGCACGCGGCGGCGGCTGCCTCGCGCTCGACACCATGGACGCCGCCAGCATCGCCGCCGCGCTCGAACGCCTGCTCGCCGATCCGGCCGCGCTTGCCACGCTCGCCGCCGCCGCCCGCGTTCGCCGTTTCAAGACTTGGGCCGGTTACACCAAAGACGTGACCGACTGGATGTCCGGCTTGCCACGCCGCAGGAACTGACTACGCAAGGCCGCGTATGGCCAAGACCCTCCTCGTCACCGGCTCCTCCGGCCTCATCGGCTCCGAGGTCTGCGTCTATTTTGCCCGCGAGCTCGGTTACACCGTCCACGGGGTGGACAACAACCAGCGCGCCGTCTTCTTCGGCCCGCAGGGCGACACGCGCTGGAACCAGTCGCGCCTCGCTCGAGAGGTGCCCGGCTTCGTTCACCACGAGATCGACATCCGCGACCGCGCCGGCGTCCTCGCCCTTGTCCGCGAGGTGAAGCCGTCCGTCATCGTCCACACTGCCGCGCAGCCCTCGCACGACCGCGCCGCCGCCATCCCCTTTGACGACTTCGACACCAACGCCGTCGGCACGCTCAACTTGCTCGAAGCCGCGCGCCAGGCGTGCCCGGAGTCGCCCTTCGTGCATATGAGCACGAACAAGGTCTATGGCGACGCGCCCAACCGTATCGCGCTCACGGAGCTCGCCACGCGCTGGGACTATGCCGACCCGGCCTACGCGCACGGCATCCCCGAGACCTTCACCATTGACCAGTCGAAACACTCGCTCTTCGGCGCCAGCAAGGTCGCCGCCGACGTGATGGTGCAGGAATACGGCCGCTATTTCGGCCTGCCCACCTGCGCGCTTCGCGGCGGCTGCCTCACCGGCCCGAACCACACCGGCGTCGAGCTCCACGGTTTTCTTAGCTACCTCGTGAAATGCAACCTCGAGGGCCGCGAATACAAGATTTTCGGCTACCAGGGCAAACAGGTGCGCGACAACATCCACTCGCTCGACGTCGCGCGCTTCATGGCGGCCTTCGTCGCGGCCCCGCGCGCGGGCGAGGTTTACAACCTCGGCGGCGGTAAGGCGAACAGCACCTCGATCCTCGAGGCTTTCAAGATCGTCGAAAAATTCTCCGGCCAGGCCCAGATCTTCACCTACGTGGACCAAAACCGCGCCGGCGACCACATCTGCTACTACTCCGATCTGCGGAAAATGCGCGCGCATTTTCCGTCGTGGGACATCACGCAGTCGCTGGAGGAAACGATCCGCCAGATTGTCGCGGCCTGGCAGACGCGTGCCGGTGCGCGCTGACCCCGACACCCCAGCCGCGCGGATGGGGTCGTGACTCAGTTTGCCTTGTCATCGCGAGCCCGGCGCAGCCGGGCGTGGCGATCCAGCTCGCAACCAGATGGATTGCTTCGTCGCTACCGCTCCTCGCAATGACAAACTGCGTCAGTGCCGCGGATGGCGAAGAGTTGCGCCGCGCGCAAAATCAGCGACCCTTCGCCGCTCATGTCCGCCACCGCGCATTCACACCGGCCGCCCATTAACGAGCGCGCCCTGCTGGCCGTCCTCGTCGCGGTGCAGTTCACACACATCATGGACTTCATGATCATGATGCCGCTCGGCTCGCGGCTGATGCGGGTATTCGAGATCACGCCGGCGCAGTTCAGCCGGCTGGTGGCGGCGTATGGCATCGCGGCGGCGGTGACCGGGTTTCTTGGCGGGTTTGTGCTCGACCGGTTCGACCGCAAGCGCGTCCTGCTCGTGCTTTACACAGGCTTCGGCGTGGCGACGCTCGGCTGTGCGCTCGCGCCGAGCTACGGGTTCATGTTGCTGGCGCGCGCGGCGGCCGGGGCGTGCGGCGGGGTGGCGGGCTCGGTGGTCACGGCGATGGTGGGCGACGTGTTTCCGGCGGCGCGGCGCGGGCGGGCGACAGGCGCGGTGATGATGGCGTTTCCCATCGCGTCGGTGCTGGGCGTGCCGACGGGGCTGCGGCTGGCGAGCGCGTTTGAGTGGCACGCGCCGTTTTTCTTTCTCTCCGGGGTGAGCGTTTTCGTATGGGCCGCCGCCGCCGCGTTCCTGCCGTCGCTGCGGCCGGCGCATCCGGCAGCGCACCCTTGGCGGCAGATGAAGGCCATTCTGGCGCACCGCGTTCACTGGTATGGCTTCATGATGAGCGCCGCGTTGATTTTCGGCGGAGCGTGCGTGGTGCCGTTTCTCGCGCCCTCGATGGTAGCCAACGTCGGCCTTCGCGAGGACCAGCTTGACCTGCTCTACGCGGCCGGCGGCCTGTGCGCCGCCTGCTCCACACCTATCATCGGTCGGCTGGCCGACCGGCACGACAAGCTCCATGTGCTCGGCTGGCTCTCGCTCGGCGCGGCGGCGGCGGCGCTGATCATGACCAACCTGCCCCCGGTGCCGCTCTGGGCCGCGATGATGGCCGTCGGCCTGTTCATGGTGACGATGTCGGGCCGGTTCACGCCGGGCATGGCGCTGGTGTCCAACGCCATCGAGCCGCGCTACCGGGGCGGCTTCATGAGTGTTAACGCCTCGTTCCAGCAGGGCGCCATGGGCCTGGCCAACCTCACCGCCGGCCTGCTGGTGACGAAGGACGAGACGACTGGCCGCCTCGTCGGCTACCCGCGCGCGGGCATCGTGGCGGTAGTGGCGTTCGCGCTGACCGTTTCTCTTGCCACTAGGCTGCGAGCGCTCGCACCCCACGCCGCCCGGCCCGGCCACATCGAGACCGGTCCCGAGGCCGCGCTCCCTGAAAAAGCCAAGGCGGGGCCGCCCGAAGGCAGCCCCGCCAGGTCCAGCTTCAACTAACAATCCCGGAAGTCGCACCTCCGGGAAGGGATGAAAAGAACCGCGCGGCCAAGCGCACGGCCTGTATGACGCGCCCGCACGCCAAAGGTTCCATCAGCCCGAGAAAAGTTTTCCTCCCGACGAGGCCACGGGACAGGCCGCGCCGGAATTCTGTTGTTTAACCTCGCCCGGAACCCGTTCTACTCCGTCTCTGCCCACCGCATGCCACCCGGCCCTTCCAGCCCGTCCTCACCCCAGCCCGCCTTCGTGCCGGCCAGCCCGCGCCACCACGATCTCGAGATCAAGGACGCGCAGCTCATCTTCAGCGCGGTTTGGCGGGCGCTCGAGGACGAGCGCGGGCGGGACAACCTGCGTTTCCCCAAGGAGATCATCCTCCTCGGCGGCGCGCCCGGCGCGGGCAAAGGCACCAACACCCAGTTCATCCTCCGCGCCCGCGACCTCACCTGCCCGCCCGTCGTCGTCAGCGACCTGCTCGCCTCCGCCGAGGCCCGCCGCATTAAGGACGCCGGCGGCATGGTCGGCGACCGCGAGGTCATCGGCCTCGTGCTGCGCCACCTGCTGCGGCCAGAATACCGCGACGGTGTCATCCTCGACGGCTTCCCGCGCACCACTGTGCAGGTCGAGTGCCTCAAGCTCCTCGTGGACCAGATGCACGCGCTGCGCCGTGAGTTCGCCCCCACCCCAATCGGCGTGCATTTCCGCCAGCCCACCGTCCACATCATGGTGCTGTTTGTGGACGAGGGCACCTCGGTCGCGCGGCAGCTCAAGCGCGGTGCCGAGGTGCGCGCGCACAACGCCGAGCTCGCCCGCTCCGGCGTCGGCGTGCCGCTGGAGGAGCGCGCCACCGACTACGACGAGGGCCTGGCCCGCCGCCGCTACCGTGTATTCAAGGAGCAGACCTGGGACGCGCTCCAGTCGCTCAAGGAAATTTTCCACTACCACCTCGTCAACGCCCAGGGCCCGGTCGGCGAGGTCGAGCAGAACATCCTCCGCGAGCTCCAATACCAAAGCACCCTTGAGCTCGACCCGCGCACCTACGACCGCCTACGCGTGCTGCCCGTCGCCAGCGAGATTGTAGTCCACGCCCGACAGGAGATGGTGAAACGGCTCGACGCCTACGAGTTCGAGCACAGCGCGCTGCTCGGGAAGGTCGTCGCCTTCATCGAGACCCGCATCATGCCCATCATCGTGCGCCACGCCATCTCCGGCACCGCACTCGTCAACGCCGAGGACCCGCTGCTCGACGACCCGCTCGCGATGGCCATGCT
>CAIPZZ010000232.1 GCA_903869665.1 uncultured Opitutia bacterium | reverse complement strand
GGCAGCGGGACGTTGAGCTGGAGGCAGCCGTTCTTGCTCACGATGTCCACGAGCATCTGCACCACCTGGGCGACGGTCTTGTAACTGTGTTGATCGAAAATGCTGCGGCGGTAATGCCAGTCGCCGATGCAGGTGTCGGTCTGCCACGGCAGCGGGTCGGCCCCGCTGCTGACGCCGCGCTCGATATCGAGCACCAGGGCGCGGCGCTTGTCGGCGTTTTCACCGGTCAGGCCCTTGGTGGTGAGCACGGCCTCCAGCTTTCCCTTCCGCGCAAGGTTCGTGTTGTAGAAATAGGCGGCGATGCGCAGTCCGATGTCAGTGGAGGGATAGATCGGCAGGATGGTATCGTCGAAATACAGCTGGTCCGGCTGGTATTTGTTGATGAGGTCAATGGTGCGGTTAAAAAATTTCTCGCAGTAGTCCCGGGGCAACGGGACGGCGGTGGCGGGGCCGCCGCCACGCGGCGCGCTGGGGCTGAGGTTCCAACCGTAGTTTCCCGTGGGATGATATTGGGCGTAGAGGTGCTGCGGATCGAGGCCGTCCCACCAGAGACCCTTGCCGTCCGCTTTGCTCATGAGGCCGTCGTAGTGGACGCCAGCCAGCGGGCCGGTGGTGTCGGCGCGCTGGGCGTCCTGCGACCAGCTCCAGGCACGGTCGCCGTGGCAGGTGAGCGAGAGGCGCAAACCGTGATCGCGCGCCGCCTTGGCCCAGCCGCCGACGATGTCCTGCTTCGGGCCGACCCGCACCGAGTTCCACGGCTGGTAGGTGGAGTCGAATAGGTCGAGGTTGTCGTGGTGGTTGGCCAGCGCCGCGAAATATTTCGCGCCAGCGCGCTTGTAGAGGCCGATGAGGTGGTGCGGATCCCACTGCTCCGCCTTCCACTCGTTGATCACGTCCTTGAAACCGAACTTGGAGGGATGGCCGTATTTCTGGACGTGGAATTTATAGGCCGCGTTGGTGGGCTGATACATCCGCTGGGCATACCAGTCGCCCTGCTCCGGTTGGCACTGCGGCCCCCAGTGGGCCCAGATGCCGAACTTCGCGTCGCGAAACCAATCTGGCACCTGATAGGCGGAAAGCGATTCCCACGTCGGCTGAAACGGCCCCGCCGCGATGCCGAAGCCGGCGGGCGGCGCGATGTAGGTGGGCGCGGGTGGATAGACGATGTTTGCCGGCGCGGGTGTGGTCGCCGCGGGGCTGGCGCCGGCGGCGACGGCGTTGGGATCTTCGGCGGCGCGGAGCGCCGAGGGTAGCAGGCGCGCGGCGGAGGCCGCACCGGCGGCGAGCGCGGAATTCTTAAGGAATGAGCGGCGAGAAACGGGGGCGTTCATGGGGTAAGGAAAGAGCGTATCCAAGGCAGGGCGGCTGGCCAACGCGACGCATGACTGGCATAGCGTGGGATAGATGCCCTAGAGTCAACTCACGAGCTTTGGTATCCCCGCCCGCGGCTCTGCTTGGCGCCGACGGCTTTCACGGGCCGGCGGTGGCCTCGGCGGGGTGGTCCAGAAACACAAATTGCTGCGCGCCGCGCGGGCCGATGAGTGGCCGGGTGTGGCGATGCAGCGGATGTCAGATGGATTGCTTCGTCGCTGCGCTCCTCGCAATGACAGGTGGAAAACCGTTGGCGTCGCAGGCAGTTTCGGGCGGGCCGTCTCAGAGGTCGGCGAGGCGGGCGTCAGCATCGCCGAATTTGTCGAGCTTCACGCCCATGCGGTCCATGAGCGAGAGGTAGAGGCTGCAGAGCTTGCGGTTCTCGTCACCGGCGTCGGTGTAGTCGAGCACGCGGCCGGTCTCGAGGGTGCCGCCGAGGTTGCCGGCGGTAAGCAGCGGGACCTTGCTGTTGTCGTGGCGGGTGCCCCACCACATGTTGGACAAGAATACGAGGCCGGAGTTGTCGAGCACGGTGCCGGTGCCCTCGCGCATGGAGCCGAGCTTGTTAATCAGATAGGCGAACTGGCTGACGTAGTATTGGTTGATGCGCATGAACGCATCGTCGTCGTCGTGGCTGGCGAGATGGTGGGCGTGCTTCGCGCCTTCAATGAAGGGGTAAAACAAACCGGAAATGTCGCGGCACATGAGGAGGGTGGCGATGCGGGTCTTGTCGGTCTGGAAGGCGAGGGCGAGGATGTCGGCCATGAGCCGCATGTGCTCGCGGATGTCCTCGGGGAGCCCGTTGGCGGGACGCGGCATCATCTCCACGGCTTGGGGGCCACGGGCGAGGGCGAGCTGGTCGGCTTTTTCCTTGGCGGCTTTGGTGCCCTCAGACCGTTTCTCGATCTCGCGCACGCTGGTGAGATATTCGTCAAGCTTGGCCTTGTCGGTGGCGCTGACCTGACGGGAGAGCGACTTGGCTTGGTCAAGCACACGGTCGAGGACGCTGAGGTTCCGCTGGCTACCGCGGTTCTCGAAGAGCGCGTCAAACGCGAGCGAAGGGTAAACCTCCATCGGCACGGGCGAGGTGGGGGTGGACCATGAGATGTGCGAGCTGTAAGCCATCGAGAAGTTGGTCTCGTGGTAGCCGGTGACGGGCTGCTCGCAGCCGAGCACGAGACTGGGCTGGACGGTCTGCTCGCCGATGCGCTGGGCCAGCAACTGGTCGAAGCTCACGCCGCCGTGGAGCTCGGCGCCCTTGGTCAGCGGCAGGCCGGAGAGGAGATTGCCGGTCATGCCGGGGTGGATGCCGACGCCGCGCGCAGCCTTATTGAAGAGGCCCTTGATGACATTGACTTTGCCCTTGAGCGGATCGAGGGGCTTGAGGCTTTCCCCGAATTGGATCGCGCCGCTCTCATCGTAGTCGGCGGTCCAGTATTTGGGGTTCACGCCGTTGGCCATAAAGAGCACGGCGAGGCGCTTGGGCGGCGCGACGGCGTCGCCGGCCTTAGTGACGGTCTCCTCACCCCAGACGGGGAGCGACTCGAGCCAAGGGAGTGCCATGGCGACGCCGGCGCCGCGCAGGAACTTGCGGCGGGTAAGATGCGGGGCGGGGGCGGCGGTTTTTGGGCGGCGAGTGCGCATAGATTTCGGGGGTCAATTGTTAGCGAGTGCGGCGGGGGGCGGGTCGGCCCGTTTTTGAAGGAACTGGGGGCTGGTGACAAGCGTTTCCAAAAGCGCGCCAAAGCGACCGTGCTGCGCGGCGAGCGCGGCCTTCATGTCGGCGATGAGTAGATCGTCCGAAAGCAGGAGCGTGCGTCCGAGCGCGTAGGCGGTGAGCTTGCGGCAGAGGTTGTCGGCGAACTCGGCGTC
>CAIPZZ010000231.1 GCA_903869665.1 uncultured Opitutia bacterium | reverse complement strand
TACACGCGGCGCTTCGAAAGGCGGAGGTTTGCGGGTGGAACGTGACAGTCCCGGCGCTTTCAGCGCGGTCAAGCGCGCCGGAGACGTCGCGCTCCACCCCCGGGCCGCACAGACGCGCTTGCAAAGCGGCGGGGCATCTTCCGTCAAGTCTCAGTGCCCGATGACATGAGGTCGAGGGGCGAAGGACCGCTGCCGGTGCGGCGGTCAGCATCGCCTCCGTCGTGATCACCATCACTTGGTTTTTCTTGGTGTGATAGCGCAAAGTCAAAAATGAAACTGGCGAGCGCGCAATCAAGCGTCCGCTCGCCAGTGGATGAAAACTTGTGGGGCTCAGCACAGCTCAATCATCGTCTTCTTCGCTGGCGCGCGCCGGGCGCTGGCCGCGCATTGGGGTGGAGCCGGGCGTCATGCCGGGGCGTGTGGCGGCAGGACGGCGCGGGCCAAACTCGGTGCTGCTACCGGTGACCTTGCCGCTCACGGCATCCACCTCGACAGTGGTGATGCTGTTGTCGCTGCCAGCGACCTCGACGGCAAACGTCGCACCGCCGGGCTTGGCGGTGAGGGTGACTTTGCCGACCTTGCCCGGCGCACTGGCGACGGCGGCCTTCACCGCGTCGGCGAGCGGCACAGCCTTGAGCGCGGCGAGATCCGCGGGCTGGTTGGCGGCGGCCTGCTGCGCCTCAAGTGTGGCGAGGCGGGCCTTGAGGGTGTCAATTTCAGTCTGGGGGTCGGCGGCGGGCGCGGCGGCGCGCGCGACCGCGAGGGCGGCGGCGAAGAGGCCGACCGTGAGGAGGGAACGGAGGATTTTTTTCATGTGATGGGAGGTTAAGTTGGGCGCAGTTTAGCAGCGGGAATATGATGGCAACATTACGCGGGTGAAATTTTTAGTCTTTGTCGGTGGCGAGCACTTTGCCGTCGCCGGTGTCAATCTCGACCTCGGTCACGTTCTTGTCCGCGCCGCCGATGTCGAAGGAGTATTGGAGGTTGCCGTCCTCGACCTCCAGCACGCCGAGGATCGCCGCGCCGAACACGGCGGCGAGCGCGGCGAGATGGGGTGTTTATGGTGATTGGCTTGATGGTTTGGTGCGACCATGATGGTAGGCCGGACGATAACGCTGGAATGATGTGCGGGGTCTTCTTGGATTTCTTTTGCCGTGCGCGGCGTCATCTTACAGTAATCTTCCGATTGCTACCCTGTCCTCGCCATGAAGACCCAAATTGCCAAACCAAACACCAAGAACACCCGTGCCCTCATCGTGCTTGTGCTCGGCGTCCTGATGGGAGTCAGCGGCACGGTCATGTTTAACCGACTCGCGGCCCCCGCGCCAGTCACGGCGGCCGACGCGGTTCCAGCCCCAACCGCCGCCGCCACTTCCCCTTCCCTGGTCGGCAACATTGACGGAGGCAGTTACACAAACTCCAGCAACAGCGACAACGCCCAAAACCCGCCCAAGGCCCCCCGGCCGCCGCCCGACGAGCAGGCCCGCGCGGCACTCGCCCTCATCGGCACTGACCCGGCCGCCGAGCGATACTGGCTCACCACCATCAGCAGCCCCGACGTGCCCGCCAAAGAGCGCAAGGATCTCATCGAGGATCTCGCCGACGTCGGCTACACTAACATTCGCAATCCGACGGCGGAAGACCTTCAGATCGTCGCCTACCGCCTCCAGCTCATCCAGCAGCTCGCGCAAAACCCGATGGACAACACCAACGCCAAGGCGCTGGCCGAGGCCCAGAAGGATCTCACCAAGACGGCGACCAAAGCCCTCGCGCAGGCGCAGCAGCAATAGGCGGTGTGAACGCCGCGCCGTAATTCTCATCCCGCCAGACTGACCGAACAGCCCGGCGGTCACCCCGTGTAATAAGATTAACCTTTTGCCCTGCGCGGCGTCATCATGTGACATCTCCTCAACCCATAACTCATCATCCGCCATGAAAACCTCCGTCCTACCCCTCGCTCTCCTACTCTCCCTCGCCGCCGCACCGCTCTTCGGCGCAGACGCCCCCGCCGCCACGCCTGCCGCGTCCGGCCCCTACAAATTGCTCAAGGAAATCCCCATCCCCACCGGCGGCACCGGCTGGGATTACCTCACGGTGGACTCCGAGGCCCACCGCCTTTACGTCACCAACGGCAGTAGTGTCATCGCCATTGACACGGAGAAAGACACCGTCGTCGGCCAGGTGGACGGGCTGTCGGGCGTTCATGGGTTCGCGGTCGCCCCGAAGCTCGGGCGCGGCTTCGCCAGCAACGGCCGCGGCAACAACGTCAGTGTCGTTGACCTGAAAACCTTGAAAACGCTCTCGACCGTCGCCACCGGCCAGAATCCCGACTGGATCCTGCACGAGCCGTCGCAGAACGAGATCTACACCTGCAATGGCAACAGCAAAGACCTCTCGGTGTTCAACGCCGACACCGGCAAGGCCGTCGCCACCATCCCGCTCGGGGGCAAGCCGGAGACCGCGCTAGCTGACTCATCGCTCGGCCGCCTCTTCGTCAATCTCGAGGACACCGACGAGATCGCCGTCGTGGACATCAAGACCCACACCGTCGTCGCCCGCTGGCCCATCGCGCCTCACGCCGGCGCGACCGGCATGGCGATTGACCTCGCACACAAGCGCCTCTTCCTCGGCGCGGCCGGCAGCAACTCCATGCCGATGATCGACTACACCACGGGCAAGGTCGTCGCCTCCGTGCCCACCGGCACAGGCGTGGACGCGACCGCGTTCGACCCCGGCACGCAGCTCGCGTTCAGCTCCGGCGGCGGCGTGGGCACCGTGACCGTCGCCCACGAGGACGCGCCCGACAAGCTCACCGTCGTGCAGACGCTCACAACGGCTCGCGGCTCGCGGACGATGACCCTCGACCTCACCACGCACAAAATCTACCTCGCCGCCGTCAGCTACGCCACGCCCGCCGTCGGGGCCGCCCCCGCGCGGGGCCGCCGGGGCGGCGCGCCGGTCGCCGGCAGCTTCCATGTGCTCGTCTACGGCTACGACGCGGCGAAAAAATGATCGCGCCCCGGTCGCCGGCCTAGTTCCGCCTTATATTTTGCCTACCGGCTCCGGATGAAACTTACCGGAGCCCTATATATTTTTCCATCATGCGCGTCCTCGTCGTCGAAGACTCCCCGCGCCTCCAGCGCACGCTCGGCCTCGCGCTCCGCAAGTCCGGCTATGCCGGCTGGACGCTGACCGCCGCGCTCGACGAGGGGCGGCTCGTGTTCGCGCTGACCGACCCGCACGCGGAGTGATTCAGCCGCCGGGATTCGTGAGGTTTTAGCCCGTTTGATTGGGTCGGTTTGCCCGACGCCGCTTTACCGCATACCGAAAAATAGGGACTTGACTCTAAAAAGATGCAATGGGCATCATCTTCATCGTCCAGTTGCAACCAACACGCAACCCTCCCGCATCCCCATGAAATCTTCGCGTTCCGCCGGCTTTACCCTCGTTGAGATCATGATCGTCGTGGTCATCATCGGCCTGCTCGCCGCGATGGCGGTGCCGGCGTTTCAGAAAGTCCGCGCCACCGCGCAGGACAAATCCGTGTTTAGCAACCTCCGCCAGCTCGGCGCCGGGGCCAACCAAATTTTCCTGGAGCAGGGCGTCAGCTCCGTGGCGTCGACCACGCTGGTCGGCACCAACTCCTCGCAATACGTGAAGACCTTCGGCACCGTCGCGGGGGAGAGCTACACGGCCACCATTCTGCAAGGCACGCCCATCACCGCCTCCGGCATCGCGGGCCAGCGCACCGTGACCTACACCGGGCTGTGAGCGCGGGCGGGCGGCACGGCCCTCACGGCACCGGATGCTTCGGCGGCGGCCCAGCGGCGGCCTTCTTGGCGGCGACCTCGGCCTTCACCTTCACGATCCCGCGCATCACGGGCCGCAGGGTGTAATACACCAGCGGCACATAGAGGGGCAACAGGAGCGCCCAGGCGACGATCGAGTAGGCCACGCTGTCGGCGTTGTCCTCTAGAAAAAAGCCCAACGAGCTGAGCGGATGGGACCAAAACCCCTCGAAGTATTGCACGTGCATTTTCCATGGATCCAGCGTTAGCCGCTCGGCCACCGGCACGCGAAACAGCATTTCGCCGAGGCGGACGCAGAGCAGGAACACCGCTACATGCACCGGAAACAACAGCTGGTTCAGAATCTGGATGATGGGCTGGTTGAGCCGCCACACGAGCGCGGTGATGAAGCACAGCAGCGATGTGACGCCAAAAACCGGGAACAACGCGCACGCGCTTCCGACGGCGAACGTGAGCGCGATCTTCTCCGGCGTGATGCCCTGCGTGATCTGCACCACGATGGGGTCGCGCACCCGCCGCTGCCAGAGCGTGCGCGCGCGGGGCGGGAGCAGGGGGCCGCGCGGCTTGGGGGCGGCGGGCGAAGGCGGGGAGTTTTCCACGGGAAGGCCGCGCAGCACACGCCCCACGCGCGCGGGTCGCAACAACGAAAGCGGCGCGGGCCTCGCCATCGCCGTCCCGGCGGCGGCCCGCCCGCCGCGCTTGCCAGCACGCGGGAGGCGGCGTTTCGTGGCGGCATGTCCAAAGAGCGCTACATCGCCGCCAAGCAACGCTGGGCCGAGAAGCAGGTCGCCGCCGGCGTGCGACCGCGCGCGGTCGCCGCCCGCGACCGCCTGCCGCCGGGGCAGAAGCTCACCACCGGTTTTCCCGTGCTCGACCTCGGCGTGCAGCCGGAGGTGCCTCCGGAGAAATGGTCGCTCACGCTGGACGGCCTCGTGGAGAATCCAGTGCGGCTGTCACGGACGGAGTTTGACGCGCTGCCGCAGGCGGAGGACGTGAGCGACTTTCACTGCGTGACGACATGGAGCAAATACGACTGCCGCTGGGGCGGCGTGGCGTTCACCACGCTCTACGAGCTGGCGCGGCCGAAGCCGGAGGCGCGCTTCGTCTATTTCACCGGCTACGACGGCTACTCGACCAACGTCCCGCTCGCCGCGTGCCTCGAAGACGACGTGCTGGTGGCGACGCGTTTCGACGGGAAACCGCTCCCACGCGAGCACGGTGGCCCGGCGCGCGTGATCATCCCGAAGCTCTACGCATGGAAGGGCGCGAAGTTCGTGCGCGGGCTGACGTTTCTCGCCGACGACAAGCCCGGCTTCTGGGAGGTGCGCGGCTACTCCAACACCGCCGATCCGTGGAAAGAGGAGCGGTATGCGTGAGGGCGGGGGCTCACGCTTTTCCTACCGATTGTCAGCACCGCAGGGCTCCACCTTGGGCCGAGCCTTGGTAGTGGCACACTTTGTCATTGCGAGGAGCAGTCGCGACGAAGCAATCCATCCGGCTAAGAGCTAGATCGCCACGCCCGGCTGCGCCGGTCTCGCGATGACAAGGCAAAGTAAGCCACCGCCCGGCCTTGGCTGACCCCGAACCCAGCAAGACCTCACGCGAGGTGAGGCCCGACGAAAACCAAGTTGAGAGCCAAAAACAGGATCAGGCCGCCGCCGGCGTGCCGCGTTTTTCCAGCGGCGTGACCGGGTCAATGAAGAGCCAGAAGAACGCGCCGAGCAAATACACCGCCGACGCGATGGCGAATACTGGCAGCCAGTTTTTGACCGTCTCGCCGGCCGCGTTCTTGACCGCCTCGCCGGCGGCGTTGGTCACCGTGTAGAATTTCAGGAGATAGCCCACCGCCACCGGGCCGACGAGGCCGCCGAAGTTGCCCATCATGTTCATGCTGCCGGAGACGGTGCCGGAGTATTTGCCGCCGATGTCCATGCAGCTTGCCCAGCTGCCGGGCATCGTGAGGTCGTTGCAGAAGCTCGCCATGCCCATCGCCAGCATCGCGACCAGCGGATCCTTGAGATAGTAGGAGGTCATCAGCAACACCGCCGCACCGGTCAATCCGCCGAAGCCGAAGGAGCGCCGCACCTTCACCACGCTGGCCCCGCCGGCGATGAGCCGGCTGGCGATCAGCCCGGCCACGATGGAGCCGAAGCCGCCAAAGAACAGCGGCACGCCAGCGAGCACGGCGTTGAGAATCTTCGGGATCAGCGCCGCCGGCACCGACGCGGCCGTCATCTGCTCGGATAGCCAGCTCAGGAAGCTGTTGGAGAGGAGGGGCCGGCCATTGGTCTTGAGGTAGTCGGGCAGCCAAGTGACGAAGAAATACCAACTGTAGCTGAGGCAGAAATACTGCGCCCACAGGAACCACATGGTCGGGCTGGTGACGAGCTTGCCCCACGGCATCCCGCCGTGGCCGTTCTGCTCGGTCTCGTTGTCCTTGAGCAGCGCGAGCTCGGCCGCGTTGACGGACTTGTGGTCGCGCGGGTGGTCGCGGAACCAGAGCCAAAACACGACGGCCCACACCACTCCGAGTCCCGCAAAAAGCTGGAACGCGGTCTTCCAGTTCACGAAATACATCACGATCACGACGAGCAGCGGAGTGAACGCTCCACCCCAGCGCGCGCCCATCCACATGAGCGCCTGCGCGCGGGTTCGCTCCTTTTTCGGCAGCCACGAACTGAACGCCCGCGTGAGGTTGGGAAAGCAGCCCGCCTCGCCCGCGCCGAAGAAGAAGCGCGTCCACCACATCGAAAGATAACTCCAAGCCCAGCCGGTCGCGGCGGTGAAGAACGACCACCAGAGCACGACGCGCACGAGCACCTTGCGCGCGCCGATCTTGTCGCCCAGCCAGCCGGTCGGAATCTCGAACAGCGCGTAGGCCAGCCCGAACGCGCCAAAAATCAGGCCCATTTGCTCGTCGGTGAACTTGAGATCCTTGGCGATGTCGCCCTTCGCCTGCGAGATGGCGGTGCGGTCAATGTATTGGACCACCGCCAGCGTGATGGCGAGGACGATGACCCAATAGCGGGTGCGGGTGGGCTGCTGGCCAGAAGCCGGCGCGGAGGAAGTGGCGGTCGGGGTCGAGGTCATGGGGGAAAGCGGCGATGCAGCGGGATTTGCCGGTGCAACGCAACCCCTGGCGTGAAAATTTTTCAAGCGCCTCTGATGGACCCACCGCCGGTTTTCCTCTTGCCCGCGCCGGGGTGCCGAACAAACCTCACGCCCCCTCGGGCGTTTCTGGCTAGGCCGCCCCACTTCCCTCGAACGCGAACCCCGCCCTCACCCCATGAAAACCGCCGTCTCCCCCGCCCCGTCTTCCTCCCGCCGCCAGTTCATCGGCACGCTTGCCGCCGGCGCGGCCGCGCTTGCGCTAGCTCCTGCCGCCGCCCGCGCCGCAGACGCGACCCCCGCGCCCGGAGCGCCTCCGGCCGCCGCTCCGGGCCGCGGGCGTGGTGGCCGCGGCGGCCAGCCCGCCCCGCCACTCTCCAACAAGAAGCTCGGCGTCGCCCTCGTCGGCCTCGGCAGCTACGCGCGCGGCTCGCTCGCGCCCGCGCTGCTCCGCACCCAGCATTGCTCGCTCACTGGCGTCGCCACCCGCGACCCCGGCGGCAAGGGCAAGCAGTGGGCGCAGCAGTATGGTTTCCCGGAGAAAAACATCTACGCCTACGACCAGATCGAAGCGATGAAGGACAACCCCGACATTGACATCATCTACGTCGTCACCCCCAACAGCCTCCATGTGCAGGACGTGCTCGCCGCCGCCAAAACCGGCAAACATGTTATCACCGAGAAACCGATGGGCGTCTCCGTCGCCGACTGCGACCAGATGATCAAGGCGTGCCGCGACGCCGGCGTGCAACTCGGACTCGGCTACCGCAACAACTTCGACCCGGTCTTCCAGGAGATGATGCGCATCGCGCGCTGGAAGGAGCTCGGCGCGGTCAAGTCCATGAGCGGCGAGTATTCCGCTGGTGCCCCCGCCAATGGCGCGTGGCGCGGCAACAAAACGCTCGCGGGCGGCGGCCCAGTGATGGATCTCGGCATTTACGTCATCCACGCCGCCGTCCTCGCCGCCAACGGCGAGACACCCGTCGCCGTCACGGCTAAGGCGACCAACCGCGACAACCTGCCCGGCATCGAGGCGATCATGGAATTCAGCCTCGAGTTCGCCAACGGCGCGAAGTGTGAGAGCTACACCAGCTACGCCGGCGCAAGCGGGCAAGGCCGCGGCAGCCGCTTCCGCGTGGACTACGAGAACGGCTTCGTGAACTTCACGCAGGCCTTCAACTCCGGCCCCCGCGCCGAAACCCACAAGGGGCCGCTGAGTTTCCCCGACATCACCACCGGCGGCACCTACGCGCAGGCCCGGCAGCTCGACGAATTTGCCCGCAGCGCGCGCGATCGAATGCCCACCAGCGTGCCCGGCGAGATGGGCCGGCAGGACATGCTCATCATCGAGGCCATCTACGCCTCGGCGGCGAACAACGGCGCGCGCACTATCGTGAAGACCTGAGCGCGCCGCGCCTACTATTTCCGACTGCGCCTCCCCGCCATGACATCTACTCCGTCTCCCACCCGCCGCCAGTTCGTGGGCACGCTTGCCGCCGGCGCGGCCGCGCTCGCGCTGGCCCCGTCCTCCACCCGCGCCGCCGCTGCCGGCGCGCCGCCGCTGCCTACGAAAAAGCTCGGCGTCGCCCTCGTCGGGCTCGGCGGCTACGCCATCGGCCAGCTCGCGCCCGCCCTCCAGCGCACGCAGCACTGTCGGCTCATCGGCGCCGCCACGCGCGACCCCGGCAACAAAGGCCGCCAGATGGCGCAGGCCTTCGGCTTCCCCGAGAAAAACATCTACGCCTACGACAAGATCGCCACGATGCGGGACAACCCCGACATTGACATCATCTACGTCGTCACGCCGAACAGTCTCCACCGCCAGGACGTGCTCGCCGCCGCGCAGGCCGGCAAGCACGTCATCACCGAGAAGCCCATGGGCGTCTCGGTCGCCGACTGCGACGCGATGATCAAGGCGTGCCGCGACGCCGGTGTGCAGCTCGGCCTGGGTTACCGCAACAACTTCGACCCCTACTTTCAGGAGATGATGCGCATCGCGCGCTGGCAGGAATTCGGCGCGCTCAAGGCCATGAGCGGCGAGTTCTCCGGCGACATCAACGCGGCCGGCTCGTGGCGCACCCAAAAGGCGCTCGCGGGCGGCGGCCCGGTCATGGACCTCGGCGTCTATGTCATCCACGCCAGCATCCTCGCGGCCGCCGGCGAGTCGCCCGTCGCCGTCACGGCCAAGGCGACGGTGAACCGCCCGCAGATCTACGCCGATGTGGAGGAGATCATGGAGTTCACGCTGGAGTTTGCCAACGGCGCAAAGTGCGAGGGCTTCACCAGCTACGGCGGGCCCAAGCCCGGCGGCGGCGGCGCGAACCGCTTCCACGCGGACTACGAGCGCGGCTTTGTGGATTTTCCCCAGGCGTTCAACTACAATGGCACGCACGCCATGACCAGCCGGGGGCTGCTGAGCTTCCCCAACGTGGCCGACCAAAACGACAACACCTACCAACAGGCGCGCCAGCTCGACGACTTCGCCCGCTGTGTGCGCGACAACGTCCCCACCAGCGTGCCCGGCGAGATGGGCCGGCAGGACATGACGGTCGTCGAGGCCATCTACGCCTCGGCGAAGGACGGCGGCAAGCGCACCCTCGTGAAGGCCTGAGCGCCGCGACGTTTCCCACGCGACCACCCTCTCTTTTCCCATGAGCCACAAAATCCGCTGGGGCGTGCTCGGCTGGGCGCGCATCGCCCGCGACCACGTCATCCCCGCGCTCACGCGCACCTCCAACGGCGTGTTCCACGCCCTCGCCTCGCGCGACGCCGCCAAGCTCGCCGCCTGCCGCGGCCAGTTCAACCCGCCGCATCTCCACTCGACCTATGAGGAGCTGCTGCGCAACCCCGAGGTGGACGCGATCTACAACCCGCTGCCCAACTCGCTGCACAAGGAGTGGAGCATCAAGGCCGCCGAGCACGGCAAGCACGTCCTCTGCGAGAAGCCGCTCGCGCTCAATACCGCCGAGGCGCGCGAGATGTTCGCCGCCGCGCGCGCCAACGGCGTCACGCTCATGGAGGCTTTCATGTATCGCTACAGTTCCCGCACCGCCGCCGTGCGCGACCTGCTGCGGGAGGGCACGCTCGGTGACATCCGGTTCATCCAATCGCAGTTCCGCTTCAACCTGAAATGGGAGAACGACGTGCGCCGCGTCGCTGGCCTCGGCGGCGGCTCGCTCTACGACGTGGGCGTCTATCCGATCAGCTTCATCGGCATGGTCCTGGACGAGGCCCGCGCTGCCGCGCCGGGCACCGGCCCGCGCCCCGAGTCGGTCGTCGTCCAGTGCGTGAAAGAGAACGGCTGCGACGAGCTCTTCTCCGCGCTGCTGCGCTACCCCGGCGGCGTGGTCGCCGCGCTGCACAGCGGCTTCAACGCGCAGGGCCGCATCTTCTCGGAGATCATCGGCACGAAAGGCTCATTGGAAATCCCGCAGACCTTCCTCGGCACCGCCGGCAGCATGGTGCTCACCGTCGGCACGGAACGGCGCGAGATCCCCGTCGCCGAGAGCGACCGCTACCGCCTCCAAGCCGAGGACTTCGCTGACGCCATCCTCCAAAAACGCGCCCCGCTGGTCACGCCCGAGGAGACGCTCCGCAATCTGGAGCTGCTCGACCGCCTCTACGCCGCCGCCGGGTGAGATTTCATCCCGGCTCTCCCGAGCCGGGCTACATTCAGACGTAGCCCGCTTCGGGAGAAGCGGGATGTTGGGCGTCGCAGCCGCTTAATTTTTGCGCCTTGTTGCGGCCATTCCTGCCGGCCCATCTGAACTCCGCCGTTTTGTTTTTGTGTCCTTTCGTGTTTTTCGTGGCCATTACCTCCGTCCATGCGCCGTCTCGATCAGCTCCTCGCCAACCTCGGCTACTGCTCCCGCCGCGAGGCCCGCGCGTGGGTCGCCGCCGGCCGCGTAACCGTGCGCGGCAAAGTGGCCGATGATTTCGGCGCGAAGGTCGCGGTGTCCGATGTGCTCATTGATGGCCAGCCGCCCGAGCACCCCGACGGCCTGCTGCTCGTCCTGCACAAGCCGACCGGCCTCGTGTGCTCGCACGACGCCGGCGAAGGCCCGCGTGTCTATGACCTGCTCCCCCCGCGCTGGCTGGCACGCAACCCCGCCCTCACCAGCGTGGGCCGGCTCGACAAGGACACCACCGGCCTCTTGCTGCTCACCGACCAGACCGCGCTCGTCCACCGCCTCACGTCGCCGAAGAACAAGGTGGAGAAAATCTACCGCGCCACGGTGGACCGCGACCTCGCGCCCGGCCTCGGCGAGCTGTTCGCCGCCGGCACGCTCCAGCTCGACGGCGAGAAGGAACCCTGCGCCCCCGCCGCGCTGAAGCTCCTCTCCCCCCGCGAGGCCGAGCTGACGCTGACCGAAGGCAAGTATCATCAAGTCCGCCGGATGTTCGCCGCCACCGGCGCGACCGTGCTGACGCTGCACCGCGCGCAATTCGGCCCGCTGACGCTCGGCGACCTCACCCCCGGCCAATGGCGGGAGCTGGCGTTGGATTTTTCGGGGTGAAAACCGGGGGCGACCCTCGCCGCAGGGATCGCGAGGATGGTATTTTATCCCCCAACTCGCGGTTCGGCTGGCGGTTGCAACCCAAATGGCGCGAGGGGAAAATTGAACATCTGTGTGGGAACGTGCTAAAAACTGCCGGGCAGGCAGATAAACTTATGTATCTTATTATTCTTTATGTGATTGTAATCGTTTAGGACAGGGGAGGCCAGAATTTAGCGCAAAGGGGCAAAGGGGGGAGGCCGGCAGGTCTGAATGTCGGAAGGACAGAGGACGGAGGACGACGGACGACGGAATTTTCCCCATTCGACGCACTCAGGGCAGGCCTTTCGACGCGCTCAAGGCAGAAAGAGTAAGATTAAGAGAACGAGAAAGCCCTGCGCGAACGGGCGAGCGACCGCGACGGGGGCGTCGCGGCTCCATTGGCCGGAGCGATTAAATTCATTCCCATCCGCCGCGCGGTGCGCCAGCCTTCCGCCCCATGGACGAAACTTCACTCACGGCGCTCACCGGCGCGGAACGCTCGCGCCTACGCGGCCTCGGCCAGAACCTCGAACCCGCGCTCAAGGTTGGCAAAGGCGGACTGACGCCCGAATTCTACGCGGAGCTCAGCCGGCTGCTCGCCAGCCGCGAGCTGGTGAAGCTCCGCTTCATCGGCGCCGACCGGCCGACGCGCGCGAAATTTATCGGGCAAATCGCCGAGCGCTCCCGGTGCGTGCTGGCCGGCGCGGTGGGGCACACCGCGCTGTTTTACCGGGCGAAGGCGGGGGCGGCGGAGTGACGCCCCATTCGACTCGCGGGCTCGCTCAGGGCGCTTCGCGGAGGGGGTGAAAGGACTGAAGGACAGGGGACGGAGGACTGAAGGTCAGAAGTCGAAGAGCGGAGGGCAAACGCCGGAGGGATTGACCACGGATGGCACGGATGGGCACGGATGGATCGCCGGAAGAAAGCTGCCGGGGTATGATCCGTGTTCATCCGTGTGATCCGTGGTAAAATCAGACTGTCCCGCTTCTCACGAAGCGGGCTACGGGGATACCCGAAAACCCCGGCTTGCCGCCGGGCGGACGGGCGGCACACTGGCGCGCGTTTCCCTCATGCCCGCCCACCGTCCCCGCATCGCCGTTGTCATCCCCGTTTATCGCGAGGAGGCGGTGCTGCCCGAGCTGTTCCGGCGGCTCGACGCCGTGTTCGCGGCGCGGCCGGGCGAGGAGTGGGTGGCGGTGTTTGTCAACGACGGCAGCCGCGACCGCAGCGGGGAGCTGTTGGCGGCGCGCGCGGCGGCCACCCCCGGCACGCGGGTGATCGAGCTCTCGCGCAACTTTGGCCACCAACCCGCGCTCACCGCCGGCCTCGCGCACGCGGCCGACGCCGACGCGGTGGTGACAATGGACGCCGACATGCAGGACCCGCCCGAGCTCATCCCGCAGCTCGTGGACGCGTGGCGCGGGGGCGCGGAGGTGGTGCTCGCCGTGCGCCGCTCGCGAGCGGAGGGGGGCCTGCGGCGCGCGGGGTTCGACGCGTTTCACGCGCTGTTTGGCCGGCTGACGGACTTTCCCATCGAGAACAACACCGGCACGTTCGGCCTGCTCGACCGCGCGGCAGTGGCGGCGTTCAACGCGCTGCCGGAGAAGCACCGCTTCTTCCCCGGCCTGCGCGCGTGGATCGGTTTCACCCAAGGCGAAATTCTCTACGACCGGCAGGAGCGCGCCGCCGGCCAGCCGGCGCAGACCATGCGGCGGCTCATCCGCTACGCGCTCGACGGCGTGTTCAGCTTTTCCAAGCTCCCGCTGCGGCTGTTGACCTACGCGGGCTGCCTCATCGCGCTGCTCGGCTTCGCGGTCGGGCTGTTCTTCATCGCCAAGCGCCTGCTCGGCTACGAGACGGCCAACACCGGCTTCACCACGCTGGTCACGCTCGTGCTCTTCCTCGGCGGCGTGCAGCTCGTGGGCATCGGCGTGCTCGGCGAATACCTCGGCCGCATCTACGACGAGGTAAAGCGCCGGCCCAACTACATCGTGCGCCGCAAGCTCGGTTGCGACTGAGCGCGCGCCGCCGCCATGCCCGCCCTGCGCCGAACCGCCGTCGTCCTGCTGCTCGCGCTGTTCGGGTGGAAGGCCGCGAGTGTGTCGGACAATTTTTCCACCACGGCCGATGAGATCGCTCACCTCGTCTCCGGCTACTCCTACTGGACCAACAACGCCTACACGCTCCAACCGGAGAACGGCAACCTGCCGCAGCGCTGGGCCACCCTGCCGCTGCTGGCAATGAAGCCGAATTTTCCGCCGGCGGACGACCCGGCGGTGCGCGGCGGCGACATGTGGCACGCGGGCTACGATTTTTTTTACGGCCTAGGCAACACGCCCGACCTGATGCTCGCCGCCGGGCGGGCGATGATCGCCCTGCTCGGCGTGGCGCTGGTGGCGCTCATCTTCGCGTGGTCGCGCGCGCTCTTCGGCTGGGCGGGCGGCTGGGTTTCGCTCGGGCTGGCGGCTTTCTGCCCGGTGCTGCTGGCGCACGCGGGGCTGGCGACCTCGGACCTGGCGGCGGCGCTGGGGTTCACGGCCGCGCTGCTGACGTGGTGGCGACTGCTGCACCGCGTGAGCCCAGGGCGCGTGCTGGCGGCGGGCGGCGCGCTGGGCTTTCTGGCGGTGGCGAAATTCTCCTGCGTGCTGTTCGCGCCGATGGCGGTGATCCTCGCGGTGGCGCGGCTGTTGCGCCGCACACCACTGCCGGTTGCGTTCGGCGCGTGGCGCGCGCGGCTCGCCGGCTGGCGACGTGCGGCGGCGCTGGTGGGCGGCGGGCTGGCGGCGGCGGCGCTGGCGGTGGCGGTCATTTGGGCGTTTTACGGTTTCCGCTACGCGGCCGCACCGGAGGGCGGCGAGTTCATCCGCGCGTGGGACGACGTGCTGATCACGAAACCGCACGCGGTGGCGATTGACATGGCCGACCGGGTGCCGTCGTCGGAGACGGTCCCGCTTGCGCCCGGGGTGGTGCAGAAATTCGTGGCGTGGGGCCGCGCGCACCAAGTGCTGCCCGAAGCTTGGCTCTACGGGCTGGCGTTTGTGGACCGCGCGGGCCGGCTCCGCATGGCCTACTTCGCGGGCGAATACCGGCTGACCGGCTGGTGGGAGTTTTTCCCGACGGCGTTTCTGCTCAAAACCACGCTGCCCGCGCTCGGCCTGCTGCTGCTGGCAGCGTTCGTTCCGCTGTGGGGACCGCGCTCGGGCGGCGGGAGGCTCGCATGGCGACTGCTGCCGCTGCTCACGCTGCTGGCGGTGTATTGGCCCTTCGCGCTCACCAGCCCGCTCAACATCGGCCACCGCCACCTGTTGCCAACCTACCCCGCGCTCTACATCCTGCTCGGTGTCGTGGGCTGGGCCGCCGTGCGCGCGCGGCGTTGGAAGCGCCGGCTGGTCGAGATCATCGTGACCCTGCTCGTCTGGCACGCCGTCGAATCGCTGCGCGCGCGGCCTTACTATCTCGCCTCGTTCAACGAACTGGCCGGCGACCCCGACACCGCGCACCGCCACTTCATTGATAGCTCTCTCGACTGGGGCCAGGACCTGCCCGGCCTGAGGCGCTGGCTCGACGCGAACGCGCGCGGCGAAAAACTCTTCATCTCCTATTTCGGCTCCGGCGACCCTCTGTTCGAGGGCATCCGTGCGACGCGCGTGGCCGACAACTACTTCGACCTCCGCCCGCACCAGGCGCTGCCCCCGCTCACGGGCGGCGTGTGGTGTCTGAGTGCCACGATGTTTGAACGCGCCTACACGGCGGTGCGCGGGCCGTGGTCCGACGCCTACGAGGCCGAATACCAGCGCCTTACTGCCTGGCTCCACCACCTCAACCAGCAGCCCAAAGAAGCCCCGCCCACCGACACCGACGGCACGCCCATGACGCGCGAGCAGCTCGAGAAAAACCTCTTTAACCTCGAACACCTGCGCTTCGGCCGCCTGTGCCATTTCCTGCGCCTGCGCCAGCCCGATGCCGTCATCGGCCACGCGATCCTCGTCTTCCGCCTCCAGGACGCCGAGGTGAACTTCGCCCTCGCCGCCCCGCGGCCGGAGCTGGAGGCCGTCGCCGCCATGCAGGGGAAGTTTTAACGCAAAGGCGCAAAGGGGCAGAGAAGCAAAGGAAGGAAACAATCTCGGATTATTCCGCGGATGGCGTGGAGGGGCGCGGATGAATCGGAGTTGGATCACAGAGGACTGGGAGGGAAAACGGAGGTCACGGAGCCAGAATTTGGGCTCTGTGAACTCAGGCTCTCTCCTCTGTGATCTCTGTGTCGTAACGGCCTGATCCGTGTTTTCCGAACGACGTCTGTAAGACAGAGGCTCTACGGCTGGCCGCCCACGCCGTCGTCAATCGTCAGTCGCGTGAAGATTAGGGGCACATCGGTCGCGGGCGTGCGGCGCAGTTCCAGTGTGTTCGTGCCCGCGCGCACGGGTAGCCAGATCTCGAAACTCTGCGGGGCTTCACCGGCCGAAAACTCCACCCGGCCGGCCGGCGCGCCGTTGACGGCCAGCTCCAGTGCCGTCGCCGCCGGCGTGCGCACCGTGCCCGCGAGCCGCGCACGGCCGCCGGGCCACGCTACGGGAAACGTCAGCGTGGCCGACGTGGCCACAAGCGGCCGCGTGCTCACAGGCGCGGCGAGATCCACGGGCTCGGCGACGCGCAGCGGGAAGTTTTTCGCCGCGGTCCAACCGGCGAAGGCCGGCAGCCGCCGCTCCCAGCCGAGTGCGCGCACGCGCGCTTCCGGCAGGTAAAGCCCATCGCCCGCCCCCGCACCGGTCAGCCGGTAGCGTGCGCCGCCTGGCCGGCCGTCATCGTAAAATAGCGGCAGCGGCTCGCCGACGTTGAGCACCACCAGCGCGTCCGGTGCGCGCGCTTGGTCCGCGGCGGGGGCGCCGTAAAAATGCAGCCCGGGAATCTCCGCCGCCAGCCGGCGCATGAGCGGGTAGGCGCTGTCGTGAACGGACACGACCTGCACGTCGCGCGCGCCCGCCGCACGCGCCAGCGCCGCGAGATCGCGGTCGCGCGCCAGATATTCCGGGTGGTAACGATACTGCCCCGCGTCGCGCGCCAGCGCGAAAACGGTCGGCTCCGTCCGCCACGGACGCGCCGCCGCCTCGCGCGCCGGCCACCACGCAAGCAGCCCGAGCAACGCCACGCCCCAGCCCGCCGCCGCTCGCAGTCGCACCGGTAACAACGCCGCACCTGCGCCGACCGCGAGCACGCAGCCAGCGACGAACACCGGCAACTGTAGCCGCGCCGCCCACGGCTGCCACCGCAGCGCCGCACAGAATAGCAGCGCCATCGCCGCCACGATCCACGAGAGCCAGCGCCAGTCCGCCGCGCTTTTGTTTCGCAACAAAACCGCGGCCACCGCCGCCGCGATGAGCAGGAAATGCCACGGTGCGCCGACAGCCGTCTCCGCACGCGGGTCGTAGCTCACGGAAAATTTGGTCACCCACAGGGTCGAGCGCGGATCGTTCACCTCCAGCCCCAACGCGCCATGCGCGGCGCGGACGCCCCGGTCGAGCGCGGCGTTCCAGGCGGGCCAGGGCGCGGAGAGATGGAGCGCGGAATTGCGGAGCGCGTTGGACACGACGATGCCCGGCGTGACGGCCGCGTTGGCCTGGTCACCGCCCTCCGAGGCCTGCTGCTCGCCGAGCGGCGCACCGAACCACGCGAGGTTGCGCGCGAAAAACGGCGCGGTCAGCAGGGCCGCCGCCAGCGCGGCGAGGCCGGCGCGACGCCACACGAGCGCGACGGGCGTCCCTGCGCTCACGCGCAGGGCTACGGGTTGCTCTGGCTCGCCCTCGTGGCCCGCTGCGTGAGCGGCGGGATCGGATGCGTCGCCGACAGTCGGGCAGCGCGTTGGGGTCAACGCGCTCCACCCCCGCCACGCGAGCCAGCCGGCCACGAGCAGCGGCGGCGCGAAGAGCATCGCCGTGCTCTTCGTGAGCAGCGCGAGCGCGAGCGTCACGCCGACGAACACCGCGTCGCCCTTTTCGGCCCTTTCGACCCCTTCGAAGGGCTCAGGGCAGGCAGGCGCAGGGCAGGCGCGCTCGCCGCCGCCCGCCCGCCGCGCCTCGGCCACCTGCCACAGCAGCACCGTGAGCCACAGCGCGCCCTGCAAATCGTTTTTCCCGTTCGACGCCTCGTGCCACGCCATCGGCAGGCAGACGGCCAGCCACGCCGCCAGCGCCGCCGCACCGCGCGAGGCCCCGCCCGCCCGCGCCGCGCGGACGACGGCGACCGGCAGCAGCGCGTAGGCGAACCACTGTGGCAGGTTGGCCCAGCGGTCGTCACCGGTGAGCGCGAGCCATTGCAGACCGATCACCTCGGCCAGCGGCGGCATCACGAGCTGGCGATCGTTAGCCGTCGCAAAATGCGCAAGGCTGCCCTGCTGCAGCCACATGAGCTGGCGCGGCAGGTGGTAGTTGAGCACGTCCACCGTGACCGGCGGCGCGGCGACGGCGACGACGAGCGCGAGCAACAGCAGCACACCGATGCCGAGGGCCGCCGCGCGTTCGCCGAGATTTTCCGGGCGCGGAAACGCGAACCGCCAGGCCGTAACTGTAGGGGCGCAGTCTTGCTGCGCCCTACCTTGGCTATTTTCCCCGCGCCCCTGTGATCGCGCCCAAGCCCAAGGGCGCAGCAAGCCTGCGCCCCTACAAAAACCCGTCCGCCGCCAAAACCCGTCCGCCAGCGCCGCCGCCGTGAGCAGCACCCACGCGATTTTCAGCGGCCCCGGCCGCAGCGCGCCAAACGCGCCCAGCGCGTTCGCCAACACCCACACGCCGGCTGCCCACCAGACCGCTGCGCGCAGCAGCGCCTCCATCGCGCCGCGCCCGCGCCGCGCCTGCCCGGCCGCGAGGCCGAAATAGGCCGCCAGCGGCAGCGCGCCCCAGAGGTTGTCCAGCGTGCCCATCAACGCGCCCAGCCCATACCCGCCCGCCGCGCGTGGCCAGAGGAAAGCAAGGCCGTCCACCTAGTTGACGCTTGCCTTGCGGTTCTGGCGCGGCACGTTCGTCGCAAGATGACTGCGAGCGCAGCCTTTGCTTTGCCTCTGAGCGAACATATCGCCCTCTTAACACTGATCGTGCTCGGCGCAGTTGTCGCCTACGTGCAATTTGTCACACGGCGGAGAAAGGACTATCGGGAAGTTATCGAGCCGATGTTGCAGCGTGCCGGCTATCGGTTCCTTTGCGTGAAGACGCCTAGGCTGTTTGACGTTGGCCCATTCCCGAAGTTCGAATGGAAGCCCCAATCGCTGCAAACGGAAACGCCAATCGGCCGGGGCGAATATAATCAGTATCGAATCGTTTACGCGTCCACAACTGACGGCGAGAAAAAGCAATTTTGGGTGAGGCTTGAGTTCGTCGCGTTCAAGTTTGAGAATGCAGAATGGATACCGAAGCTCGAATGAGCCAGAACCCGACGATCCGTCCGGGTTAGTGCTCACGATTGGGTTTTATCGACATATCCTCCTCGGCCATCCCGTCCCACCCCTTCTCGCTCGACACCGCGCCGCCGCGTGACGATGCTCGCGGGCGATGGGCGTCCCCTCCTCCACTGTGCGCGTCGGCGTCATTGGCTTCGGCCAGTGGGGGCCGAACCATGTCCGCAATTTCAGCCTGCTCGACGGCTGCGAGGTCGTGCGCGTGTGCGATGCCGCGCCGGCCCGCCGTGCGGCGGCGCAGAAATTCCTGCGCGGCGTGGCCGTGACCGCCGACCCCGCCGACATCACGGGCGCGGCGGACGTGGACGCGGTGGTCATCGCCACGCCGACGGACACGCACCACGCGCTCGCCAAGGCCGCGCTGCTCGCGGGCAAGGACGTGCTCTGCGAGAAGCCGCTCGCACGCACCGCCGCCGAGGCGCGTGAGCTAGCCGACCTCGCGGCGGCGAAGGGGCGCATCCTCATGGTCGGCCATGTGTTTCTCTACAATCCCGGCGTGCGGCACCTGAAGACCGACCTCGACCGCGGCGAGCTGGGGCGCGTGTTCTACATGGACGCCGTCCGCACCAACCTCGGCCCGGTGCGGCAGGACGTGGGCGCGCTCCACGATCTCGCGAGCCACGACATTTCCATTTTCAATTTTCTACTCGGCGCATTGCCGGCGGAGGTCTCGGCCACGGGGAGCTGCGTGCTGCGCGCGGGCGTGGAGGACGTGGGTTTCCTCACGCTGCATTATCCGGGCAACATCGTCTGCCACGCGCACGCCTCGTGGCTCAACCCGCGCAAGGTCCGCCAGCTCACCATCGTCGGCGACCACAAGATGGCGGTGTGGGACGACATGAACAACCTCGAGCCCATCCGCTACTACGACAAGGGCGTGGCGGTGGACCACTACAGCTCGTTCGGCGAGTTCCAGCTCGTGCTGCGTGACGGGCAGATCGTGATCCCGAAGGTGAAGCTGGCCGAGCCGTTGCAGGCGCAGGACGCAGAGTTCATCGCGTGTGTGCGGGCGCGGCGCGAGCCGGCGGCCGGCGCGGTGTTCGCGCTCGGCGTGGTGCGCGTGCTGGAGGCCGCGATGGAGTCGTTGCGCGCGGGTGGCCGCGCGGTGCCCGTCCCCGCATGAGTGCGCCGGGCAGCCTCCCAGATTTTCAGCGCGTCGCGCCCGACGTGCGGCTCGGCGCCCGCGTGCGGCTGGGGGCGTTTATCAACCTCTACGGCTGCGCGGTCGGCGACGACGCGATGATCGGTGCGTTTGTCGAGATCCAGCGCGACGTGACGGTCGGCGCACGCTGCCGCGTGCAGAGCCATAGTTTTCTCTGCTCCGGCGTCACGCTGGAGGAGGACGTGTTTGTCGGCCACGGCGTGATGTTCATCAACGACCGTCACCCCACCATCGCCGCCACGCTGGCGCGGACGTGGACGATGGAAAAATGCCTCGTGCGGCGCGGCGCGTCCATCGGCTCCGGCGC
>CAIPZZ010000230.1 GCA_903869665.1 uncultured Opitutia bacterium | reverse complement strand
TGCGGCTGGATAACCTCGGCGTAGGCCTCCATGCCGGCGCACGAGCACACGAGGTTGCGGTCGCCGTGGACGTTGTCCACGCGGCCGACGGCGGGCCAGAACTTGCTCGCGCGGGTGTGTCGGTCGGGGAAGGCGGCGCGTTCGCGCGAGTAGGGGCGGTCCCACTGGTCGGCGCAGCAAACTTTGGCGGTATGCGGGGCGTTTTTCAGGAGGTTATTGGTCTTGTCCGCCTCCCCTTTTGCGACGGCCTGCATCTCGCCGTGGATGGCGATGAGGGCATCGCAGAACCGGTCGAGCTCGGCTTGCGTCTCGCTCTCTGTCGGCTCGATCATCAGGGTGCCGGGCACCGGGAAGGAGAGCGTCGGCGCGTGGTAGCCGTAGTCCATGAGGCGCTTGGCGGCGTCCTCGGCCTCTAGACCGTGCTGCTTCCAGCCGCGCAGGTCCACGATGCACTCGTGCGCGACGAGGCCGGAGCCGCCGCGGTAGAGCACAGGGAAATACGGGTCGAGCCGGCGGGCGACATAGTTGGCGTTGAGGATCGCTCGCTGGGTCGCCTCGGTGAGGCCGGCGGCGCCCATCATGCGGATATACATCCAGGGAATGACGAGGATACTCGGGCTGCCGAAAGGTGCGGCGCTGACGGCGCCGATTTTCTGGTTCGCGCTGAACACGTGGCCGGGGAGGAAGGGCGCGAGGTGCGCGGCGACACCGATGGGGCCCATGCCGGGGCCGCCACCGCCGTGCGGGATGCAAAAAGTTTTGTGCAAGTTCAGGTGGCACACGTCGGCGCCGATGTGGCCGGGCGAGGTCAGGCCGACCTGCGCGTTCATGTTGGCCCCGTCCATGTAAACCTGGCCGCCGTGCGCGTGGACGATGGCGCAGAGCTCGCGGATGCCCGGCTCGAACACGCCGTGCGTGCTCGGATAGGTCACCATGATGGCGGCGAGATCGGCGGCGTGTGCGGTGGCTTTGGTGCGTAGGTCGGCGAGGTCAATGTTGCCGGCGGCGTCGCACGCGACCGGCACGACCTTGAAACCAGCCATCGCGGCGGTGGCGGGGTTGGTGCCATGCGCGCTCGTGGGAATGAGGCAGACATGGCGGCGGCCCTCGCCGCGCGACTCGTGCCACGCCCGGATGGCAAGCAGGCCGGCGTATTCGCCCTGCGAGCCGGCATTGGGCTGGAGCGAAACGGCGGCGAAGCCGGTGATCTCGGCGAGCCACGTTTCGAGGTCGCGGAAAAGTTTTTGGTAGCCGCCCGTCTGCTCCGCCGGGGCGAACGGGTGCAGCGCGGCGAACTCCGGCCAAGAGACGGGCAGCATCTGGCTCGTGGCGTTGAGCTTCATCGTGCAGGAGCCGAGTGAGATCATCGAGTGGCAGAGCGAGAGGTCCTTCGCCTCCAGCCGGCGGAGGTAGCGGAGCATCTCGTGCTCGGTATGATAACGCTGAAAGACGGCGGCCGTAAGAAACGCGGACTGGCGCGCATGGGGGGCTGGAAAGGCGGTGAGCTGAGAGCAGGGAGCTGAGAGCGGAGTGTCCGAACCGAACATCCCGAGCAAGGTAGCGACCTCCTCAGCGGTCGTCGTCTCGTCGAGCGTGATGCCGACGGCGCGCGCGTCCACCCGGCGCAGGTTGATTTGCCGCGCCTGGGCGGCGGCGTGGATTTTTTCCGCGTCCACGCCACGCACGGTGAGCGTGTCGAAGACCGGCTCGGCGTTGACCTCCGCCCCGGCGGCGCGCAGGCCGGCGGCGAGCAGTTGCGTAAGCAGCTTCACGCGGCGCGCAATTTGTTTCAGCCCGTCGGGGCCGTGATAGACGGCATACATGGACGCCATCACGGCGAGCAGCACCTGCGCGGTGCAGATGTTGCTCGTGGCCTTCTCGCGGCGGATGTGTTGCTCGCGGGTCCCGAGCGCGAGGCGGAGGGCGGGATCGCCCTGCGCGTCCTTCGACACGCCCACGAGGCGTCCGGGCATCTGGCGTTTGAGTGCGTCCTTGGTGGCAAGAAAGCCCGCGTGCGGCCCGCCGAAGCCCATCGGCACGCCGAACCGCTGCGCGGAGCCAATCGCGACATCCGCGCCAAACTCGCCCGGTGCGCGCAACAGTGTGAGCGCGAGTAGATCGGCGGCGACGATGGCGAACGCCCCGGCGGCGTGCGCGGCGGCGAAAAATTTCTCGAAGTCGTGGATGCTGCCCGTGGTGTCCGGGTATTGCACGAGCACGCCGAAGCAACCGGCGTCGGGCGTGAAAGCGCGGTGGTCGCCCACGACGACAGCGATTCCAAGCGGCTTTGCGCGCGTCTTCACGACGTCAATCGTCTGCGGGTGGCAGTGCTCCGAGACGAAAAACGTGCGGTGCGTGGCGGCGTCGCCCTCCTTGAGGCGGTGGCACATCATCATCGCCTCGGCGGCGGCGGTGCCCTCGTCGAGCATCGAGGCACCGGCGATCTCGAGGCCAGTGAGGTCGCACACCATGGTCTGGAAATTCAGCAGCGCCTCCAGCCGACCCTGTGAGATCTCCGCCTGATAGGGCGTGTAGGCGGTATACCAGCCGGGATTTTCTAGAATGTTGCGCTGGATGACCGGCGGCGTGTGGGTGCCGTAGTAGCCGAGGCCGATGTGGCTGCGAAAAACCTGGTTCTCACCCGCAATGGCGCGCAGTTCGGCCAGCGCGGCGCTCTCGCCGAGGGGGGCCGGGAGGTTAAGTGCGCGGGGCAGGCGGATGCCGGCCGGCACGATGTCGGCAATGAGCGCGTCGAGCGTGGGCTGGTCGAGCGTGGCGAGCATCGCGGCGGTCGCGACGGCATCGTCGCCGAAGTGGCGGCGGGGAAACGTGTCGGTGGGCGCGAGCGGCGCGGCGGCGGACATGGCGCCACGTTAGGCCGGCACCGCTCCGCCGGGCAACGGGTTTTCGCGCGGTTGCCCGCGCCCTCGGCCGATATTAGCGGCCGGAACAGCCCGCGCGTCCCAAGCTCACTTTTTCTTCTCGCTGCCAGAACCCTTTTTGCCGCCGCCGGCGTTGAGCACCGTGCCGGCGAGCACCCCCACCGCGAAGATGGCAAAAAAGATGATCGGCGCCGGCGCCTGCACCGGCTTGGCGAGCAGCAGCGGGAAGCTGAACTTGATCTCGTCGGTGTTGACCATCGCCGTGTAGATCACGACGAACAGGAGCAGCAGGAAGACGATGGTGCGGAAAAGGATTTTGAGGCTCATAGCGGAGGATGGCTGGTTCCGACGTTCTGCCGGGCGCGGCTCGCGCTGGCAAAACAAAACGGGTCCCGCTGCCGCCGCGATTGCCTTCGGCCGTGCGGTCGGTCTTGCTCGCAGCGTGTTCACCAAGGCCGACATCGCCCGCCTGCGCGCCCTGCGCGACAAGCCCGCCCGCGAGGCGGCGGGGCTCTTCGTGGTTGAGGGCGCGAAGGTGGTCGGCGAGCTGCTGGCGGCGGGGTTTCCGTTTTTAGAGATTTATGCGACGGAGGAGTGGGCGGAGAAAAATGGAGCCGCGACGCCCTCGTCGCGG
>CAIPZZ010000229.1 GCA_903869665.1 uncultured Opitutia bacterium | reverse complement strand
GTTGGCTCGCCGGCGCGCTCGCGCTCCTCGCCGCCAGTCTTTGGCTGCCCGTGCCGGCGTTTGACCCTTCAGGCGTCCGCCCAGTCGAGAAGCCGCCCGCGCTCGCCACCACCGAGGCTTGGCTCCAAGAGCTGGCCAAGCTTGACGTCATCAAGCCTGAGTCGCTCGCCCTGTTGGAGAAAGAGGCGAAGGAGCTGGCCGAAAAGTCCCCCGAGGACCAATACACCCACTCCGCCCTCGAAGCCGCCGACGCCCTTCGCGCCCAGACCGAGCAGGCCGCCGGCAACCTCGCCCGCGCGCTCGACTCTGCCGCCGGGGCGCTCGCTGCCCTCGCCGACCCAAAAGCCACGCCCGATGCCGAGCAGTTGAAAAGCCTCTCCGCCCAGCTCTCCGCCGCGTTGCAGGGCATGAAGGACGGCCAGCTCTCCGCCAACGCCGCGCTCCTCGCGCAGCTCGCCGCTGCCAACGGCAGTCTCGGCGCCCTCTCGCCGGAGCAGGCTGCCGCGCTCGCGCAGCGCCTCGGGCAGGGCGGCAAGTCCGTGCGCGGCGTGACCGGAGCGCAGGGCGCGGGCGCAGGCGTCAACCGCGGTCTGCCCTCGTGGCGCGACAGTCAGGGCGGCAACGGCCCCGGCCAGTCCGGCCCGCACGGCTTGAGCGACAACCAAAACGGTCCGCCCGGCTCGGGCGGCCCCGGTGGCGGCGGCCCGCCCGCGCCACTCACCTTCGGCGACCTCGCCAATGCTGGACAGGGCAAAGCCGAGGGCCTCACGGGCGACAAGCCCAACCCGCCCGCCCTCGGCGACAAGATCGGCGAGCAACTCGGCGCGCACGAGGTGGACCCGACGAAGGCCGCCGGCCCGATGTCCGCCGGTGCGGTCGCCGCGCCCGCCGCCGGCGGCGAGGCCGTGTGGGTCAACCGCCTCACCCCCGCCGAGCGCGCCGCGCTGAAAAATTTCTTCAAGTAAGCGTGTGGCCGCGCCACGCGCCGCCCGCGCCCAACTTTCGCCGCCATGATCAGCCGCAGCCTCCGCTTCCGCGCGCCCTTGCTGTGGCTCGTGCTCCCGCTGATGGCCGGGCTGGCGGCGGGCCGGCTCGGAGCGCTCGCCCCGCCGCGTGCGCTGCTCACGGCAGCGGCCATGGCGGCGGTGCTCACGCTGCTGGCGGGGTGGCGGGCGCAGCGAATTTTCTGGCTGCCGTTGGTAACGGCCATGCTGCTCATCGGGATGGCGACGCAGGCGTTGCACGAGCGTCGGCTGCCGGAGTGGGACACGCTTCCGCCGCGCGAGGCGCGGCTCACGCTGCGGCTCGACCGGGTGTTCGCCTCGCCATTCGACGACCGCGCCAACGGACTCGCCACGGTCACGGCCGCCGAGCCGCACCTGCGCGACCTCGTCGGGCAGCGGATGTATTTCTCCTTCGCCACACGCGCGGGCGACCCGCCACCGGTGCGTTCGGCCGTGGTGTCGGTGGTCGGCGTGATCGCCGCGGTGCCGCGCGACCCGCCGGCGGACACGTTTGAGAGCTATCTCGTCAATGCCGGGCTGAATTTCCGGCTGTCACGCGGACGCGAGCTGGCGGTGGAGCAGCCGGCTTCCGCCTACCAGGTTTTTTGCGCACGGCTGGCGGAGCGGATGAACGCGCTGCTCACGCGTGGGCTAGAGAACCGGCCGGAGATCGCGGCGGTTTATCGCGCGATGATGCTGGGACAGAAGCATGAGCTGAGCGAGGAGCAGCACCAGCTTTTCATGCACAGCGGCACCATGCACCTATTCGCGATCAACGGCCTGCACATCGGCGTGGTCGCGCTGTCGCTGCATTTTCTCCTCGCGCTGCTACGCTGCCCGCGTGTGGCGGCGAGCCTGCTCGTGCTCGCGGTGCTGTGGCTCGATGTGGACACGACGGGCGCGAGCCCGTCGGCGGTGCGGGCGTTCATCATGGTGGCGATGCTGGAGTCGGCGTGGGCGCTGCAGCGGCCGGTGAATCCGCTGGCCGCGCTCGCGGCGGCGGCGCTGCTCGCGCTGATGCTCGACCCGCCGGATTTTTTCAGTGCGAGTTTCCAGATGTCCCACTGCGTGGTGCTGGCGATTTTGTTGTTCGGGCTGCCGCTGGCGGAGCGGCTGCGCGCGCGCTGGCCGGCGCTCCGCGACGTGCCAGAGGCGACCTGGACGCGGCGCCAACGGGTGCGGGCGTGGCTGTGGCGGCGGTTCCTCGATACGCTCGGCATCGGCTGCGCGGCGACCCTGGTGAGCGTGGTGACAGGCGTGCAATTTTTCAGCGTGTTTGTGACGGGTGCGCTGCTGGCGAACCTCGTGCTCGTGCCGCTGGCGTCGGTCGTGATCATGGCGGGCTTCGCGTCGCTGATGCTCGGTCTCGCGGGCGCGGGCTGGGCGGGGCGGCTGTGCAACGAAGGCGCGGGCGCGCTGCTGCGGCTGATTGACGCGCTCATTCGGCTGGGCACCAGCGTGCCGGGCTCGTCGTGGGCCGCGCATTTTCGGGCGGACTGGGTTGGGCCGGCGGCGCTCGTCACGCTCGTCGCGGCATTGCTCGCGGGCTACGCGGGGGGCTGGCGCAAGGAATACGGTGGCTTCTGGCCACCGGTCGCAGTAGTGGCGTTCACCCTGATTTTGGGCGTGAAGTTTGGAAGCTGATTGAACAGGAGGAAACGGAGGGAACCGAGCAAAGCGGAATCGTGCTTGGTCATCTCCGTTTTCTCCGTTACCTCCTGTTCAACCCAATCATGAAAAGCGCCTACGACCTCGCCATGGAGCGCCTCGCCAAATCCGACCCCGCCGCGGGCCGCGCCCTCACGCCCGCGCAAAAGGCTCGGCTCGCCGAGCTGGACGCGATCTACAAGGGCAAGATTGCCGAGCGGGAGATTTTCCTGAAGCAGCAGCTCAACAACGCGCTCGCCGCCGGGCAGGCGGACGACGCGGCGAAAATCCGCGCCCAACTGGCGGGTGAGCGCGCCCGGCTGGAGGAGGAGCGCGAGGCGGAGAAGGACAAGGCCCGGCGCGGGCGCTGAACGGCGGACGTTAGCCGTTTCCGCTGGCAGGGCGGCGGCGCACGTCAAACGCCCGAATCGCGGCTAGAGCGGTTTAAGTTGAAATGTAGCCGCCTGCCTGGCCCTTTGTCATCGCGAGGTGCGCGAAGCGCGCCGTGGCGATCCAGCCGTTCGACCGGCTCACGGCCCCGAGCCCGGCCGAGGGGCTGGATTGCTTCGTCACTGCGCTCCTCGCAATGACACGATCCGGCCACACGATTGTTTAAACCGCTTTAGGAGGGCATTATTTTCCCGTCGGGCTGGCGGGAAGGACGGGCACCGCACCCGGCTCGCCGAACTGCGTCCGAAACTTGTCCATCGCTGACGCCGAGGGCGGTTTCGCCGCCGGTGCGCCAATGAACAAAAACCCGAGGCCGCCGCCCGTGCCGGTCACGGGTGGGGCGGATGCGGCGTCCGACGTGGCGACAGGCACCTGGGTGGCCGCGCCCCCGCCGGCGGCGGTGACGAGCGCGGCACCGCCCTCCGTGCCGGGGCCGTTACGCTTGTAAACGAACCGGTTAAGCTGGTCGAACGTGGTCTGGCGGCCGAGGTCGGGTTGAAATTTAACGCTGGCGGCGTCGGCATCGCGGAGGCCTTGCCGGTATTTTTCGGCGGCCGAGCCGCCACCGCGATAGGTGTTGTCGGCCGACTGAAACCGGTCGCGCGCAGCCTGGCCGTTGAGCGGGCTATCCTTGTGCTCGATCGGCGTGGTGGCGAGCGGCGCGTCCTTGCGCTCGACGATTTTTTTCTCGCGGGCCTCGGCCATGTCAATGGGCGCGCGGCGCTCGGCGAGGGGCGCGGTCGGCTCATCAATGAGTCCGGCAATGGCGGCGCGGGCGTCCTGCACGCGGTCGGCGCGCTTTTCCAAAACTTTCTCAACCGGCTTGGCAGTGTCAGGGCCGGGCGCATATTTCTCAACCTGCTGCGCGGGATCCACCTTGGCGGGGTCTGCGGCGCGCGCCCACGGCAGGCCGGCGCAGAGGGCGGCGGCAAGCAGCAGGAGCGGACGCGGGGCGGAACGCATGGCGGCAAGGTCGCGCGTGGCGGGCGCGGAGGCAAGGCGATTTTCCACCCGGTGGCGGCTCAGTTTGTCTTGTCGTCGCCAGCCCGGCGCGGCCCGTTCGACAAGCTCAGGACCTTGAGCCCGGCCGAGGGGCTGGATTACTTCGTCGCTGCGCTCCTCGCAATCACACGATACGGCCACACTCTTGTTTAACCCGCTCTAGTTTCCGCCCGACGGTGGGTGCGGCGCCCGCGCATTTTGCGTCTTTGCTTCTTCGCGGCTTTGCGTTTCCTCCGTCTTTCCTCCACCTCATGCGCTTCCACAAATACCACGCCCTCGGCAACGACTACCTTGTCCTCGACCCGCGCGACTTCCCCGCGTGGTCGCCTGC
>CAIPZZ010000228.1 GCA_903869665.1 uncultured Opitutia bacterium | reverse complement strand
GGGGCAGGAGTATGTGGGTCGCCCGGCCGACGAACGCCGCCAGTTACTCGCCGGGTTGCTCGCGCACTTCGCTCCAATGCGTGCAGTTCTTGATTTGTCTGCCAAAGCAGGGGCGCACGGAATTGGCCGGCAAGAAATTATCAAACTCATCGAGCGTAATGCGTCTATCTCTCATTCTACTCCCGGTCGCCGCGCGGCAACGCTGTTGGCGTGGTTGAAGTGGTTACAAACAGCAACTGGTGCGGTTGAAGAACGAGATCATAGATACTCACTCGCTTCGTGACGGCTTTGCGTAGATGCGCCCCATGCTCGCCGTCGCTTTGTATTGTCGCGCTGTTTTGAGTCGGCTCAAACCCCGCCCAGCGCCCGGCGGAGCGTCGCGACCTCGTCGCGCAGGCGGGCGACCTCGGCTTCCAGCGCGGCGAAGCGTTGCTCAGCCTCGGGCGGGAGCGTGAGGGCCACGGCCAGCGGCTCGTCGGCCGGGGCGGCGGCGGGCTCGCCGGTCAGGAGCTGGGCCCAGCGCGGCTCCTTTTGCCCGCGTTGCCGGGCGAGGCGGCGCACGAGCGCGCCCTCGGGCCGGGCGGCGAGCGCGGCGAGGTGCGTTTCCACGTCCTCGGCGGCGAGGGGCAGCATGCGCTCGGTGCGGATGCGCAGCTCGGCGGTGGTCTGTGGGCCGCGCAGGAGCAGCTCGCAGAGGATGACGCGCGCGCCGGCCTCCACGGGCCAGACGAGGTCGAGCGTCTGGCGGTATTTCGGCACGCGGGCGTCGGCCCCGGCAAAGACGGAGGCGAGCCGGCGGTGGCGCAGGCCGTCGAGGGCGGTCTCGACCTCGCGGGCGGCGGCGTCGAGCACGGGGTCGCGGTTGCTGCGCTGGTTGCAGGCGTTGACGAGGGCGTTGAGCGTGAGCGGATAAATGTCCGGCGTGGCGAGCTCCTTCTCGATGAGGCAGCCGAGCACGCGCGCCTCCAGCACGGAGAGCGGCGGGACGGCGGGCAGCGCGGGGACAGGAGGCGGAACGGCGGGCAAGGGAAAATCCATGGCGGAGCGGGTCGGGCTAAGGAGTGGGAAGCGCGAAGCCGCTAAGGTGCAAAGCTCTGAAGCAAAGAATCAGGCTTTGCTCCGACTTAGCCCCTTCGCGTCTTAGCGCTTAATCCGAAAACAGCCGGTTGTATTATCCAATCATCTCGGCCACGAAGGCGCGCTCCTCGGCGAGCTCCTTGTTGGTGGCGGCGATCTTGGACTTGGCGAAGTCGTCCATCTGGTAGCTCGTGATAACCTCGTAGCTGCCGGGCGTGGTGGTGCGGACGGGCATGCCGGCCCAGACGTTGGCGTCGAAACCGTAGCGGCCCTCGCTCTTGACGGCGATGGAGTGAATCGCGCCGGGCGTGACGAGCGAGCGGACGTGGTCCACGAGGGCGTTGGCGGCTGAGGCGGCGGAGGAGAGGCCGCGGGCGGCGATGATGGCGGCGCCGCGCTTGCCGACGGTCTCGCAGAACGGACCCTGGAGCCACGCGCTGTCAGTGATGACCGAGGTGGCGGGCTGACCGTTGATGGTAGCATGGGCGAACGAGGGGAACATCGTCGGGCTGTGGTTGCCGTAGATGAAGATGTCCTTCACGGCGGTGAGGTCCACGCCGGCCTTCTTGGCGAGCTGGGTCTGGGCGCGGTTCTGGTCGAGGCGCACCATCGCGGTGAAGCGCTCGGCGGGGAGGCGCTTGGCCTGCGAAGCGGCGATCATGCAGTTGGTGTTGGCGGGATTGCCGACGACGGCGACGCGGGCATCGGCGGCGGCGACGGCGTCAATGATCTGGCCCTGCGCGATGAAGATCTTGCCGTTGTCCTTGAGCAGGTCGGCGCGCTCCATGCCGGGACCGCGGGGCTTGGCGCCGACGAGGAGGCACCAGTTGGCGTCCTTGAAGCCGACGGCGGGGTCGGAGGTCTGGACGATGCCCTTGAGCAGCGGGAAGGCGCAGTCGTCGAGCTCCATGGCGACGCCGTTGAGGGCGGCGAGCGCCTTCTCAATTGGCGCCTCGATGAGCTGGAGGATGACCGGCTGGTCGGGGCCGAACATCGCGCCGGAGGCGATGCGGAAGAGGAGGGAGTAACCAATCTGGCCGGCGGCGCCGGTGACTGCGACACGGATGGGGGATTTCATGGGAGCTTGTTAGTAAACACGGAGGGCACAGAGAGCACGGAGAATTAATTTCAGGGAAGAGCAATTAAGCGGCAGCACACGCCGGAGACAGATTTTTTTATGCCTTCTCCGTGAACTTCGTGTCCTCCGTGTTGAAAAATGATCAGCGGAAGCGCGGCGCGAGGGCGGTGTGCGTCTCGCGGACGAGCGCCTCGGTCTCGGCCCAGCCGATGCAGCCGTCGGTGATGGAGACGCCGTATTTGAGCGCAGCCTTCGGCTGCGGGAAGGGCTGGTTGCCGGCGGCGAGGTTGCTCTCGATCATCGCGCCCATGATGGAGGTGTTGCCGGCGGCGATCTGCGCGAGCAGCGCGCGCATGACCTCGGGCTGGAGCTCGGGTTTCTTGGCGGAGTTGTCGTGCGAGCAGTCCACGAGGATGGATTTGGGCAGGCCGGCCTTGGCGAGGAGCGCCTCGGTCTGCGCGATGTGGGCGGGCGAGTAGTTGGGGCCAGCGGCACCACCGCGGAGGACGACGTGGCAGTCGGGGTTGCCGCGCGTGACGACGGCGGAGGCGGCGCCGGCGAGGTTGATGCCGAGGAAAGTCTGCGGCTGGGCGGCGGCCTTGATGGCGTTGATGGCGGCCTGGAGGGTGCCGTCGGTGCCGTTCTTGAAACCGAGCGGCGTCGAGAGGCCGCTGGCCATCTGGCGGTGCGTCTGCGACTCGGTCGTGCGCGCGCCGATGGCACCCCAGCACACGAGATCGGCGACGTATTGCGGCGTGATGGGGTCGAGAAACTCCGTGGCCGTGGGCAGGCCGAGGTCGAGCACGTCGCGCAGGAAGGCGCGCCCGAGGCGCAAGCCGGCGGCGATGTCGTGCGAGCCGTCGAGGTGCGGGTCCATCACGAGGCCCTTCCAGCCCACGGTGGTGCGGGGCTTCTCAAAATACACGCGCATCACGATCATCACGCGGTCGGCCACCTCACGGGCGAGCTTGGCGAGGCGTTGCGCGTAATCGCGGCCGGCGGCCACGTCATGAATCGAACACGGGCCAATGATGAGCAACAGCCGCTTGTCGTCGGTAAAAATGAGCCGGTGGATGTCCGCCCGGGCGCGGGCGACGAACTCGGCCTGCGCCTCGGTCTTGGGCAGCTCGGCGAGCAGGGCGGCGGGCGCGGGCAATGGGCGCGTCTCGACGACGTTGAGATCGGAGGTCTTCTGCATGAACCGGCGAGCTTGGCGCGATGAGCGGAGGCGGCGCAAGTCTTCCGCCTGAATAGAAACCGAACAGGCCCGATAAATGCCGTTTGCGGCGACCCGTGGAATTTGGGCAAAAAGTTGCCCGGTCGCCTACCCCTAAGCGACCGGGCATTTGCTTTCTTAGTTACCCCAAAACTCTCCGCTAAGCGGAGAGAAGTGGAGAAAGTGAAAATCGAATGGCCATACGAGTAGACATCATGCAGCCTACGTCAACGGAAAGTTTTCACCATTTAATCTAAATGCACAACAACAACGAGTTACGATTTAAAAATCTGTCGGAGGCCGGTGCGGGCTGGTGTCACCGTTGGCAGTCGGCGGCGGTCCTGCGGGTGGGGGGCGAGGACGCGCTGGCGTTTTTGCAGGGGCAGTTCTCGCAAGATTTGCGGCTTGGGGGCGGAACCGCCGGAGCGGGCCGGGCCGTGTATGGGCTGTGGCTGACGCACAAGGGACGTGTGCTCGCGGACAGCTTTGCCCTTGTGGCCGGGCCGACGGAGGTGTGGCTCGTGAGCTATTTTTCGACGGCGTCAGACATCGGTGCGCATTTGGAAAAACACATCGTGGCCGACGACGTGACCATCGAGGATCACACGGCGGAATGGGGCGGGCTGGCGCTCGGCGGCAACGACGCGGCGGCATGGTTGCGTGCGAACATCGGCGTGGAACCGCCGGGCGTGGGTGGTTTCGCGCGCACGGACGGCGGCGGATTGGTGTTTCGCGGGCGGCGTGGCGCGGACGAAAGCTGGGAATGGCTCGCGCCGGCGGGGGCGTTGCCCGCCTGCGACCCATCTCCCGCAATCGCCGCCAGCGAGCGGGAGCGGATGCGCCTCGCCGCTGGTGTGCCCGCCGTGCCGACCGACATCGGGCCAGGCGACCTGCCGCACGAGGGCGGGCTGGATGCCGCGGCGGTCTCCTACACGAAGGGCTGCTTTGTGGGGCAGGAGGTCATGGCCAGGCTGCGAACGGGAACCATCCGCCGCCAGCTAGTGCGCGTGCGTGGCGCCGGCGAGCCGCCGCCGTGTGGCGCGGCGCTGTTCCAGGGCGTGAAGAAAGTCGGCGAGCTGCGCTCCACATGCGCCGACGGACCGGACGGCTGGCTTGGTCTCGGGCTGTTCACGCTGCTGCACCTCGATACTGCGGCTCCGCTCGCGTCTGCGCCGGAAGCAAAGCCGGAGATCCGGCTGTCCGGCGACACGCCTTGAGGCCTGCCGCCCGCGTGGCGGCTCAGCGCACCCTGCCGTCGAACAGTGGCATGACCGTCTCATGGACGTATTTTGCCATCCAGCCGTGCAGCCAGAGAAAATGCAGCGCACCCGCTACCGCCAGCATCGGCCCGAACGGCACCTGCGCACCCATGCCCAGCTCGGTCGGCTGGCCCTCAGACGTCTCGGTCGGCGGGGCGATGGCAGATTTTTTGCCGGAGATGGTCTGCCAGGCCCAGGCGAGCGCGACCCACACGGTGCCTACGATTGCGCCGCCGAAGACCGAGAACACCGCGCCTTGCCAGCCGGTAAACGCCCCGATCGCACCGACCAGTTTCACGTCGCCGAAGCCCATGGCTTCCTTTTTCAGCACGGCCTCCGCCGTTCCCGCGATCCACGCCACGAGGCCCGCGCCGACCAGCATCCCCACGAGCGCCTGGCCGCCGGAACGGAAATTGGCCAGCAACGGCGCCTCGCCTAACACCGGTCCCTGGCCGTGCAGCTCCGGCACCATGAGCGCCAGCGCCAAGCCTGCGAAGCCCAGCCCGATAGTGAACCGGTCCGGGATGATAAAATGGTCGAGGTCAATGAACGTCGCCGCCACCAGCGCGCTGAGCAGCACCCAGCCGCAAACCGCCTCGCCCGGATGCAGCTCCGTCGCGGTGGCGCGCGTTTTCAGCAGCCAACACGCGAGGAACAACCCGCCCGTGAGGGCCTCGACAAACACATAGCGGAACGAGTAGGGCCGCCCGCAGCAGCGGGCCTTGCCGCGCAGGATGAACCAGCTCAGGATGGGGATATTGTCGAACCACGCGATGGGCTTCCCGCACGCGCAATGCGAGCGCGGCGTGACTACGGACTGGTCCGCCGGGATGCGGTAGATGCAGACGTTGAGAAAGCTCCCCACCATCGTGCCCACCAAAAACACCAGCCCGGGGAAGAACCAAGGAAAGGCGGCGTTGACCTCTGGGAGATGGGATAGCATAGCGCGCAGCCATTCGGCCCGCCGCCGCCGGGAAAGTCAAACGCGCTCGCAGCGCCGGTGGACCGGCCCCGGCGGCACCACAGAGCCGGATCTGCCCCGAATCGGCGGTTGCCAGCGCCGCGCGGTGGCGCAAATCTTGCTGAAACGTTCATCGCCATGAAACTCTCCCCCCGTCTCGCCATCTTCGCTGCAACCGCCCTCGTGTTCCCTGCGCTGGCCCACGCGCATCCGGGGCACGAAGGGCATGAGCTGACGTGGGACTTCGGGGCGGGCCTCGTGCATCCGTTGTCGGGCCTCGATCATCTGCTGGCGATGGTCGCCGTCGGCTTGTGGGCGGCGCAGCTCGGCGGGCGCGCGCGCTGGCAGGTGCCGGCGGCATTTGTGGGCGTGATGGCGCTCGGCAGTGCGATCGGGCGCACGGGTGTGGCGGTGCCGGGCCTAGAGCAGGGCATCGCGGCGTCGGTGCTGGTGCTTGGGCTGCTGGTCGCCACCGCCACGCGGCTGCCGGTCGCGGCGGGCATGGCCTTGGCGGGCGGATTCGCGGTTTTCCACGGCGTCGCGCACGGGGCGGAGATGCCGGCGGCGGGCGGACTGGGCTATGGCTCGGGCTTCGTCACGGCGACGGCACTGCTGCACGCGGCGGGGGTGGGCCTCGGGCTGCTGGCGGGAAGGGTTTCAACCCGCGCCACACGGCTGGCCGGCTGGGGCGTTGCGGCGGCGGGCGCGATGATGCTGGCGGTGTGATTGCTGCACGCGGGCAGCGGGGTTTCACAAACTGAACAGTTGCTGAAGCATGGTCTCCAGATCGCGGCCGGGGGATTTTTTTCCGGCGCGGGTGACAACCAGAGTTTTACAATGGCAGGCGGCGAGGGCGGGGTCGTCGGTTGACATGACGCGGGTCTCGCCTTCGCGCCAGCCGAGCACATCGGCGGCCGCGAGGGGCGTCCAGCGGAAGGGCAGGCCGGTGGCGTTGCACTCGATATCCCAGCCGGCGATGGCGGCTGCGCTTGGCGGCGCGGGGCGGGTGAGCAGCGAGGGATAACGCGCGACAAAGTCGGGCGCCGACCGCGTGGCGACGCGCACGCGCACGACGGGCGTCATCTGCGCGAAGTAGCCGGCGAGGTCGTTGATCTGGCGGGCGCGGTATTTGTCCAAAAAATCCAGCGGATCGAAACCCATGAGGTTGTAGCCGTGCCAGGCGCCATGGTCGTTGGGGCTGCCGAATTTCTGCCGGTCATACCAGCGCTGGAAATTGTCGGTCACGCGCAGGCCCATCTCAAAATGCAGGTGCGCGCGCTCCTTGGGGATGCCGGAGCCGCCCTCGCTGCGGCCCATGACGGCGATGGTCTGGCCGAGGGCGACATTCGTGCCGGGCGCGATGCCGGGCGCGACGGAGCGCAGATGCGCATAGAGCGTGCAGATCGCAGGCGTGACGCCGGGGTGCTCGATCACAATGTATCGGCCGTAGTTGCTGTCGGCGGCGCGCTCGTTGACGTAGCGCACAATGCCGGGCAGCGCGGCGAAAATCTTGTCCGCCGGCTCGCCGGCCTTGTCGCGCGCGACGGGCTTGAGATCAATACCCTCGTGAAATTGCGCGCCGTTCTCTCGCACGCAGCCGAAGCCGCCGGAGGCCGGATCGCCAGAGACGGTGGCCTGCAAAAAATCGGCTACGGGCCGGCGCTCAATCCACGCAGTGTTGGGCGTGGGCCAGACGATCTCAAACGACGCGGTGGGCGGCGTGGCTGCGTGACCCGCAACGGCGAGACCAAGCAGCGCGAGGAGGCGGGCGAAAGGCGTCCGCATGGGGCGGTCAGTGCTGCCGGGCCAGCTCCGCGCTGTAGTAGTTGATGCCAGCGGCCAGGTCGGGCAGCAGCTTCTCGTCTAGCTCGGGATAAACGACGAGCCTGCCATTGCTGACGGGCGCGGTGATGGGGTAGACACCGACGGTCTGGCGGTTGAGCATGAGCACAAGGCGGCGGCCCTGGTTCGTCGTGGTCATCCGGTAGAGCTCACGCCCCGCGTCGCCGTTGAACTGGAAGATGAGGCAAGCGCCGAGGGGCGGATTGCGCGCGACGCCCACGGCCGCGATGTCGAATTCATGGAACACGGGGTCGGTGCCGATCGATACCCGGGTGCCGCTGATCGGCATCGGTGCCGCCGCCATGGAATCGCCGGCAACCTCCAGAAAAAATCTGGCCTCGACCCGCTTGACGCCCGCCGGCAGATCAGACTGGTCGTTGTATCCACCCGTGCTGTTGCAGCCGGCGGCGAAGAGTGCGAGCGCGCCACACAGGAGCGGCAGAAGGCAGCGAAAATTTTTCATGGGGATGGGATACGGTTGTGGTGTCACGCCATCATCCGCGCACAGAGGCGGAAAGCAAGGCTGTTCCCGCCTGCCTCAGAGAGCGCCGGGTTGCCGCTGCCGCCCAAGCTCAGGGCGGCGCGGTCAGCACCCCGATCAGCTCCGCGCCCACGGCGTCGGCCAGCAGGCGGCCGCGCGCGGTGATGTGCAGCGTGTCGTCGGCGCTTTCGGCGAGGCCGTCCGCGGCGAGGCGCGCGATGGGGGCCGCGAGGTTTTCCCACGGTGCGGTGGGGAACCGCGCGCGCAAAGCGGCGAGGTCCACGCCGGCGTTCATCCGCAGCCCGAAGATGAGCGCGTCCTCCGCGAGCAGCGCGGGCGTGAGCGCCACCCGGTCCTCGGTGGCGCGCTCGCCGCGCGCGAGGCCGGCCTGCCAGCGCGCGAGGTCGGCGGGGTTCGCCCCCCGCTCGCCGCCGTGCTGCGATGCCGCCGACGGACCGAGGCCGACCCACCCGTGCATTCGCCAAGTGTTGAGGTTGTGCCGGCACGCGTGGCCGGGGCGGGCGAAATTGGAGATCTCGTATTGCGCGTAACCCGCGTCGGCGAGCCGCGCCCAGGTCGCCTCGTAGAGCCGCGCCTCGCGCTCGGGGTCGAGCTTCACGCGGCCTTGGGCGAGCTTTACCCAGAGCTTCGTGTCCTCCTCGAACGTCAGGCAATACGTCGAGAGGTGGTCGGGTGCGAGCGCGAGCGCCTCGGCGAGGTCGCCCTCCCATGCGGCCTCGTCCTGGCCGGGCAGCGCGAACATCAGGTCGAGATTCACGCTGGCGAAGCCGGCCGCGCGCACCCGCTCATACGCCCGAAAAATCTGCTCCCGCGTGTGCGCGCGCCCGAGCGCGTCGAGCAGCGCGGGCTGAAAGCTCTGCGCGCCGAGCGACACCCGTGTCACCCCAATCTCGCGCAGCGCGTCGAGCCGCGCCGCCGTGACCGACGCTGGCGCCAGCTCGATCGTCCACTCCTCCGGCTCGCCACCGAGCCGAGAGCGCACCGTCGCGCCGAGCCGCCGCAAGTCCGCCGGCGCGAGCAGCCCCGGTGTGCCACCGCCCCAGAACACGGTTGTGACCGGCTGCGTCCACTCCACGAGCGCCGTCTCGGCGGCGACGCCCGCGAGATAACCGCGCACGAGCTCCGCCGAGGGCGCGACTTGGTAGAACGCGCAAAAATCGCAGGTGCTCGCACAAAATGGCACATGGACATAGAGTCCCAGCGGCCCCGGTTGGGGCTGCGGGGGCGCTTCGTTGGAGTGCCGGGAATCGGGCGCCTCACCCAGTGGCCCGTGCTGGCGCTCGCGCCGATCTGACCGCTTGTCCAGGAGCAGGCCGCGCTCCCCGCCAGCGGCGGGCGCGACGATTTCGCCCATTGCCAAGCGGCGGGCTTTCTGTTGCGCTGGCGGCGGCTTTTCGGTTTCCAAAAACATTTCCCAACACCCAATGCACCACCACCGTCTCTCGCTGGCCAGCCGATTTCCCGCCGTCCTCGCCGCCGCCACGCTCCTGCTCGCCGGCTGCTCGACTCCCGCGCTCACCAACCTCACGCCCGACACGCTGCCCGCCAACCCCTCGCAGCTTTACACTCTCAGCACGCGTTTCAACCCGGGCGCGGCCAAGATCGTGCCCGGCAGCCTGTCCGTGCAGGTGATCATCGGCCGCGAGCCGCACGAGATGAAACCCGGCCCCGCCGCCGGCCTCTACACTTACGATTTCCCCGCCTCCGAAGGGACGGGTGAGCTCTCCTACTATTTCCTCGCGAGCTACCGGGCCCTCGACCGCAACGGCGTCGCCGTCGCGCACGAGGACTACTCGCCGCTCCAGCGCGGCGCCATCCTCGGCCGCTACGCCTCGCAGCTCGAGACCAATCGTGGCCCCGTCGGCGCGCGCGTTGCCATCCTTGGCCGCGGCTTCACCAAGGGCGACCAAGTCTATCTCGACAACACCCCCGCTGCGCCTGAGTTCGTCGAGCTGTCGCCCAACGCCCTCGCGTTCCGCGTTCCGCCCGTCGCCGGCGACAAGAACTACACGGTGCGCGTTGCCAACGGCAACGGCTCCGTCGTGGCCGGCACCTTCCATGTGGATGCGCTCGGGGCTGTGACCGCGGCTCCGTCGTCGCTGAGCCTCCGCGTCGGCCAGACGCAAGTGCTCACGTTGCGCCTCCCCGTCGCCGCGCCCTCCGGCGGCCTGCTGCTCGACCTCGAAGCCGAGGCCGGCAAGACGGATTTGGTCAGTATGGCCACGGTCGTCGTGCCCGCCGGCTATGGCGGCACCGAGGTGATCGTGACCGGCAGGCTGGCCGGCAGCGGCAGCCTCATCCTCAAGGGCTATGGCACCGCCGACCTCGTCATCCCTGTGACCGTGACGCCGTAGGCAGATTTTTTAGATCAGGGCTGGACACGCTGTAGCCGACCCATCCCAACCCCAGAAATTTGAACTCCTGGGAGCACGCGAGAGCGTGGAGAGCAAACGAGTCAGTCGCCGTGCTCTCGCGTGCTCCGAATTAAAAACCTCCCCGCCCATGAAAACCGCCCTCCGCTGCCTCGTTGTCGTCTTGGCCTTCACGTTCGCCGCCGCGCCGGCTGCCCTCGCTAGCGGCTTTTATTTCAAGGCCGCCGGCCTTTACTCCAGCCCATCCGACCTCAGCGTCGCCAGCGCGTCCGCTTTCAAAGGCTCGCTGAAAAACAGCGCGGGCTGGGCTGGCGCGCTCGGCTACAAATTCCCTCTCCTGCCGCTCCGCGCCGAGGCGGAGGCGCAGTGGTTCAAGAACGACTTCGGCGGCGGCTCGACCTCGCTCGGCGCCGTCACCAGCATTACCGGCCACGCCGAGCAGTTCACCGGCTTCGCCAACGCCTACCTCGACGTGCCGAAAACCTTCTACGGCCTCGCGCCCTACCTTGGCGCGGGCGTCGGGCTGGCCAAGGTGGACCTGAGCAAGCTCAACGTGTTCTCCGGCCTCACCAATGTCGCCACCTTTGCCGACGGTAAGACCGCCCTTGCGTGGCAGCTCATGGCCGGCGTGCAGTTCCACCTCTTCGGCGCAGCCACGCTCAACGCCGGCTACCGCTATGTGAAGCACGAGGACATCTCGCTCACCAACGCCGCCGCCGCCGGCGCGGTCCAGAAACTGCGCTTCGGCGACAACCACGTCTTCGAGCTCGGCGTGGCAATCGGGTTTTGAGGGCGAGTGGCGGCGAAAAATGCTATGAGCCAGCGCCCCAAAGACGGAGACACCGGGGTCAACACCTTCATGTTGATTTTCATTTTCGTGTTCTTCGGCGGCATTGCGCTCTACACGATCTTCGGCCTGCAAGCACCTCGGCGGTTGAGCCCCAACACCAAAGACAAATCCGTTGCCGAGAACCTCCGCCAGCTCGCGATTGCCGCCGATCAATATTTCGTTGAGCATCCCGGGGTCAGTTCGGTTGCGTATGCGACGCTGATTGGCACCAGTTCGAAGCAATACCTCATGCCCTTCGCAATCGTCGCCAACGAAACCTATCAGCCGGTAATCGTGAAGGGCCAGCCCGTCACCGCCAGCGGCGTCGCCGGCACACGCACCGTGACCTACGCACCGTGAAGCAGGTGGAGCGCGTTGACCCCAACGCGCTCCACCTAGATCTCCGCGCTTTTGCCGCCTCGAGCCTTCGCGTTGAAAAAATTCCGCTACACTCACTCCATCCGCAGCGTCACCACCACCGGGCGGTGGTCGCTGGCCTCCTTCACGCCGGGGCCGTCCTCGATGCGCGTGGCCACCACCGCCGGGCGCAGCGCGGGCGAGGCGAGGATGTGGTCCACGCGTTCGTAGGTGTCGGTCGTCGCGTAAAAATACGACCACACCTCGCCGCGCGAGTCGGCTGCGGGCAGCCACTCGGCGATGGTCGTATTGCCGCGCGCCTCCAGCGCGCGCAGCGGGCGGCCGGCGCGGTCGGCGCGGGCGGCGCGGCCCGCGTTTGCGTCGCCGAGGATGAGAAACTTCGCCGCCGCTGGGTCGGGGAAAATTTTCAGCACGCGATCGCGCACCGCCTCCGCCTCAGCCGCGCGCTGCGCCGCCGACTCCGGGTCTTCCGCCCGCTCGGTGAGCCGGCTCTTCAGGTGGATGACAAACAACGTCAGTTCCACGCCACCCGCCGTTTGCCCAGTGTCCGCCTGCCCTGAGTTTGCCCGCCTTGAGCCTGCCTGCCCTGAGCTTGTCGAAAGGGTCGAAGGCGTCGAAAGGGCCGAGGCGGTCGAACCGATCGCGATCCGCACCTCCAGCAGCCCGCGCTTTACCCGCTCCTGCGTGCCGGAAAATTTCGCCACGAGGTCGGTGTGCCGCGTGACCGAGGTGAACGGCCGCTTCGACAGCACCGCGACGTGCCGCTCTGGATCGAGGCCGTCCGCCTCCAGCACCGTGCCGAACGGGTAGTCCAGCCCCTCGGCCCGCAGGTCGCGCCGCAGCTCCTCCAGGTAAGGAGGCCCGCCCATTTCCTGTAGCGCGAGCACGTCGGCATCGAGGCGGCGGATGACGGTGCGCAAGGCGGTCTTCTGCGCCTCGGGCTTCGGGTAGTCGGGCCGGTAGCCGGCCTCGGTCTGGCGGCTGGCGGAATTGTAGTTCTCCACGTTGTAGGTGGCGACCGTGAGCGTGCCGCCGGGCGCCGCGCCTACTGACGCCAGGGCATTGGCCACAAAAAACACGAAGAGGCACCAAAACAAACCGGTGTGTAGGGGCGCAGACTTGCTGCGCCCTTTTCGGGCTGCGAATCTTTCCCCTCCAAGGGCGCAGCAAGCCTGCGCCCCTACGGCACGATTCGGCCCGGCCACGAGGGCCGGCCCTAGGGGGGCGACACCGCCGACATTTTTCTCATCCGTGCTCATCCGTGAAATCCGTGTTTAAGAATCTGGTTCAGATGTTTGCGCTCTTTGCGCCTTTTTGCGGCCAATAAAAATTAGCCCGCCTTGGCGTTCAACGCCGCTTCGCGTTCCAGCATCGTCGGGTGCGAATAATAAAACCCGCTGAACCACGGGTGCGGCGTGAGGTTGGTGAGGTTTTTCTGCGCGAGCTTCCGCAGCGCGCCGACCATCGCGACCGGGCCGCCGAGCGCGTCGCGGGCGAAGGCGTCGGCCTCGTATTCGTGTTTCCGTGAGAGCCGGTTGGTGAGCGGCGAGAGCCAGAACGTTGCCGCGCCGCCGAGCAGCCCGGCGAGCAGAAACGCCGCCGCGGTGTCGCCCTCACGGAAGCCGAACGCTGGGTTGAACCACGCGCTGCCCGCCAGCGCCGCCACCGCCCACAGACTGGCGAGCTGGGTGACGGCGGAGAGCGCGATCATCTTGGGGATGTGCCCGCGCCGGTAATGGCCGATCTCGTGCGCGAGCACGGCCTCCAGCTCCTCGGGCGTTAGCTGGGCGAGGAGCGTGTCGTAGAGCACGATGCGCCGGAAGCGGCCGAAGCCGGTGAAAAACGCGTTGGAGTGGCCGGAGCGCTTGCTGCCGTCCATCACCTCGATGGTGCGCGCCGCGAAGCCCGTGCGCTCCGCCAGCGCCATCAGCCGCGCGCGCAAGTCCCCTTCGGGCAGCGGCGAGAGCTTATTGAACAGCGGCAAAATCAGCTTCGGGTAGAGCACGAGCATGAGCAGTTGAAACGTGAACAACAACGCGAAGCCCCACAGCCACCACGTCGCGCCGAGCCATTTCACGAGCGACAGCAGCGCCCACAGCAGCGGAAAGCCGAGGACGAGCGCGAGCGCCGCGCCTTTGAATTTGTCGGCCACCCAGAGTCCGGGCGTGCTCTGGTTGAAGCCGAACTTCGCCTCCAGCCGGAACTGCGCGCACCAGTCGAATGGCAGCCCCGGCACGCTCAGCGCCAACCCGGCGAGCAGAATCGCCAGCGCGCCCGGCCACGCCGCGCCGTTTGCGCCCCACGCGGCGACGCGCGTGAAAAGCCCCGGCAGCATGCCGCTGGCGAGCACGGCGATGAGCACGGCGGTGTCGAAAATCTCCTCGCCAACCCCAAAGCGGTTTTTCGCCAGCGTGTAGGCGACGGACTTTTGGTAAGTCGCCTCGTCCATGATCGCGGCGACGGCCTCCGGAGCGCGCGCCGCGTGCCGCCGCACCTCCGCGCGGTTGAGCGCGGCCAGCCAGAGCTCGGCAGCGAGCTTGAGCAATACCAGGGCGACAGCGGCGGAGAAAACCCAGTCCATGCCCGCACTCGTGCCCCTTTCCACCCGGCGGGACAAATGTATTTTCCGCGCGCCGGCACAGATCCTCACCGGCCGTGACGATGCCGGGCGCGCAACCTCGCAGAGTTTTTGCTCGCCCGCGCCGCCGCAGCCGGTTGCCTGACGCAGCCCCGCTAATCTCCCCCGACCCCGACTATGCCCCTTGCCTCCGACCAAGCCCAGCCCACCCGTGTTCGCCATAAGGTCGTCGCCCTCGCCGTGCTGCTGGCGATGATCACCTATCTCGACCGGGCGAGCATCAGCACCATGTCCGGGGACATCCAGCGGGACCTGAAAATCTCCAAGGAGCAGATGGGCTATGTCTTCAGCGCCTTCTCCCTGGCCTATGCGGCGTTTGAGATCCCGACGGCGTGGTGGGCCGAACGCGCCGGCACGCGCGCCGTGCTCGCGCGCATCGTGTGCTGGTGGTCGGTGTTCACCATGGCGACGGGGCTGGTCAGGAGCTACGGCGTAATGCTGGCCACACGGTTTCTCTTCGGCATGGGCGAGGCGGGCGCGTGGCCGAGCGTGGCAAAGACCTTCGAGCGCTGGGTGCCGATGCGGCGGCGCGGCTCAATGAAGGGCGTGTTTTTCGCCGGGGCCTATCTTTCCGGCGGGCTGACGCCCATGTTGGTGACCGCGCTGCTGCCGCACGCGAGCTGGCGGGCCATTCTGATGGGCTTCGGCCTGCTGGGCTTTGTGTGGGCGGCGGTCTGGTTTTGGTGGTTCCGTGATGAGCCGGCGCAGCACCGTGAGGTCAACGCCGCCGAGCTGGCGATCATCGCAGAGGGCCGGCCGGCCGCGCTCTCGGCGGAGGCGCGGCGCGGTCTCTGGAGCCGGCTCCTGCGCGAGCGCAACATGGCCGCGCTGTGCCTCATGTATGTGCCGAACTGCGTGACGTTCTATTTCTGCATCACTTGGCTGCCGACCTATCTCAAGGAGAAGCATCACTTCGAGGCGAAGGATCTGGGCTTTGTGGCCGGTCTGCCGCTGCTGCTGAGCGCGGCCACGCAGTTCGTCGGCGGGGTTTCCTCCGACCTAATCACCGCGCGCTGGGGGCTGCGCGCGGGGCGGCTCATCCCCGGCGTGACCGGCTACCTGCTCGCGGCTGGCGCGATCTATGCCGCCACCGTCGTGGCCAATCCCATGACGGCGGCGGTCTGCTTCGCGCTGGCCACAGCGTCGTGCATGCTAACCACGGCGGTCGCCTGGGGCACCTGTCTCGACATCGGGCGGGAAAACTCCGCCACCGTCAGCTCGGTGATGAACACGGCCGGTCAGGTTGGAGCCATCGTCACCCCGCCGCTGGTGGCCATCCTAGTGGGCCCGGACAAGGACTGGAACCTCCCGCTGCACCTGCTGGCCGGACTATTCGTCGTCGGGGCGCTGAGCTGGCTGCTGATTGACCCGCGCCGGCCGGTGGTGCCGGAGTAGACGGCGGAGGCTGCGGCGATGTGAGTCAGGGCTGAATCCGCTAACGTCAATTACCAAGTGGTGCTTTGCTTGAGTCAGGCCATTTCGGCTTGTCGGTGGCCCCGGATTCTGCCGGTTTGCCCGCATGAAACGCCCCTTGTTCTGCCTGCTCGTCTTCTGGGCCGTGCTCGTCCCGCGTCCCGCTGCGGCGCGCATCGCCACGCTTGGGGAGATTTCCAAGGTTGGTCTTTGGGACGAAAATCCGCTGCATGTGGCCATTCTGATGGATGCGGAAGGACGGAAGGCGTTGACCAGTCAGAATGGCGGCATCACTTGGATAAAATCAGAAGCAGAGCTGTCGCCTGAGAAATTGCGTCCGCTTCCGCAGGAAGGACAGGTTCAATATCGCTTCGCCCGATTCCCTGAACGAGACGGCGTGATCATGCTGAGCGGGCAAACGTTGATTCAATCCACCGACGGAGGCCAAACTTGGCTTGATGTTTCGCCGTGGGGATTTTTGCGCGACCAATTTAGGGACGAAGTCGAAAACAGGAAAGCCGAGTATCTCGCCAGTTACGGCCATTGGCTTCCGTCCTACGACGACAACTGGCTGATGGTGTTTTCGGTCTCTGGAGGATTCCTGCTTCTCGTTGTCGGCTGGATGTTGTGGCGGCAAAAACAGGCGTTTTGTTCCTCGCTGTTACTTTCGGGCGTTTGCAGTCTGGGTGGCGCGATCGCCTTTTCAGCCATTAGGGTCTCAGGCAACTATATGTTTGTGACGGCGCAATGGGAGGGGATTATGGTGTCGAATAGTGGCTGGATTATTGCTCCGCGCTGGCCGTGGGGGCTGGCAATGCATCTGACCAGCGATGTCTCGCTGGCGCCGCTGGCCGCGATTTTCAGTCTTTCCATCTCTCCCTTGAACTTTGCCTTGATGGCCGCGCTGCCCCGCTGGCGGAAGGCGTTACAAATCTGCGGTCTCGCCGTTGCCATCATGATAGTCCTGCTCGCGGCCGGCGTTATTTTTTACGGCCGGGAACGAGCATTATAGCTTCACCCCTCCGCCCGCGTCTTCGCGTCGGACTCGATGAGCGACTTGATGCGCTCCAGCTCGGCTTTCACCAGCGCCTTCACGGCGGGGAGCGCGGCGGCGTTCGGCACGGGGGCGTTGGCGAAGAGGTAGAACTTCATCTTGGGCTCGGTGCCGCTGCCGCGCGCGGCAAAACTCCAACTGTTAGCCAGCGTGACGACGTAGAAATCCTGTTTCGGGATTTTGTCGCCGTCGGCGTCGAGGATGTCCTGTCGGCCGAAGTCCTCGAACTTCGCCACGGCCACGCCGCCGAACTGCTTCGGAGACTGGGCGCGGTAGGTTTCGAGAATGCGCCGGATCTTCGCCGCGCCGCTCGCGCCCTCGTAGTAGAGGTTGACCACGCCCTCGAGGAAGTAGCCATGGCGGACGTAGAGCGAGTCGAGGTATTCCGGCACGGTCTGGCCGCGCGCCTTGACGGCGGCGCACAGCTCGGCGAAGGCGAGGCAGGCGGCGTTGCCGTCCTTGTCGCGCACGAGGTCGTTGGGCAGGTAGCCGTAGCTCTCTTCGGCGCCGAAGGCGAAGAACGTGCTGTGCTGCTGCAGCAGTTTCGCGCGCTCGGCCGGCGTGAGTGCGTCGAGGTTCGTGCCGGGGCCGAGGGCGGCGCGCAGCGTCTCCTCGTAGCGGCGGATCTTGGCGGCGATCCACTTGAAGCCGGTGAGGGTGTTAACGACCTTCACGCCGTGCGCGCGGGTGATGGCGTCCTGCAACGGCGAGGTCACAAAGGTTTTGATCACCGCCACGCGGTCCGAGCCGGCGGCGGGGATAAGACCGAGCTCCTTCATTTTGCCGAGACGATAGTCTATCAGCAGCGCGCCAGTCTGGTTGCCGGTGAGCAGCACCATTTTACCGGCGCGGTCGCGCACGGCGACGCCCATGCGGTCGCAGTCAGGATCTGTGGCGAGCACGAGGTCGCAGCCGTCTTTTTCCGCGAGCGCGACCGCGCGCGAGAGCGCCTCCGCGTTCTCGGGGTTGGGTGACTTCACGGTGGGAAAACCGCCGTCGAACGCGATCTGCTCGCCCACTTCGTGGACCTCACAGCCCGCGTGCAGCAACAATGGCATTGTGGCGACGGAGCCCGTGCCGTGGATGGGGGTGAACGCCACCTTAAGCTTCGTCTGCCGGAAAATCTCCGGCGCGAGCGCGGCGGTCGCGGCCGCGGCGAGATAGGCGTCGTCCGCCGGACGGCCCAGCGTGACGACCTCGGCCAGATTTTTCCCCAGAAACGCGGCCGTATCGCCGAGCGGCACGGCGTTGACGGCGGCGACGATGCCGGCGTCGTGCGGCGGCACGACCTGCGCGCCGTCGTCACCGTAGGCCTTGAAGCCGTTATCGTGGGGCGGATTGTGGCTGGCGGTGATGACGATGCCGCAGTGGGCCTTGAGCCAGCGCACGGTGAAGCTGAGCTGCGGGGTCGAGCGCGGGCCCTCGAAGATGAACGCCACGCCGCCGAGACGCGTCCAGGCCGACGCCGCCAGCTCGCAGAAATGCCGCGAGAAATGCCGCACATCGTGAGCGATCACGAGGCGCGGGGCCGCGCCGCGCCCGGCGGCGGCGTGCTGCGTTTGCGTGTAGTTGAACAAACCGATGACGGCGCGCAGCAGCGTGAAATCGTTGAGGACATTGCTTCCGGCGGCGGCGTGAGCGGGGACGCCGGCGGTGAGCGAATCCATGCCCGCGAGCGCGCCCTGGGGCCCGGCTGGGCCGCGCTCGGCGGCGGTAACGACCACGCCGATGGTGCGCCCGCGCATCCCGCCGGTGCCAAATTCGAGATAGCGGAAAAAGCGGTCGTTCAGCTCGCCCCACGCGCCCTGGGCGACGAGCTCCTCGACGCTCGCGTTGGCCCACGCGGGCAGTCCGGCGGCGAGCCAGGCAGCGAGATTCTCGGCGGCGGCGGGCAGGAGCTGGCCGGATTGCGCGGCGGACTGGATTTTTTGCGTCGTGGTCATCGCGCGAAAATTTCAGCCGAGACAGAGGCCGGGTTCAATCTTTGGCTTTGGCGACAGTGTTCGCCATGATTCCACGAAAGTTGCCTCGTCTGTTGCAAACAGCGGCGAAATTTCGATAGGGAAGGGTGGCAGGCCAGTGGCATCGGTCGGGATCGTCACGCCGGTGGCGTGCAGCCAGCGGGCGAACTGCCGGAGCTGGTCGGCGCGGCAGGTAGCGGGTGAATCGGAGCCGTCGGCGTTTTTCACGGGGGAGAAATCGTCGGCGCGCGGCGTCTCGATGACGACGGGATTTTTCGCGAACGGCAGCGCGTCGAAGACGAACTGCTCGAACTTCACGCCGTTGGGCTTTTCGGGCTTCACGAGCTTGCCCGCCGCGTCGAGGCACGGGATTTTTTTGTCGGCGCGGTGAAACGGCAGGCCGGTGCCATCACGCGCCATCCGGCGGACGAACTCGCGGTCGAGCATGTGCAGCGCGATGCTGCCGGCACGGTAGCGGAGCGCACCACTCGGCTCGCGCTCCGCAGACTTGGTCTGCATCGCCGGCTCGGAATACTCGATGACGACCGTCTGGCCGTTGAGCGTGCAGAAGTGGCCGACTTTTTCCTCCGGTCCGGATTTGGCGACCATCTTGCTCGACATCTCAGAGCCGCGCAGCAGATGCCACCCGATGAACTCCGCGTCGAGACAGCGGACGAGCGGGTTATCCACTTGGAAATAACTCAATGTGTCCGCGCCATCCTCCGCCATGAGATCGAGCGCGCCGCTGCGATCGAGCGCACGCAACGAACCGCCGTGACCGTCGGGCGAAAGCGCCATGGCAGCGGGGGCCTCGAGGAGAATTTTGCCATCGAGTCCGACGGCCGGCATTCGGCCTTGCCGGAAAAAATGCACGCGCGCCGGGTCGAGACCGAAGCATTGGTGTGTCGCGAAAAATTTCTCCGTCGCCTCGTGGTTCGCGTGGCTGGTCATGATAAACCACCGCGGCACCGGCCCGAAGCGGCGGCCGGCGGCGAGGATTTTTTCGGCGAAGACTTGGAAGAGTGATTTGCCGCGCACCGGCGTCACGGAAAACGTGCCCTTGGGCCCGTCGTAGCCGAGGCGCGTGCCCTGGCCGCCCGCAACGGTGAACGCCGCCACGCGCCCGGCGCGTAGCGCGGCCTCGCCGGCGGCGCGCGCGGCGGCCCACGCGGCGGGGTCGCCGCCGTTTTCCGGGCGCGGCTCAAACGGCGCGGGCGCGAGCCCCGTGAGATCGGCGGCGGCGGAAGAGCCGGACGTGAGCAACGTGGCGTTGAGCCGGGCGATTTCGGCGAGATCAATCTCCGCCGCCTCCGCGATCAGGCGCGCGCGCGCGTCGGGTGCAAGGCGTTCCCAGAACGCGAACACCTGCCCCTGCCCGGCGCGGGCGAAGGACTCAATGAGCGTCTGCGGGCTGGAGGACGGCGCGGCCATGCGGAATGCACGTCAGCGTGGGTGGACGTGCGGCCGCGCGGCAACTTCGTTTTGGTCAGCGCCGGCCCCAGCCGGAGCCGCCCCGGTTGCGCGGGTCGGGTCGGCCGCGGGTCAGGCTGCCGAAATTGCGCGCGGGCTGCGCCGGCTGGCCGGGCGCGCCGCCCTGACCGTGCCCTTGGGGCTGGGCCGGGCGCGGATGCTGGTGGCCGTGCCGCATCGCGCGTGGATCCACATAACGCGGACCAGCGGCGACCGGGCTGACCGCCGGGGTGGCATGGTAGTTGAAACCCTCAAGCTTGAGCTGCGGCACCTTCTGGCCGATGAAGCGCTCAATGTCGCGGATCTCGCCGAGCTGGTCCGGGGTCGTGAGCGTGAAAGCGTCGCCCACGGCAGCGGCGCGCCCCGTGCGGCCGATGCGGTGGACGTAGTCCTCGGGGTTGGCGGGAATGTCGTAGTTGATGACGTGCGAGACCCCGGCGACATCAATGCCGCGGGCGGCGATGTCGGTGGCGACCATCACCTCGTATTTGCCGGACTTGAAGCCTTCGAGCGCCTCGACGCGCTGCGACTGCGAGCGATTGGCGTGCAGCACGGCGACGGAGTGGTTGGCGGCCTTGAGCTTGCGGGCGATCTTGTCGGCGCCGTGTTTCGTGCGGGAGAAAATCAGGCAGCTGTGAAAGTCGGTCTTCTCGAGCAACGCGACCAGCAGGTCGAACTTCAGGCCCATGGAGACCGGATAGAAGGCGTGCGTGACGGACTGGTTGACCGTGCGGGAGACGCCGATCTCGACCCGGGCGGGGTTGCGCAGCGCGAAACGGGCGACCTCCTCGATCTCCGGCGGCACGGTGGCGGAGAAGAACAGCGTCTGGCGCTCGCGCGGGCATTTGCCGATGATCTTCTTCACGTCCTTCACGAAGCCCATGTCGAGCATGCGGTCCACTTCGTCCAGAATGAGGATTTTCAGGGCGTCGAGCCGCAGCGTGCCCTCGTTGAGGAAATCCATGAGGCGGCCGGGCGTGGCGATGACGATGTCGGTGCCGGCCTGGATCTCGCTGCGCTGGCGGCCGTATCCGACGCCGCCGTGGACGACGGTGGCGCGAATATCGGTGAAGCGGCCGAAGTCGCGAAAGGCGGTCTCAACCTGAGCGGCGAGCTCGCGGGTAGGCTCGAGCACGAGCACGCGCGGGCCGCGGGCCTCATGCTTGCCGAGGCGGGCGAGGACGGGCAGGGCGAAGGCGGCGGTCTTACCGGTGCCGGTCTGGGCCGAGCCGATGAGGTCGCCGCCGCCGAGGACGACGGGGATGGCGCGGAGCTGGATGGGTGTCGGATCGACGTAACCCATCGCCTTGACACCGTTTACTAGGGAGGGCGGGAGCCCGAGCTTGGAAAATGGCATGATGGGTCATTACCCCGCGTCCCGCGCGGCAAAGCGAGGGAAATCCCCCGGCAAGAAAATGGATCGCGCTGCCCAAACCGTTCCCTCGCCGAGCAGCCTGCGGTTGCGTCGTGTGATCTCAGCAATCTCACGGACATTAGTCTTCACCTCTCACGGTCAGGCTCGATCTAACTGAAGGATGCGAAAAATCGCCCCTGCCAGGCGCGGGTGAACGAGAAGTTGCCGTCACCTCTCAAAACCCAGCCATAAAATCCCGAGCAATAACGCCAATAGCAGCAAAGCATCCAGCCAGACATTTCCAGTCATCAGTTTATTTTTGTTCGTTAGAGCTTCAGTCCAAGTCTCCCCTTTTCGTTTCAGAGCCACGACACGATAGAGTTGAACGCTGGCAAAGACTCCAAACACGGCTACCCAACACAAAAAAATGGAGGCACCGAGATTCATGTTCCGCTAGGTGTTTGGATTTTCACGGTTCGAACTGGAACTTCAGGTCGTCCGGCCGGGCCCAGCCGAGGCGGCGGCGGATTTGCAGCTCGACGTAGGCGGGATCGCTGCGGAGGCGCTCCAGCTCGGCCTCGTTGGCCTTCAGCTTGGCCTCGACGGCGGCGAGGCGCTCGCGGACGCGCGTCTCCTCGGCGGCCT
>CAIPZZ010000227.1 GCA_903869665.1 uncultured Opitutia bacterium | reverse complement strand
GTCGGGAGCGCGTCGAGGTATTTGGTCGTGGCGAGCTTCAGCGTTTTCATGCACGCCTCGGCACTCGTGCCGCCGACGACAAAGACAAGGTGATACGGCGGGCACGCGCTGGTGCCGAGCAGCGGGAGCTTGTCGGCGACGAATTTCTCGAAGCTCTTCGGGTTGAGCAGCGCTTTCGTTTCCTGAAAGAAAAACTGCTTGTTGGCCGAGCCACCGCCCTTGGCGACAAAGAGAAATTCATACTTCGCGCCCTCAGTGGCCAGCACGTCAATCTGTGCGGGCAGGTTGGTGCCGGTGTTGACCTCGCGCCACATGTCGAGCGGCGCGACCTGCGAGTAGCGGAGGTTTTCCTGCGTGAAGCACTCATACACCCCGCGCGTGATCCACTCGGCGTCGTTCGCGCCGGTCCAGACCTGCTGGCCTTTTTTGGCGAAGACGGCAGCGGTGCCAGTGTCCTGGCACATCGGCAGGATGCCCTCGGCGGCGATCTCGGCGTTCTTGAGCAGCGTGAGCGCGACGTAGCGGTCGTTGGCGCTGGCCTCGGGGTCGGCGAGGATGGCGGCGACCTGTTTCAGATGCGCCGTGCGGAGCAGAAACGCGCTGTCGCGAAACGCCGTCCGCGCAAGAAACGCGAGCGCCGACGGCTCGACCTTGAGCACCTCGCGCCCCTCAAACGCCGCCATGCTCACGCCCTCGCGCGAGAGCAGGCGATACTCGGTGGTGTCGTCACCGAGCGGGAGGATGTCTTGGTAGATGAAGGGCGGCGTGGGCATCGTCGGGAAAATAGAAATGCGGAGTGGCGAGTGCGGATTGCGGAATGGTCGGCAGGGAAACCTACTGGGAAAGCGCGGATTTGCGCGCGCCACGCTCACGCTTCCGCCGGAAATAAGCAATGCTTGCCGTGGGCGTAAGAGCGTCCGACGTGGGACGGGCAGCCTGCCCGTGCTGGTTCAGAAGACGCGAGCAGGCTGCCCGCGCTACGTCCCTCGCGCCGCCGAATCACAATCGTCCTGATTACGGGCTTGGGGCCGGAGGCGGAGCGGCCTTGGTGGTCTCGGGAAGGATTAAATGCACGCCGTTGTTAAGGAATTTTATCTCACTCGTCAGCCCTGGCCTGACAGTTGCCACAAACTCATCCACGCCATACAGCGTGCGGGCTTTCACGCCGAAACCAGTCGGCCCGACCGGGTAGATGTAGTCGGTTCCTCCGTTGAGCGACTTAAGCCAGAGCGCACCATACATGCCGTAAGAGAAAATACGTGGCTCATAAATTCCGGCCTTGATTTTGTCCAAGGCCATCAGTTCGCCCAACGCGCGAGGAATGGCCTGACTCATAAACCCGGTTCCCACCTGCCACACCCTTCCAGCCCTGAACATGGCGTAGGCCACCGGTTTCCCGCCGGCCGTAACCGTGTATTGCAAGCTGTCGGTCTCGGTGCCGATGGCCGGGAGCCCGCCGCCGAGAATGTCAAAAACGCAGGAGCCAATGGGCAGGCCAATGCCAAGAGTCTTGGCGTCCAAGTCGCGCAAAGCTGTGTATCTGCCGCCATCCTGAAAGGTCAGCGGAGTTTGGGATAGATAGTCCCTCAGGAGCGCAACCACGTTGGTCGGAACTGTCCCAAGACGGAGTGGGACGCCCGGCGTCGCTGGCGCGGCGGCGGAATTGGTGAGCGGGACGAAATACGCGGACAGGTCGGCGACGGGATCCAAGGCGGCGGCCGCGAGGGAGGCGGCGAACGGACTCAGCACCACCCCGCCGCCCGATGGCGCGGGGTTGCGGTCGGCATACTCGATGCCGCTGATGATGGCGGCGGCGGCTTGGCCGATGCCGGCGGTGATTTTTTCCCGCAAGCCGCCAAGGTCGCCGCCAGGCGTGTCGCGCAGCGCGGCGAGCGCCGCGATCAGACCCGGACACGCGCCATGCATCTGGAGCTGGTTTTTGCCGCCCGGCTGGCGGGTGTAGCCGACCTGCTTGCTCACGGCCTCGAAGGTCGCCGGCAAGGTGGCGGGCACGGCGGCGATGGCCGGATTGGCCTGCACCAGCCGTTGAACCGCCTGCACATCGGCAATCGTCTGCTCGACGTCGGCCCGGGCCTTTTCGACAAAGCCCGCGTGGGTGTCGGTAACGGCCCCGGCAAGCGAGGCGGCCGCATCATGCAATGCCCGCTCCGCTCTCCCCAGAAGCATCCGCATGTTGGCTGAGGCCTCTGGGACTGACAGAGCTGCGACGGATGACTTCGGTGAAGTTGCTGGTGCGACCGCAACAGCGCTGGCTGCGGGTGTGGACGCTTTGCGTTCCGGCCAGAGCGCGTTGAACAGCTCGTCGGGCGCGTAGAGGCGGTCGGGAGCCACCCTGTATCTCGGCCACGAGACGTCGCCGACCGGCCAGAGCAAATCTTTGCCGCCTTTGAGCGATTTTAGCCAGAGCACCCGGCCGCCAATCACCGCTTGTGTAGGGAAGGGTGGCCCCCTCGGCAAATCCAGCAGGCGCACCTCGTAATCGGAGGGATGGATGCTTTTATCGGCCCGCAAGGTTTCAAGCGCGCTGATGATCCGAGCATCCGCGGCGCGGGCGCTGTCGGCAGCGGGATTCTCTTCGTAACCATAAACAACTTCCAGTGTGCCACGTTTCCCGATGCCGAAATGGATGTAGATCGGCGATGCTTGGGCGATAAAATACTCGAAGCCGCCGGAGTTGACCGCCGCCTCCAGCCCGGCGCCAGTTATGACCTGATCGCGCGACATCTTATGCACCGCGATTGGCGGCAAGATTTTCGGTTTGTCAGGATCCTTCAGCAGCTGTTGGCCGAACTCCATCCCCCAGCCACGGGATTGCGCCCACTCGCGAATCTTCGCTTCAGCGTCCTTCGGCGCGTCGGAGGCATAATGAAAATCCGGCGCGGCACCCTTGCCCTGCTCTTGCGCCAACAAATTGTTCATGGGGGCGGCGACATTGGCGGCGGACGGGAGGGGTGCTTTGGATGCGGCGGGTGCGACGAGGGCGCGGAACTTGGCGGAAAAATCTTCCACGGTGAGGAGCGTTCCGGTCGTGAAGCTGGGCAGGTTACTGCCACTGATACCAAAAATTACATAAATAAGGTCGGTGCCGCCGGAGAGAGACTTGAGCCACAGTCCCCTAAAATGAAGAGCAGGAGTCATTGGATAACGAGCGATCTCCAGCAAACGCACCTCAAACGAGCCGGCTTGCACCTCGCTCAGGCCAGCCGCAGCTTGCACCGCATTCAGAATGGTGGCCGTCATATCACCGAAACTGATGCTCCCGAGCATGGAGCCAGAGATGTCCAACCGAATGGTCACGGTGCCGACACTGTTTCCGCCTTCCATGATGGGATAATAATAGTGGGTCAGCTTGGCCACCTCCTCAGGGCGTCCGTTGCCCGGTGCCATATCCGGAGTGACGCTGTAAACCGGCAAAAACACCTTGCCGGCTTTTTTATCGGCATGCGGCAGGAGCCGCTGAATGGTGTCCCATTGCTGGTCAACAGCCCCGATGGCTCCGATCGGTGCCTCGACATAACGCAGGCCTTTGGCGGGCGCGAGCGAAGTGGCGGCGCTGGTTGTGGGTGCGGACGAGCGCGCGATGGCAGGCGTAGTTGGTTCGGAAGCGGCGACCGAAACCGGTGAAGCTGCCGATGGCGTGACGGCCGACTGGGTCGCAGCCGGAGCGTAAGATGTTGCCACGATGGGCGCGGCCACCTGCGCGTCGGTCAGGCCGACGAGGGTGAGGCCGGCCGTGAGGGCGAGCGCGAGCACCGGCCAGCGGCGGCGGGGCGCGAAGCTGGCGATGGCGCTGATGCGTTGGCGCAGGAGGCGTTTGTCCTCCAGGATGCCGACCAGCCCCGGCGTGAGCGGCTGGGGGAGGAAGCCTTCGAGGAGGCGCAGGATAGTCTGGCCGTAGGCGGTGTTGTGGCCGGGGCCGGCGGCCTCAAGGGCGAGCGCGTCGCAGGCCAGCTCGCGGTCGGCCCGCCAGCGGGCGAAGGCGAGCCACACGAGCGGGTTGAACCAGTGGACGGCCGACAGGAGCGAGAGGAGCCAGTTGACCGGCAGGTCGCGGCGTCGCACATGGGCAAGCTCGTGCAAGAAAATGTAGCCCAGCTCGCCGGGAGAAAATTTTTGCGCGAAGCCGGTGGGCAACAGCAGGCGCGGTCGCCAGCAGCCATAAAGCGCGGGGCTGCCAAGCCGATCGCACTCGTAGATGGGCAGCGGCGCAGCGGCGAGGCCGAGGCGGTGCTGGGCGGACAGGAGCAACGCGGCGATCGCGGGATCGTCCACGCGGCGGGCGGGACGGAAGCGGCGGGCGAGCACGACGGTCGAGAGCAGGAGGCAGGCGAGCATCGAGAGCGCGCCCGCGAGCCAGAGGACGAAGAGGAAGCGCGGCCAGTTGTCCGCCTTCGCCGAGGCTACGGCGCGATTCGCTTCGCTCGGGGGCGTGGAAGAAGGAGCTGATGAGGTTGGACTGTAGGCCGGGTCGCTGACCCGGCTGGGCGCGGGCGGAACGAAAGCCAGCTCGGCGGGCTGGTTGCGGGCCGAGTCGTTGACACGGCTGGGCACTGACGGAGGGGAAGCCAGCTCAACGAGCTGGCCTACAACGGCGGCAGGCGGCGCGGGGAGGTTGGCGGCGGTGGCGGCCCGTTCGACAGGCTCAGGGCGGGCGGGGCGGGCGAGTGACGGGACGAGGTTGAACAGGCTCGCCGCGCTGTTGAGCGACACGGGGACGAGCAGGCGCACGGCCACGAGCAGCCAGAGCGCGCACCGCCAGCGGGGCGTGAGCTGGCGGCGAAACACGGCCTGCGCCGCGAGGATGAGCAGGACGAGCACGCCCGCTTGAGCGGAGTTGCGGGCGAGGAGGATGAGAAATTCGGGGGCGGTCATGGGGCGGGCCTTTTTCTTGGGGGCTTCAAGGTGGCGGGAGATTTTTTGGCGAGCAACGTGCGCAGCTCGTGGATATCCGACGGGGTGAGCCGCTGGCGCTCGACGAGATGGACGAGCATCGGGCGCAGCGAGCCGCCGAACACGCGCTCGACGAAGCTCTCGCTCGCCGCCGCCACGCAATCGGCCTCGGAGACGAGCGGCGTGTAGGCGTAGGCGCGGCCCTGCGGCTGGTAGCCGAGCGCCTTTTTCCCGACGAGGCGGGCGAGCAACGTGCGGGCGGTTTTGGGGTGCCAGGTGGGGTCGTGCGCCCTGAGCGCGGCGAGGATCTCGGTGGCCGTGGTGGGCGATTTCGCCCACACGACGCGCATGAGTTCCCACTCGGTGTCGGAAATGCGGAGGGTTTTCTTCATGGAGTAAAAGAGTGCCCACAAGCGTGGGCCGCAGAGAGAGACCACGAGCGTAGTCAGGTGGAGTCAAGCGGATATTTTCAGGCGGCGTGGGAAGGGGGAAGGTCTTCGCCCCGGCCAGACCTTGGCGACAGATTGCACGGATTAAGCGCGGATCAAACCGCCCAAAGCCAGAAACCGAGTTGGGACACAGAGAGCACAGAGGATCCAATCCGATGTCATGGAGGAATTGCTCTGTGACCTCTCTGGGCCGCGCTCTGTGCCCTCTGGGTCGAAACTTCCGCCATCCGTGCCCATCCGTGGTAAAATTTTCTGCTGCTTGATTTTTCTGCGCACTCGCTAAACTGGCCGACCCGTTCATCCTTCGTCCCTCACCTATCCTTTTTTCCATCCCACCATGCCCGATACCACCGCACCGCAAAAATTTGAATTCCAGGCCGAGATCAAGCAACTGCTCGATATCGTCATCCACTCGCTCTACACGGAGAAGGAAATCTTCGTCCGCGAGCTGGTGTCCAACGCCTCCGACGCCCTCGAAAAGCTCCGCCACACGCAGATCACCGAGAAGGAAATCTTCGACGACAAGCTCGACCTCGAGATCAACCTCACGACCGACGACAAGGCGAAGACGCTCACCATCCAGGATTTTGGCGTGGGCATGACGCGCGCCGAGCTGGTCGAAAACCTCGGCACCATCGCCCACTCGGGCTCCAAGGCATTTCTGAAGGCCCTCGGCGAGGGCGGCGCGAAGAACTCCAACCTCATCGGGCAGTTTGGCGTCGGCTTTTACTCGGCGTTCATGGTGGCGAAGTCGGTCAAGGTCTACACGCACTCATGGCGCGCAGGCGAGCCGGGCCAGCTTTGGGAGAGCGACGGCAGCGGCAGCTACGCCATCGAGGAGAGCGAGGGCCAGCGGCGCGGCTGCAAGATCGTCATCGAGCTGAAGGACGACTGCGACGAGTTCGCGCAGGAGTGGCGGGTGAAGGAGATTCTGGAGCGTTACAGCGCGTTTGTCTCGGTGCCGGTCAACCTCAACGGCAAGCGCATCAACACCGTGCAGGCGCTCTGGCTGCGCTCGAAAAACGAGATCAAGGACGAGGAATACACCGAGTTCTACAAGTTTCAGGCCCACGCTTACGACGAGCCGCGCCTGCGCCTGCATTTCAGCGCCGACGCGCCGCTCGCGATCAACGCGCTGCTCTTCGTGCCGAAGGAAAACACCGAAAAGCTCGGCTTCGCGCGCACTGAGGCCGCCGTCTCGCTCTACTGCCGCAAGGTGCTGATTGACGCCAAGCCGAAGGACCTGCTGCCCGAGTGGCTGCGCTTCCTGAAGGGCGTCGTGGACAGCGAAGATCTCCCGCTGAACATCTCGCGCGAGACGATGCAGGACAAGGCACTCATCGAGAAGCTCAACCGGGTCATCACGAAACGCTTCCTCAAGTTCCTCGACGAGGAGGCGAAAAACCGCCCCGACGCCTACAACGAGTTTTATGCCGAGTTTGGTGTTTTCCTGAAGGAAGGCGCGGCGATTGACTTCACGCACAAGGAACAAATCACCAAATTGCTGCGCTTCGAGTCCTCGCTCACCGAGAAGGGCAAAACCACCAGCCTCGCCGACTACGTCAGCCGGATGGGCTCCGAGCAAAAGGAGATTTATTATCTCGTCGGTCCCAACCGCGCCGCCATCGAGAGCGGCCCGTATTTGGAAGGCTTCAAGGCGCGCAACCTTGAGGTGCTCTTCTGCTACGAAACAGTGGACGAATACGTGATGAACCACGTCCGCGAGTTCGACGGCAAGAAGCTCACCGCCGCCGACCACGCCGACGTGAAGCTCGCCGACCTACCCAAGCCCGAGGGCGCACTCAGCGAGGACGACACCAAGACGCTCATCGCGTGGCTCAAGACCGCCCTCGGCGAGCGCGTGGCCGAGGTGAAAACCAGTGACCGCCTCGTGGACTCGCCGGTGCTCGCGCTTAACGCCGACAAATCCATGTCGCCCCACATGCGCCGTATGATGAAGGCCATGAACAAGGACGGCGAGTCGCCCGTGCGCGTGAACTTGGAGATCAACCCGCGCCATGCCGTCTTTAAGCGCCTATTCGAAATGCACACCGCCGCGCCCGCCAAGGCCCAGCTCGTGGCCGAACAACTCCTCGACAACGCCCTCATCAACGCCGGGCTGCTCGAAGATGCGAACGCCATGGTCGCCCGGTTGAATAAATTGTTGGAAACCATCTGACAGGCAATTTTTTCGGATAGGTATGGCTCTAGTGCCATACTTTGTTCTTGCGGTATGGCAACCGAACCATACTTTGGCCGCATTATGAAAATGACCATGCACATTGATGAGGATGTTTTGGCGCGGGTGATGAAGATCACCGGCGCCAAAACCAAGACCGCCGCCGTGGAAACCGCCCTGAACGAAATGGCCCGCCGCCACAAGATGAAGGAGCTGTTCTCCACCGGCCTGGGCTTCACGCCGGACGAGTTGCGCGCGGCGCTGGATCCTAACTCCTACCCGGAGCCGACCCCGGGCGGGCTGATGGCTGCTGAAGATCCGGCTCCCTATGGCAAACCTGATCCTGCCTGACAGCAACATCTACATCACGGCGGTGCGCGCCGGCCGTGATCCTTTCCAGCAGTTCCTGCCCGGCTTCGACGAGCGCGAGTTCGCTGTCTGCGGTATGGTGATGCTGGAGGTTTGCCGCGGCCTGCGCGAGCCCACCCTGTTGCGGCGTTTCCGCGAGCGTTTTGCCGTGATGATCTTTCTCCCGACCACGAGCGCCACCTGGGAGCGAGCGACCCAACTCGCGTGGTCGCTCGACCGGCAGGGGATCGTGCTGCCCGCGCCAGACCTGCTCATCGCCGCGTGCGCACTGCAGGCGGGAGCCACCGTGCTGACGGCCGACGCGCATTTCAGCGCCATCCCCGATCTGCGGGTGCTCGACCGGCTGGAGTGAAGTGGGCGCCGCACTGACGCCGGGCATTCCGGCGCACGCCGATAAATTTCAGGTTGAAGCCAGGATTCATTCAGCTGCACACATTGGGTGTCTCGCTAGATCGCCCCATGTCTATCCTGATTGCCATAAACACACCCCTGCGGCTGGCCTGCGCTGCTTTCGTCGTGCTCCTTGTTCCGGCTGCCCGCGCGGCCACCATCGTCTGGGCGAACAACGGCGGCACATGGGCGACCGGCGCGAACTGGGTCGGCGGCACCGCCCCCGCCAACAGCACGACGACCGACATCGCGTCTTTCACCTCGGGCACGGCGGTCATCTGTGGCTTTGGTTCTGCCCCGCTCCTTGGCTGATTTATTCGGCAATTTTAAGCCGTCGCCGCGAAATCACTCCGGCGGCGCTTTTTCTTTTCACTGGCACGATCCTTTGCACGGCAGCCATTGTCGTCGGCTTGGTGGCGTTGGCCGCCATTATTCCATTTTTACCGTTCAATATTGGGCTCGCGCCAAAATAATCGGCTAATTGCACGAACTTGTTGATCACTCCCCCAGCACCGTGACCACGACTTCGCGCGTGTGTGGGGCGCGGCGGTGTTCCCAGAGAAAAATCCCCTGCCAGGTGCCCAGCAGCAGCGCGCCGTCGGCGAAGGGCACGCTTTCGCTCGTGCGCGTGAGCGCCATCTTGATGTGGCTGGGCATGTCGTCCGGTCCTTCCAGCGTGTGCGTGAAATGAGCGTCGCCCTCCGGCACCAGCCGGCCGAGCCACGCCTCCAGGTCGCGCCGCGCCGATGGGTCGGCGTTTTCCATGATGACGAGCGAGCAGCTCGTGTGGCGGCAGAACACCGTCACCACGCCGCGCCGCAGCCCGCTACGCGCGACCTCGCGCGCCACGGTGGCGGTGATCTCCTGCGTGCCTTGGCCGGCGGTGCGGAAGCTGAGCGTGGCCTGGTGGACGGACATGGCGAAATTTGGTCGGTAGAGCATAGCCGCAAAAAGGCGCAGAACGCGCAAAGCAAAAGCGTTGGCGCATTTGTCTGTCATCGCGAGCCCGGCGCAGCCGGGCGTGGCGATCCAGCTCGAAAGCCAGATGGATTGCTTCGTCGCTGTAGCTCCTCGCAATGACAAATGGCGGGCGACCGATCGGGCCGAAACCGCAGCCTCCTCCCCAGCATCCGCGCCTTTCGCGTCTCCGTGTCTTTGCGTTAAAAATCCGTCCTCAGCCTGCGGTCACGTCGGCGAACTCGGCGAAACTTTTCACGACCCACGCTTTCTCCGTGCGCCGCGCGAGCCCGGCGAGCACGCCGCCCGGCCCCAGCTCCCAGAATTCCGTCGCGCCCGCCGCCGCCACGCTCCGCATGCAATCCTCCCAGAGCACCGACGACACGACCTGTTTCACCAGCGCTGCGCGGATGTCCGCCGGCTCGCTGACGGCCTGGCCGGTGGTGTTGGTAAATACCGTGAGCTTCGGTGCGGCGAACGGCACGCTCTCCAGAAACTTCGCAAACGCCGCCCGCGCCGGTTCCATCAGCTGCGAGTGGTAGGCGCCGGCGACGTTGAGCGGCACGACCTTTTTCATTCCGCGCGCTTTCGCGGCGGCGACGGCCGCCTCGACCTTCGCCTTCTCGCCGGAGACGATGATCTGGCCAGGCGCGTTGAAGTTCGCCGCCTCGATACCGAACTCCGCGCACAGCGCCGCGACCGCCGCGCGCTCCTCGCCGATGACCGCCGCCATGCCGCCGGTCGTCTGCTCGCACGCGAGCTGCATGAGCCGCCCGCGCTCGGCGACGACTCGCAGTCCTGTGGCAAAATCAAACACCCCGGCTGCGGTCAGCGCCGTGACCTCGCCGAGGCTCAGCCCCAGCGCGAAGCGCGGCTCGCCTGTCGGCACTCTGCCGGCCTCGCGCAACGCGGCCAAAACCGCCAGCCCATGCACAAACAGCGCCGGCTGGCAGACCTTGGTCTGAGTGAGCTCGGCCTCCGGCCCCTCGAAGCAGACCTTGGCCAAATCCCAGCCGAGCACGCGCCCGGCCTCGTCGTAGAGGACGCGCGCCGTGGCGGAATGCTCGCAGAGCGATTTGCCCATGCCGACCTTCTGTGCGCCCTGCCCGGAAAATAGAAGTGCGATAGCCATGTGTGAGCCGGAAACCGTGGCCGCCCCCGCCGGCAAAACCAAGCGGGAAAATTTTCCGGCGGTGGCTACGTCTTCGGCACCGCACGCTTGCGGCATGTATCGCCTCCCCGTGCTTTGTCGCCAATTCGTCTCGCTAGAGCGGTTTAAGTTATAGTGTAGCCGCCTGCCCGGCCCTTTGTCATCGCGAGGTGCGCGAAGCGCGCCGTGGCGATCCAACTGGGATTAGCAGCCAAGGATTTACGCACAGCGCCCTTCCGCGTTTATCCCCGCTGCTTCCGCCCCGCCGCCCGCCAGTCCTCGACAACGAGGCCGGGCACGCGGGAAAACTCGGCGGTGTTGCCCGTCACGAAGACCGCGCCGAGGCTCAACGCGTGGCCGGCCAGCAAAGCGTCGTAGGGGCCGATGGGCTGGGCGTTGGGCTTGAGGCGGGCCAGCCACGCGCGCACGAAGCCGGCTTGGCACGCCGCCGCCGCGTCGAACGGCGCGACCCCGAGAAAGACCCCGCGCAGGCGGGTGATGCGCGTGCGAAACGCCGGGACGTGGGGAGATTTTTCCGCGCCGTATTCAAGCTCCATGAGCACGATGGCCGAAAGCCGGCAGTCGGGCAACACGGCTTCCAGCCGGTCGCACAGGGCGGCGTCCTCGGGGCGGTCACGCAGGTAGCGCGAGAGCACGTTGGTGTCGGGCAGGTAGATCACGTCGTGTGATCGGGGAAGTCCGGGCAGGAGCCGCGCAGCGCGCGCAGGGCCTTGAGTCGGCGGGCCTCGGCGGCGGGGTCGGTCGCCTGAAAACCGCTGTCGGTCAGCGTGAGGTGGAAGGTCTTGGCCTTGAGCTTGAGCGCGCGCGGGAGGCGCAGCGCCTGCGAGTTGCCGGACTTGAAAACCTTGGCGGTGATGACGGTGCTCATGTATGCACGGTGTATGCACGCGGGCTTCGTGCAACCGAAAAACGCGCCCTGCGGACGCAAGGCCCCGCTTACGTCTTGAAGAAAATCCCCTTCAGGTTCATCTCCAGCGCTTGCGGGTTGGCGGAGTAGCGCAGCGCGTCGGCCTTGCTGATTTTGCCGGCGTTGACGAGGCGGAGCAGGTCGCGGTTGAAGGAGAAGCTTGCGGAGTCGGTGCCGGCGTCGAGGAGCTGTTGGATCTTCTCGTTGTGACCTTCTAGGATCAGGTTTTTGATCGTGGCGTCGGCGTTGAGGATCTCGTTGGCGGGGATGCGGCCGCCGCCCTCCAGCGCGGGGACCAGTTTCTGGCAGATGAAGCCGCGCAGCGAGCCGGCGATCTGGCGGCGGGCTTGTGCCATCTGCTCGGGCGGGAAAAACTCGAAGAGGCGTGTGAGCGACTGCGCCACGGTGGCCGCGTGCATCGTCGAGAACACCAGGTGGCCCGTCTCCGCCGCGCTGATCGCGGTCTCGAACGTCTCCCGGTCGCGCATCTCGCCGATGAGGATGATGTCGGGGTTCTGCCGCAACACGGCCTTGATCGCCAGCTCGAAGCTCGGCACGTCGAGGCCGATCTCGCGCTGCTGAAAGACCGACTTGTCGTCAATGAAGGTGTATTCGATGGGATCCTCGATGGTGACGATATGCTTCTCCATGTTCCGGTTGATCCAGTTGAGCATGGCGGCCATCGTGGAGCTCTTGCCGGAGCCGGTCGCGCCGCAGATGAGGAGGATGCCGTCCTTGGCCTTGGCGAGGTTGAGCAGCGGGTCGGCCACCAAGCCGAGGTCCTCAAACTCCGGCACCTTGCTCTTGATGTGCCGCAGCACGATGCTGATCTCGCCGCGTTGGTGAAACGCGTTCACGCGGAACCGCCCCACGCCCTCCTTTGAGTAGGCGAAGTCCACCTGTCCGAGATCGTCCCAAGCCTTCTTGAACACGCGCGGCACATGCTCGTCCACCCACGCCTGCGCCTCGGCGTTCTGGATGGGATCCATGTCCACCGGCTGGAGCCGGCCGGAGATGCGGACGTAGCCGGGCTTGCCGGACTTGATGACGATGTCGCTCGCGCGGCTCTCGACGGCGAGCTTCAGGAGGTCGTTGAACATCTCGGTGTGCGGAGTCATGGGCGGTTGGGTGTGTGACACACGCAGGCGCGTGCGCCGTTTGTAGTGGTGGCCTGAACAGCCTTGCCCCGCAAGGCAACTTTCGCATTGATCGGCTCTCCTCCATGAAACTCCGCCCGCTCACCGGCGCGATCACCGCGCTCGCCACACCGTTCCGCCGCCAGGCCGTCGCCTACGACGACCTCGCCAAGCTCGTGGAGTTTCAGATCAAGTCGGGCATCAACGGCCTCGTCCCCGTCGGCACCACCGGCGAGTCGCCCACGCTCGACCACGCCGAGCACCTCGACGTGATCCGCGCCGTTATCGCCGCCGCGCGGGGTCGCGTGCCCGTCATCGCTGGCACCGGTTCGAACTCCACCGCTGAGGCCGTTGAGCTGACCCAGCTCTCCCACGAGGCTGGGGCCGACGCGATGCTCGTCGTCGCGCCCTACTACAACAAGCCGAGCCAGGAGGGCCTGTTCCGACATTTCGCCGCCATCGCCGACGCCACCGACCGGCCTATCATTCTCTACTCCATCCCCGGCCGCTGCGGCATTGAGATCGGCGTGCCGGTCGTCGCGCGGCTGCGCGCCAAGTTTCCCCACGTCCGCTGGATCAAGGAGGCCGGGGGCTCCGTGGACCGGGTGGACCAGCTCAAGCAGGCGCTCGGCGCGGACATCGTGGTGCTCAGCGGCGACGACTCGCTCACGCTGCCGTTCATGGCCGTCGGCGCGGAGGGCGTCATCAGCGTCGCGTCGAATCTCTTCGCCAAGGAAGTCGTGCAGCTCACCTCGCTCGCCCTCGCCGGCGACTATGCCAAGGCGCGCAAGCTGCACCAGAAGCTCTACCCGATTTTCAAGACCATCTTCATCGAGCCCAACCCTGTGCCAATCAAGTTCGCCCTCGCTCGGGCCAAACTCATTGGCAGCGCCGAAGTGCGTCCGCCGCTCTGCGAGATGACTCCCGCCAACGAAAAGATCCTCGTTGCCGCGCTCGCGGCCCTCGGCCGATGAAAACCGTTCGCTTAAAAGCAAAGGCTGCCGCTCCGCTTCGCATCGCCCTCATCGGTGCCCGCGGCCGCATGGGTCAGGCCATCACCCTCGCCGCCAAGGATGCCGGCGCGGTCATCGCCGCCTCGCTCGACGCCGGCGACGACCTCGCCGCCGGGATCGCGGAGGGCGACGCGGTGATTGATTTCAGCTCGCACGCCGCCACCGCCGAGGTCATCCGCCTCGCCGTCGCCGCCCGCAAGCCGCTCGTCATCGGCACGACCGGCCACGCCGCCGCCGACAAAAAGCGTCTGCTCACGAAGGCCGCGAAGATACCCTGCGTTTGGTCGGGCAACTACTCCGTCGGCGTCAACCTGCTCTTCGCCCTCACGCGCCGCGCCGCCGCCGTGCTCGGCTCCGACTACGACGCCGAGGTCGTGGAGATGCACCACCGCTTCAAGAAGGACGCGCCCAGCGGCACCGCCGCACGCCTGCTCGAAATCATCTTGCAGGAGCGCAAGCTCACCGCCGCCGCCCTGCGCCACGGCCGCTCAGGAATTACCGGCGAACGCACCTCCACCGAGGTTGGCATCCACGCGCTGCGCGGCGGCGATGTCGTGGGCGACCACACGGTTATCTTCGCCGCGCTCGGCGAGCGGCTGGAGCTGTCGCACAAGGCCAGCGACCGCGGCATCTTCGCCCGCGGCGCGCTCCGCGCCGCCCTTTGGGTCGTCGCCCAAAAGCCCGGCATTTACGACATGCAGGATGTGCTGGGGCTGAAATGAGATTGGCCACAAGAAACACAAAAAGACGCAAAAAATGATCCCGCCCCTTTCTGCTTTTTGTGCCTTTTTGTGTTCTTCTTGGCCATTCCTCCGATGATCACCTCGATCCAAGGCACTCTTGCCGCCGCCACGCCGTTGCATGCCATCGTCGAGCTGAACGGCCTCGGTTACGAGGTGAACATTCCCGTCACCACTGCCGAGAAGCTGCCCGCGCCCGGCGCGATGGTAAAGCTGCACACGCACGTCATCTACCGCGAGGACGCGCAGACGCTTTACGGCTTCGCCACGCCAGCGGAGCGCGATTTTTTTCGGCTGATGATTGAGCACGTCACTGGCATCGGCCCCAAAAGCGCGCTCACCATCATGAGCAAGCTCTCGCTCCCACTGCTCGAAGGTGCCATCCGCGCCGGCGACATCGCCACCCTCGCCAAATGCCCCGGCATCGGCAAAAAGACCGCCGAGCGCCTCGTCGTGGAATTGAAAACTAAGGTCGGCGGCACCGGCCTCGCCGGCGCGATGTCGTCCGCCGACGGCGGCGAATCCTCCGCCGCGCCTGCCGACACTCGCCAGCGCGACGCGGTCTCCGCACTCGTCGCCCTCGGCTACAAGGCCGCTGACGCTGATCAATCCGTCCGTCGCGCCGCCCTCGCCCTCGGTGCAGATGCGACCACGGAAAAGCTCATCAAGAAAGCACTGGGCGGATAATAAGCCGGGGTAGGGCCGTTGGCCTTTTCGCTCGCAGAAACTGAGTCTGCTGGGCGGCGACCAGCGCCGCATTCGCTCTGCCGGCGCGTGGAGGTAAAGCGCGGTTTATGCGCCGTTGGGGGTTGCGGCGGGGGCCGCCGGGGCCGCTGCGCCCGCTCGGGCGGGTGCGGGGGCGGTGGCTCCGGGCTTGGTCAGGGAGAGAGCGGTGAGGGTGAAGGTCACGCTCAGGCGCTGGCCAACGGGACCGCGGGCGGTGGCACCACGCACGCCGCCGGCTCCGGCCCCGCCGCCACGAGCCTCAGTGCCGGTGACCATGCCGACGGTCGAGAGCGCGTTGGTGGCCGCGCCGCCGCGTCCGCCGCGTCCACCGCCACCGGGAGCGCCGGGGCCGCCGGCTCCAGGGCCACCGGCTCCAGGGCCGCCGGCTCCGCCGCCCCGCGTGTTGCCGTTGGTGAGACTTAAGGTGGTTTCGAGGACTGTGATGTAGGGATAGCGGTCGAGAACTTTCCGGTAGAAGTTGATGGCGTCGCCCAGACCCGGATCGAGGCCGGAGATGGTGACAGGCTGGGTGACGATGGTGAGCTGGGCGCTGCGGACCGGGGTGGGGGCGCGGCCCCATGCGAGGCTGGCCTCGGGGATGCCTACCTCCTTAGCAAGGTTGGCGATGGTCAGTTGAAAGCTAGACTGGTCGGAAATGCTCTGCTTGGGGTCCAGCTGTTTGACGAACTCGGTCTGGCCGGCGGCAATCTCGGCCTTCTTGCTGAGAACGGCGACTTGGTCGGCGCGCTCCTTGGCGAGACGCGTGCCATTGGCCCGGTATTGCGTGGCGCCGGAGTAGAGGTGCGCGCCCCAGAGGGCGACGCCGACGGCGAGCAGGGCGAGCACGATGAGCTTCTCGCGGAACTGGCGGGTGAGGAAGTAGGCTTTCATGGGCGGAGGCAGGTGGGTTGATGGGGCTCAGTTTAAGGGATGGAGGCGGTGGCAGCGGGAGCTTTAGCATTTTCGGGGCGGATGGCGTCGGCATTGAAGACGACGCGCATGACGAACTGATAGGTCGCCGTGGCGTTCGGGTCGGCCGTTGTGGCGCCAGGCCCGCCGCGGTTGCCGCCCATTGAGGGCTGGGTGGTGAACTCGACAGTCTTGCACTCGGGCAGGTTCTTGAGCGCGGTGAGGAGGTTGTTGGATTCCTGTAGCGAGCCCGTGTTGGCCGTGAGGGTGAGTTGGGGAAGATTGTCCTTGGTGAGCTGGGCGATAACGCGGGTGAATTGGAAACTGCCGGCACGGCGGCCAGCCTGGGCAACGAAGTTGACCAGCTCCAGCACCGGGAGACGCCGTTTGAAGATCTGCTCGGCCCGGAGGGTGCTCTGCTCGGTGGCCGTGAGGGTAGCGACTTCCTGCTTGTCGTTGAGGATCAAGTTCGCGGCCTTTTGCTGCTGGGACTTGCCGTAAAACAGCGCGCCCTCGGCCACGGTGCAGAGCAGGACGAGGGTGACGAGGGCGGCACAGCCGCGCCAGAGCCAGATGTCGCGGCGCTGGATGCCGCGACGGTAGGCGATCTCGTCGGCGTCGCGCACGTCGAGCGCGGCGGCGAGGTCGGCGGGAATGACGAGCGGGCGCTCGCCGGAGAGAAAGGTGACCTCGCCGTTGTCGCTCACGCGGTGCAGGACGGGATAATCCCAGTCTTCCACCGTGCCGGGGTCGGCACCGAGAGAGCGGAGCACCTGGTCGCGCGCGGTGGTGCGGCCGGCGTCGTCGGTGTCGGGCGCGAACGGGTGGACGATCGCCTGGGTGGGAACGAAGGTGTCGTCGCCCCAATGGAAGACGGTGACGGCGTCCGGGCTGGTGAGGACGCGGGTGCTGCCAGCGGGGGCGGGATCAGTGAGGAGAGAGACGAAGGCGGGCACGACGATCTCGGCCTCGCCCCAGGCGGCGGTCTCCTCGGCGGGGAAGCGCTTGCGGTAAACGGCGTAAACAAGGGCACGGGGCGAGCCGGGCTGCCAGTAGTGGCCGTGATAAAGCTGGGCGATAGGGAAAGGGGCGAGGGTCTCGAGGGCGAGGTTGACCTGCTCGGCGGTCGAGGCCTCGTCGCCTTCGGGGTCAACGGGCACGAGGCGCACGAAGAAGCGGCCGTCGGGCAGGAGCGCGGCGAGGCGGGGAGGGGCGGCAAAAAACTGGCTGAGGAAGCCGGGCTTGGCGGCGGTGTCGGTGGTCATGTGGAAGGGGGATTAAGGAGGGGCGTTTCGAGTTCGGCGGCGGCAGTCTGGACGGCGGGGTCGTCGGGGTCGAGATCGCTTTCCTTGAGCTCAAGGACGGTGTAGGGATAATTGAGCTGGACGGTTGTGAGCGGGGTGGTGGTGACTTGGTTGGTGGTGTTGGTGGCGGTGGTGGCCTGGGAGGGCGGCGCGGGCGCGGCGACGGCGGTGGCGCCATTGGGCCAGGTGACGAGCACGCTGAGCGTAAAGACGGCGAGACCCTGCTTCACGGTTACATTGATTCGCAGGGCGGTGATGTTAACGCCCATGCCGGCGGGGGCGGAGAGGGTGCCGGCGACGCTCTGGACCTGGGCGGCTTGGGTGAAAAACCCGGTGTTGGGCACCGTGGCCGATCCGGACTCCTTGGTGCGAAGGAAATGAACCACCTCCTCCTGCTGCTGCGGGCTCATCTGGCCGAGGATGGCGATGGTGTCGGGATAATGGAGGGCGCCGTTGGCGTTGGGGGTGGTGAAATTGTAGAGCGAGAAGGCGTGCATGAACCGCTTGCCGAGCGGGGTGGGGCGGCCGTCCAGATAGAAAAAATAGGGATCGCCCTCGTTGACTTCGGCGGAGGGGGCGCGGAGGCCCTCGATGGAGGCGAGTTCGGCCCACGAACGGAGGCTGCGGCCGGGAGGGCTGAAGGGAAGGGTGTCCTCTTGGTATTGGGCGGTGGTGTAGGCGCCGGCGGAGGTCGGGGTGTAGTTGGGGCGCATCCAGGTGAGCAGGGTGTCCTTCAGGAAGGCCGCCTGATCGGCACCGAGGCCGTAGTAGGTGAAGTAGTTGACGAGATTTTGGTCGGAGATGGCGGGGAGGGAGAGCTTGCCGCTCTCGTCGTCGAAGGTGACGGTGACGGTGCGGTGTTCGTCATAGGGGGCGTAGCCGACCCAGTCCTCGTTGAGGATGTTGTCCCAGCCCTCGGTGGGGCTGCGGAGATTGTTGCCGTTGGCCGCGCGCCAGTCCACGAGCACGGCGAGCACGGTCTCCATCGCGGAATAGGCCTCGGCGCGAAGGCGGTTGGCGTTCACCACGCGGGTGGGTTGGATGAGGTCGTCCATCGCGCGCTCGGTGAACGCGAGCAGCGCGGCCGCGGCGAACGCGATGGTGACAAGCACCATCAGAATCACGGAGGCGTGCTGGCGGGGGCGGGCCATGGTCAGTAGGATGGCAGGCCCTGCCCGGGCGCGGGGATGATGATGGCCATCTCGGTGGTGAGATTCTCGTGGGCGAAGGTGAGGCGGATGCGGCCGGGGAGGAGGTTGTTGCCGCTGTTGTCGGTCTGCGGCTCGGCCTGGGTGGACCACTGGCGGGAGTTAGCGTCGTAGTAGTCGTATTGCAGCGCGGTCACGAGCGGGGAGATGAGGGTCTCGCGCGGCGGGTCGGTGAGGTAGGTCGTCTCGTATTCGGAGTGCCAGAGCAGCACCAGCCCCTCGCCCTCGCGGACTTGGAAGGCGCACACGACGTCGGGCAGGAGGCGGGCCGCGGCCTCGCCCGTTGAGCTGGAGCCGGCGGGCCAGTTGAGCAGGCGGCTGCCGGCAGGGAGCGTGAACGTGAGCACTGGCGTGCCGCTGGCGCCGAAGCCGCCGCTGCTGGCGGGCGTCTGCCATGCGAACGGGCCGGACGAGCCGTTCTGCCCGCCGGGCGCTGTGGTGCCGGCGGCGGTGCCCGCCTGCTGGCCCACCTGCTGGGCGCCGGTCGCGCTGGCGGTGGTGGTGACGGGCGTCGAGAACGCGGCGGTGCGGAACTCGTCCTGTAGGTAGGTCGTGAGGCCGCGGACGTGCAGGTCGAAGTTGCGCTTCGAGTTGTCCGTGCCCCAGAGCTCGGTCATGGAGAAGACCAGCGTGTTGAGCCCGATGAGGACCAGCGCCGTGAGGGCGGTGGCGACGAGCAACTCGACCATGGTGAAGCCGCGGCGTTTCATGGCGACTGGTTGGCGGAGATGATCTCCTGGATTTTCTGCCGGGCCTCGGTCTGGAGATTCGTGCGCTGGCCGGCGTCGGACCAGGTGGGGCGCAGGAGGCGGAAGGTCTCGCTGGTGGTGGTGGTCGTTCCGCCGTTCGGCGTGACGGCGACAGTGAGCGTGACGTCGAAGAGGTCGGCGGTCTTGGTCTCGGCGATGTCGGCGGACCAGACGACGGTCTGGGTGACGCCGCCGTCGGTGACATCGAATTGCTCTCCCTGCGCGGCCGCGCTGACATCGGTCTGGATGTAGAGCGCGGCGCGCGCGAGCTTCATGTTTTGGTCGGCCTGCATGAGGGTGCGCGCGTGTTCGTAGCCTTGCAGCACGTTGATGTAGCCGCTGGTGAGCGCGATCGAGGCACCGGCGAAGATCATCAGCGCCGCGAGCACTTCGATGATGGTGAAGGCACGTCTCATGGCAATGGTCAGCCGCTGGTGCCGTTGCTGGTGGAGCCGAGCATGGGCGAGCAGGTCCAAGGATCCACCTGGATGACGGTGGTCTTGCCGTTGGCGAACGTCCCGCTGGCGCCGCCGGACTGGATGCTCACCCGGAAGAGCGAGGAGGTGCCGTCGCCGTAGAACGTCACATGGTCCACCGGCTCATCCGCCGTGTCGAGCATGCTGCCATAGACGCGGTTGATGACGCCGTTGACCCCGGTGCTGGTGGGCGTGGGGGCGAGGAGGCCGGGGAGGAACTCGATGAGCGTGCCGGCGGGCGGCTTCACGGGTTCTAGCACGGTGCCGTCCAGCGCCACGGCCGTAAATTCGCCGCTCTCGGCGTCGTAGCTGAGCGTCACCTCGGTCTGGTTCTGGAGCGCGTGGCGCCGGGCGGCGCGGGCGGCGTGCCACAAGGCCTGCGCGGGCGTCTCGGGGCGGTTGCTGAGCATGGCGTCCACACCCGTTACGAGCACCCCTGCGAGCAGCCCGATGAGCGCGATCACCACCAGGATTTCAAGCAGCGTGAACGCCCCGCGCCGGTGGGCGGACGGGGCGGGGCGCGCTCGAGATTGCCTGACGGCGGGGCTCATGCTGGTTTAGTCGGGAAGGAGGCCGCGCGGCTCACCAGTTGCCGATGTCGTCGGCCGGATCGGCGACCTCTTCGCCCATGGACCAGACATCATAACGGTTGCGGCCAGAGGTCGTGCTCGTCGTGGTGACCTGACCAGACTGGTCGGTGCTGGTTGAGACGGAATTGTGCGGGCCGGGATAGGAGTATTGGTAAGGGTGCTGCCACGGATCGAGCGTCATCACCGTCGCCGGGGTCAGGTCGAGATACGGCCCGCTCCAGCCGGCGGGCGCGGAGGCCGGCATGACCAGCAAGGCCTGCAGTCCTTCCTCGGTCGTGGGATAGGCACCGCAGTCGATCTTGTATCGCTCGAGCGGCGTTTTCAGGGTGGTGGTCACGAAAATCGTGGCAGTTTGCTTCCGGGCCTTGTTGAGCGCGCTCTGGACGCCGTTGACGGCGACGCCGACGAGCAGGCCGATGATCGCGATAACGACCATGATTTCGAGCAGGGTGAACGCGCGGCGCGCGTTGCGGAATGAGGTGAGGGCAGGAGCTTGGGTGTTCATGGGAGAGTTGGGTGGTTGCAGCACAAGACGCCGGAAAGGGGCCGATGGTTGCGCGCAATCTGCACGGGCGCAAGCGGCAACGCACGCCGCGCGCTGGTGCCCCCGCCCGGACTTGAACCGGGACCTACGGTTTAGGAAACCGCTGCTCTATCCAGTTGAGCTACGGGGACGCGGGCGCGCGACCGGCGGCCGGACACGCCCCGTCACACTGGGGGGCAGATTGCGGGTTGACAACCCTCCGCTGGCACACCTTGCTCACCCCCCCTTTAGCCCATGAGCACCACCGCCGCCTCCACCGAAGTCAAACCGCGCACCCTCGCGCCCGATGAGATCCCGTTCACCGCCGGGACCCCTGCCTTCCGCTCCTACACGACCGACACGGGCAAGATCCTTCCGCGCAAGTGGACGCACCTGCCCGCCAAGCAGCAGCGCGCCATCACCAAAACCATCAAGCGCGCCCGCAACAATCTGCTCGCGCTCTGAGCCGCGCGCTGCTCCGGCGTCCCCCGTCACTTTTCCCGGCCGGAGCGATCCTCCGGCCTTTTTCGTCTTCATGCCCTGCGCCCGCGTCCACGCCCCCACGCCGCGCAATCTCGTCCGCCTCGCCCGTGTGCTCGTCCGGGGCGGTCTCGTCGCCGTGCCCAGTGAGACCGTCTATGGTCTTGCCGCCGACGCGCTCAACGCAGCCGCCTGCAAAAAAATCTTTCGCGCCAAGGGCCGCCCCGCGCACGACCCGCTCATCGTCCATGTCCGCTCCCTCGCGTCGGCCGCCGAGGTCGCCGTGCTCAGCCCGGCCGCGAAAAAACTCGCTGCCGCGTTCTGGCCCGGCCCGCTCACGCTCGTCCTCCCCAAGCGCGCCTGTGTCCCCCAGGTTGTGACCGCCGGCCTGCCCAGCGTCGCCGTGCGGATGCCGGCGCATCCGGTGTTCCGCGCGCTGCTCCGCCGCTGTGGCCGTCCGCTGGCCGCGCCCAGCGCGAATCCTTTCGGCTACGTCAGCCCCACGACCGCCACGCATGTCCTCGCCGGCCTCGGCGCGCGCATCGCGCACATTCTGGACGGCGGCCCGTGCAAGATCGGGGTCGAGTCCACGATCCTCGACCTGCGTGACCCCGCCCGCCCCGCGCTGCTGCGCCCTGGCGCGGTCACCCGCGTGCAGCTGGAGAAAACCCTCGGCGTCCGCGTCCGGGCACCGGCCAAAAAAGCCGCCCGCCTGCCATCGTCCTCCGTCTTGCCCCCGGTCTCCCGGTCTCCGGCGTGCGCCGACGCGCAGCTCGCGCCGGGGCTGCTCGCCCGGCATTACGCGCCACGCACGCCGCTCACGTTGCACCGGAAATTTTCTGTAGCCCGTGCCGTCACCGCGCCGCGCGAGGCGTGGCTTTTTTTCCGCCGTCCGACGCTGAAAAAATCCGCCGCGCGGCCGAAAAACATCTTCTGGCTCACGGCGCGCGGCGACGCCGCCGAGGCCGGGCGCAACCTTTTCGCCTGCCTGCGCGCGCTCGACGCCGGCGGCTGGCACCGGCTGCACGCCGAGCGCGCTCCGGCCCGCGCCGCGCTCGCCCCCGCCCTCAACGACCGCCTCGCCCGCGCGGCGGCGAAAGGGGGCTGAATCAAGGGCCCGCCGAGCCGTTCACGGCGCGAACATCTCGCCCAACGTATCCAGCGCCGCCACTGCCGTCTCGTCGCCGAGCCGGCCCAGCCGTTTCACGAGGCGGGTTTTATCCACCGCGCGAAGCTGGTCGAGCGCGATCTCCCCCGTCTTGCCTTGGAATGTCACCGGTGTTCGTGTCGGCCAGCCGCGTCGCACGGTGGTCATGGGCGCGATGATGACCGTGGCCAGCACGCGGTTCGCCTCGTCCGGTGAGAGGATGGCACACGGGCGCGTCTTCGCCGTTTCCGCGCCGGTCGTCGGATCAAGCCGCACCAAAAACACGTCGAACCGTTCCATCACCACTCCCATTCCGCGCCGTCGAACCGGTTGGCCGCTTGCCGCAACGGGGCCAGCTCGTCGGCGCGCGGCGCCTGACGGCGAAAGTCCCGACCCCAGCCCGCGCGCGCCTTGCGCTGCGGACGCAGCAGCAGTCCGTCTGCCGCCGTTTGGATTTCCAAACCGTAGGGCCAGTGGTGCAGCGGGAGCTTGAGGGCGGTCGCTTTCATGGCCGTTTTGTCCGCCCATCTGGCGGCAAAGTCAACTCCGCGCTTGCCCCGGCGCTCAACGACCGCCTCGCCTGCGCGGCGGCGAAACAGTGATTGAATCGCCCCCACTTCGGGCACAACGTAGCCATGCTTTCACCCCGCATGAAAAAAGTCCTCATCATCTGCTTCGCACTATTCGCCACGCCGCTCATAGTTATTTTCGTTGCCGGTCTTTTTGACTCAATGGGTCTGTCGCCGATCAGGGCTGCGCTCCCGAAATCTGCCACTGAAATTCAAGAATTTCAGTGGTCATCCTTGGGGGGAGATTACACGAGCTTGCTGAAAGCAAAAATGCCAGAAGGTGAAGTGGAGGCATATGCGAAGCAGTTTGGCGCGACGATACTCATCGAGGCAGCGACCTACGAAAATTATTCAGCCGAGCTGGTCGGCCCAAACTTCAAGCCTCAGGCGGCATACAAAGGAGAAAGCCTTGGCCACGTCTGGTCAGGTGATGCGCGAGCAGCTTGGTGGAATCCACCGCCGAAGCCCCGCTATTTCCAGTTTTACCGAAGCGGGACGACCATCGCGGTTGTTGCCGTTGGCTGGGCGGACGGCTGGGTGTATTTTTCAAAATGGCAGGGCTACGGTGGCGAACCGCCCAAAGCCGCCACGAAATAGTCCGCGTGTTTCCAATCGCCGCCTCCCGCTTCGCCCCAAGACTTGCCCACGATGAACTTCGCCATTGTCATCGTCGGCGACGGGTTTGCGGGGGGCTTGGGCGCGGGCGCTGAGGCGCGCTTCGGCCCCATCGTGGGCTGCCGTCTATGGGATAGGAATTGAAAGGCCCGACGCTCCGGCGGGAATACCGGGGGCGGGAGCGGCCATCGGGATACCGGCGGACGGAGGCGGCGGGGTGGGCGGCTCGAAGAGGTCGTCGAGCTTTTGCGGCAGCGAGGTAAAGATGTAGTCGGACACCTCGAAGGCGCGTTTGGCCATGAGGGCGTTGACGGGCGCGCTGGCGTCGCCATGCGTCACTTGGGCGAAGACAGGGCCAGCGGGGATGGTCTCGAACTCGGGCTCGGCCGGTTTCGCTGGGGCGTCGGCGGGTTTGTCCGTTGGTTTATCAGCGTCCGCGCCGGTGGCGGCTTTGGCTACGTCGGGCTTGGGCGGGGCGGCAGGCTTGCGCTTTATTTCCTCGGGCTTGCGGCCGAGGGCGATGGTGGCGGACTTGCCGGCGAAGGTGGTGAGCTTGATGGTGCGGGGCGCGGTTTTGGCCGCGAGAGCTTCGGCGGCGTCGAGGGCGGTGGTGTCGGTGAAGCGGAGGCTGGTGAAGTTGCCGAGCAGCGACTTGATGGCGTCGGACTTGAGCGGGCGGCTGTCGGGCCCGGCGGCGACGAAGGGAGTTTGTTTGGAGGAGCGTTCGGCGGCGACGGGCGGGAGGTCGGGTAACGTGAGCTCGACCTTGGCGATGTCGTCGGGCGCGAGGGCGAGCAAGGTGGTGTCGGCCCAGTTTTTCGGCTCGGTGTCGAGGAAGGATTCGAAAGGCGCGAGGTAGGCCTTGGACTCGCCAGTGTGGCGGAAGAAGCGGCCGGAGCGGTTGTCGGGGGTCTTCCCGAGCTCCAGGTCGAGGAGCGGTTTGCCGGCGGCGTCCAGCAGGCGCACCGAGGTGTCCTTAAAACCGAGGCGGGCGACGGTGCCGGGCTGCGCGCTGACGTAGCTCTCGACTTTGGTCTCCGCGAGCGAGCGGACGAAACGGGAAAGCTTGTCGAGGTCGGCCGGGAAATCGTGGTAGGAGGCGACGAGCCATGCGCCGGCAGGATCCTTTTTCAGCTCGACCACATGGCCGTCGGCGGCGAGGCGGAGGGCGGCGGCCTGCTCGGCGGCGGCGCGGGTCAGGATTGGCTGGCCGATGCGGGCGTCGGCGGCGGCCGGCGGGGCGGGCCGGTTAACGAAGGAGACGACGAGCGCGAGCGCGGCGAGGACCGTGACGGCGATGACGATGTGGCGGAGTTTCATGCGGCGGGCGGAACAGGCGGTGGTCGGGAGCGATGAAAATTTGAGACCGAACGGCGGGAAAATTTAGGCCTATGATTTCAAATTTGAGCTTAAAAAAATGCGTCGGCGGTTGGCCCGGCGGATTCAGGCCTGGCGGCGGCGTTGCTGGAACCAGAGGCCGAAAGCGCCGACGAGCAGCGGGGTGGCGAGCAGGTTGGCCCAGAGGAGGCGGCGGCCGAGCGCGTCAATATCCTCGCGCAGCGTGCGCTTGATCTCGCGCTGCTGGCGGCGGAGGGCGGCCTCGTCCTGGCGGAACTTCTCGATCTCGGCCTGCATCTCGGGGGAGAGGACGAGGCGGCCGCCTTCGGCGCGCTTGGCCGTCATACCGCTGATTTTTTGGCGCACCTCCTCCAGGCGGGAGTCGAGCTCGGCGAGGCGGGCCTCGAATTTCTTCCGGGCGTCGGCCTCCATCTGCTGCACGACCTTGAAGGGGCGGTAGGAGGGACCCTTGCCGCGAATGGAGAGCAGATCGGGCGTGCCGGCGAGGAAGTCCACGAGGTTGGAGGCGAGGTCGAGGTTGTCGTTCATCGGCGAGAGCACGCCGAATTGCATCGCGTCGCGGCTGAAGATGAAATCATCGAAGAGCCAGTCGGTGTCGGCGATGACGACGAGCGTGGCGGGGGCGGAGGATTCCTTGAGCTCGGGGGCGGCGGGCGTGGCGGGGGCGTCCTTTTTCTCTTCGGGTTTCTTGTCGGCGTCGGCGGGCTTGTCCTCCTTGGGGGCACCCTCGGGGAAGGCCGTGACGAACTTGCCGCGGAGCAGGGCGGCGATGGTGCGCTTGCCGGGGGCGGTGAGTTTGCCGGCGGCGTCCTCGCCGGAGGACATCTGGAGCAACGCCGAGGGGATCTCGCCGGCCTGGTCGGTGGTTTGCAGGAGCGGGGTGGCAGTGACGCCAGGGAGGGGATGGAGGTCGAGGCTGCCGGTCTCGACGAGCAGGAAGGACTTCAGGTGCGCGATGGCGGCGGCCTCGTGGTTCACGTCGTCGGCGTCGAGCGAGAGCCAGGTGGGCAGAGTGGAGACGCCGCCGCGCGCGCCGCCGACCTTGGTGGCGCGGTTAAGATCACCGACGACGCTGTCGGCATGGTAGCCGATGCCGTAGGCCTTAAGCAGCACGGGCAGGTCGCTGGAGACGCCGGGCGGCGGGCCGCCCATCATCATCATTTGCTGGCTACTCTGGCGTTTGAAATATTGCGAGGACGGGTCGAGCGCGAGGAGGACGGGTTTCCCGGAGAGCAGGAACTGGTCAATGGCGAACTGGAGCTTGGGTGTGAGGTTCTGCGGGTGGATGACGGCGAGGGCGTCGAGGCCTTCGGGGAGTTTGTCGGCGTCGGCGGCGACAGTCTGGATGGCGTAGCTGCGGCCCCACTCAGTGGTGACATACTGGCCGGGCTGGGGACGCTGCTGCTGGAACATCATCATGAGCTGGTCGGGCTGCGTGCCCTGGAGCGGCAGGCTGGTGATGAGGCCGAGTTTTTTCTTCGCGTCCTGGCTGTGCTGGACGGAGTGAACGAGCAGGGAGAGGTCGTATTCGAGGAGCTGTTCGCGCTGGAGGTTGAAGCTGGCGATGGCTTGGCGCTGGTCGGCCTGGGTGGCGACGAGACCGAAATAGACGGGCGGGGCGCCGGACTCGGTGTTATTGACCGGGGTGAGCCCGGCCTTCGAAGCGGCCTCCTCCTCGGGAGTGTCGGGTTGGGGGTTGATGATGTTGAGCGTGAGCTTGCCGCCGGAAGCGCGGGCGTATTGGCGGAGCATCTCGCGGATCTGGTCGCCGAAGTTGACGAACTGCACGGGCATCCCCTCGGCGTCCCGGGTGAAGTAGAAATCGAGCGTGATCGGCTCGCCGATGCCGGCGAGGATGCTCTTGGTGCCGGGCGTGAGCGTGTAGATCTGGCCGGCGGTGGCGTCGAGGCGGAGAGGCAGGCGCGCGGCGAGGTAGTTGACGAGCAGGAGGCCGGCGAGGAGGAGGGCGGCGGCGAAGGCTTTGTGGCCGGATTTCATGGCGGGTCGGGAGAGGGACGGAGTCGCGGGAAAGAGAAAACGTGCGGCGCGCTCAGCGCTCGAGCGCGAGGACGTTGAGGAAGAGCGTGAAGCCCGTGAGCGAGAGGAAATACGCCACGTCCTTCAGCTCGATCACGCCTTTGAGGAAGGGGTCGAAGTGGGTCTTAAAGCCGAAATTGGCCACCAGCTCCACCAGGCCCGCCGGCAGGTAGGCGGTGGTGAAGTCGCTGAAGAGGTTCCAACCGAGAAACACCAGCACGAGGCACGCGAGCAGGCTCACCACAAAGCTGATGACCTGATTCTTGGTCAGCGCCGACGTGAGCGAGCACACGCCCAGGTAGGCGCCGGCCATGAGGATACTGCCGACGTAACCGGTGAACACTGCGCCCCAGTCGGGATTACCGAGGTAGCCGAGCGTGAGAGCGAGCGGGAAGCTCATCAGCACGGCCAGCGAGAGAAACGCCCACGCGGCGAGAAATTTCCCCAACACCGCCTCCAGCGTGGTGATCGGCAGCGTGAACAGCAGCTCAACCGTGCCGGCGCGCTTCTCCTCCGCCCACAGCCGCATGCCCGCCGCCGGGATGAGAAACAGGAACAGCCACGGCTGCCAGTTGAAGTAGCCCATGAGGGTGGCGGCGTTGTTCTCGTAGAACTTGCTCACGAAAAACGTGAGGAACACCGAGGCGACGAGAAACACGATCAGGAAGACATACGCCACCGGCGCGCGGAAATAGCCGAGAAACTCGCGGCGGAAGATCGGGCAGACTTGGTTCATGGGAGGATTTTATTTTCGTGTCATTGCGAGGAGCGAAGCGACGAGGCAATCCATCTGGATTCTGGCTCGATTGCCGCGCCCGGCTGCGCCGGGCGCGCAATGACAAGTGGGTTAGATGTCTCCTTGGGTGAGGGTGCGGAAGATTTCGTCGAGCCGCGCGCCGGGCTGGCGCAGGCGGAAGCGCTCCGGTGTCTCGTCCACCACCACCTTGCCTTGCGTGATGATGATGACGCGGGTGCAGATGGCCTCGACCTCCTCGAGGATGTGCGTGGAGAGGATGACGGCCTTCTCGGCGGCCATGGTCTTGATGAGGGAGCGGACCTCGTTTTTTTGGTTCGGGTCGAGGCCGTCGGTCGGCTCGTCGAGGATGAGGGCGGGCGGGTCGTGGAGGAGCGCCTGCGCGAGGCCGACGCGCTGCTTGAAGCCCTTCGAGAGCGTCTCAATGGTCTGGCCGCGGACCGGCGCGAGATGGGTGAGTGCGAGGGCGCGCTCGACTTGGGCGCGTTTCGCGTCCTTGGCGCGGAAGCCGCGCACTTCGGCAATGAAGCCGAGGAACTCGCCCACTGTCATCTCGCCGTAGGCCGGCGCGCTTTCGGGCAGGTAGCCGAGCTTGCGTTTCACGGCCACGGGGTCGGCGGTCACGTCAATGCCGTCCACGGTGGCGGTGCCGGCGTCCGGGCGGAGGAAGCCGGTGATCATCTTCATCGTGGTGGACTTGCCGGCGCCGTTGGGGCCGAGGAAGCCGAGGATGTCGCCGCGGCGGACGGCGAAGCTCACGCCGTCCACGGCGCGTTTGGGGCCGAAATTTTTGACGAGGCTTTTGACTTCAATCATGGGCTGGAGGACTGGGGGAAGGGTGCCGTGAGAAAGGGGAGGGCGGAAAAAGTTCCGCAGAAAAACGCGGGAGGGTCTGCATGGCAAGCCGCCCCGACCGGCGCAAGCGCAAAGGCGGGGGAATGCCGGGCTGGCGCGGCGGGCTTGCCTTGTGCGGGTGGGTAGGCTTGGCTGCGCGCCATCCTTCTCCCATGAAAAAAATCCTCCTCTGGTCGCTCGGCGGCCTCTTCGCCCTCGGCATCGTCACCGTCGTCGTGCTTACGTTCTTCCTTGGCGGTATCGTCAAGGCTGGCGTCAACAGCTTCGGCCCCCAGATCACCGGCACCAAGGTCGAGCTCGCCGGCGCGACCGTCTCGCCCCTCACCGGCACCGGCACGCTCACTGGCTTCACCGTCGCCAATCCCCCCGGCTGGAAAAACGAGCAGGCCTTCACGCTCGGCAAAATCCACCTCTCCGTCGCCCCGTTCTCTATTCTTGGCGACCACATCGTCATCAACGAGCTGCTGATTGACGGCCCGGTGTTCGACTACGAGACGAAGCTCACCGACAGCAATATCGCGCAGCTCCTGGCCAACATCGACAAGTTCGCCGGCTCCGGCGCGCCCGCCGCCAAAAACGGCAAGCCTGTGAAATTTGAGGTCAAAAAATTCCGCCTCACCAACGCCAAGGTCGCCATCGGCGTCGTCGGCATCACCACCCCGCCCGTGCCCATGCCCGACATCTCCATGGACGATCTCGGCAGCAAGGAGGGCGGCATCGAGCCCGGCCAGCTTGTGGGCGCGGTGATGAAGAATGTCGGCGGTAGCATCATCACCGTCGGTAAAGACGCCGTGCTGCACGCCGGTGCCGCCGTGGTGGACACTGCCAAAGGTGCTGTCAAAGGTGCGACCGACGCGGCCAAGGGCGCGGTGGACGGCGTCAAGAGCCTCTTCGGCGGCGGGAAAAAGTGAGCTGCGCCACTCTGAATTCAATCCCGGAGATTTTAACCCGGAGTTCACGGAGCACACGGAGCTAATTTTTTTGGCCCGGCTCCGTGCGCTCCGTGGCCTCCGGGTTGAAATTTTTCGTGGCCGCGCTCCGCTTTCTGCCTGATTTCTCGTGCGATTTCGTGCTTTTCGTGGCCAATCCTTTCCCCATGCCAGCCGTCTCTCCCGTCACCGCCACCTACTACCTCGATGTGATGTCGTCGTGGTGCCTCTGGGCTGAGCCGGCGTGGGCGGAGCTGAAGGCGCGCTACGCGGGCCGCGTGGCGTTTGACTGGCGCATCGCGCTCATGCGGCCCGAGGATTTCCCCAAGTCGGCGGCCCAGTGTGACTGGTTCTACCAACGCAGCGGCCTGATCATGCGCTCGCCGTTCAAACTCGACTCCGGCTGGGTCGAGTCGGCGCGGCAGGGCGACTACCGCGCACCCAACCATGTCGCCGAGGCCGCCCGCGATTTGGGCGCGACCGATGACACCGTGCGCCTCGCGCTCATGCGCGCCGCGATGCGGGAGGGTAAAAAGATTGGCGACCTCGCCGTGGCGGTGACGGTCGCCGCCAAGGCCGGTAAGCTCGACGCGAAAAAACTTCGCGCCCGCGCCGCGTCCGCCGCTGTGGTGGCGCGCGTCGCCGCGAGCACGGCGGAGTTTTCCGCGCACCAGCTCAGCCAGCGCCCCGCCTTCATCGTGACGAGCGCCATCGGCGACAAGGCGGTCTTTTCCGGCCTCGCGACCGCCGCGCCGCTCGCCGGCGCGATTGACGCGATGCTCGCCGACTGCGCCGCCTACGCCAGCCACGCCGCGCATTTTTCCCCGCCGCCAAGGGGCTGAGCCGTCTGGCGGCAGCCCGAATCCTTGAGCCAGTCCCTGTGTCCGATAGCGCTTCGACATCATGAAATATCCCAGAACCGGAATAATCATCGCTTGGCTGGCCGTGGTGTTTTTTGCCGCCGAGGCCGCCTTGTTCAAGCTCAGCGCAGGATTGGATGGCCCCGTCAGGATCATGGATTTGGATCGCGATGGCGTCATCAACGCCGACGCGCTGAAGGTCCACTACCCCGAGTTGGCCGTGAACCTGCGGCATAACCTCGGGATTTTTGTGACGCAGCATTTGGCCTCCTCCGGGATGTTCATCGCGCTCGCCGCGCTGGCTTTCTCCCTCGCCACGGCGCTTTATCTCACCTTTGGCCAGACCAAGGGGCTCGACAGCGACCCGCCGCAGATTTGATTCGCCTGTCCGCCGGGGCGGCCGGTCATTTCAGCAGCACCCGCCGCAGGCTCGCGGCGACTTGGGCGACCTGGTCCTGCGTGATCTCGGGGAACATCGGCAGCGAAAGAATGGTGCGGGCGGCGTGCTCAGCGTGCGGGAACGAGCCCTCGCCGTGGCCGAGGTGCGCGTAGGCTTTCTGGCGGTGGATGGGCACGGGGTAGTGGACGACCGTCTGCACGCCGTCGGCGGCGAGCGCGCGCGCGACCTCGTCGCGGTCGCGCTCCAAAATCCGCACCACGTAAAGGTGCCAGACGTGCTGGCCGCACCAGGACGCCTCAGCGGGCAGCGCGAGGCCGGGCGTGCCGGCGAGAGCGGCACGATACCAGCCGGCGGCGACGCGGCGGGCGGTGTTCCACGCGGCGAGGCGGCGGAGCTTCACGCTGAGGATCGCGGCTTGGAGTGTGTCGAGGCGCGAGTTCCAGCCTTCGACCTCGTGGTGGTATTTCACGACCGAGCCCCAGTTGCGGAGCAGTTTCACGCGCCGCGCCAGCTCGGCGTCGCCGGTCGTGACCGCGCCGCCGTCGCCGAATGCACCGAGATTTTTTCCGGGATAAAAGCTAAAGCCCGCCGCCACGCCCAGCGTGCCGCACGCGCGGCCGTCGGCCAGCGTCGCGCCGTGCGCCTGCGCGGCGTCCTCGACGAGCGCGAGGCCGTGTTTTTTGGCGAGCGCGCCGAGCACGTCCATGTTCGCCGGCTGGCCGTAGAGGTGCACGGGCAGGATGGCCTTGGTGCGCGGCGTGATCGCGG
>CAIPZZ010000226.1 GCA_903869665.1 uncultured Opitutia bacterium | reverse complement strand
TGATCTCGGCGAGCTTGGTGCCGCGCTGGAGCTTGGAACCGCGCGAGGCGAGATTGACCCAGCTGTCCACGACGCGCGCGCGGACCATCACGTCCACGCTCTTCTGGAAAAACTTCGCGGCCTCGCCTGGAACCGGGCCGCCAGGACGGTTGGGGTCGCTGAGAAAGCGGGCCTTGAGGTTGTAATACATCCCGAGGTCGCAAAAGAGGGTGTTGTCCTGCCGGTTGCGGGGCAGTGGGTGCTCGTTGAGCACCGCGAGGCCGACCTCGGCGCGGGCGATGGCGTCGTCTAGGCCCGCCTCGCGAATGGCATTGCTGAAGCCGGCGGTGCGGTTCCAGTAGCCGTTGGCGAGGCCCTTGTGGACCTTGAAGCTGTCAGGCGCGGCGGCCACGCCGGCTTTCCACAAGGAGAACTCGGAATCCCAGTCGGCGTTACGCGCGTGGGTGCGGAGGCCGAGCGCGGCCAGTGCGACAAGCGGCAGGCCTAGCCCAGCCCAGAGGCGCCAGCCGGTGGGGATGGTGAGCACGCCGGCGAGCTTCTCGCCCGCAAGGCGCAGACCCAGCGCGGCCACGAGGCAGAACCCGATGGAGGGAAGATAAAGGAAACGCTCGCCCATGATACTGCCGATGGGGAAGAGGAGGTTCGCCGTGGGCAGCATCATCACGAAGAAAAAGAACACGCCAAAGGAGAAGAGGGGGTTTTTCAGCCGGCGGAACCACGCCGCCGCCAGCAACCCGAGCACGACCACCAGGCTGATCCAGCACTCAATGTTCTCCCACAGCGGCGTGCCGGACTCGCCGTAGAGTGGAATCTGGTTGTAGGAGTAGTCGCACGAGAGGGTGTCGGGGTAGGCGAGTAGGCCGAGATAGCGGCCAAGCACTTTCATCGCGGTGAGCTCACCCGAGAAGGTGATCTGCTTCGACCACACTGCGGCCTTTTCCAGCAGGTTCAGTTTGTGTTCGGCTGTCACCTGCGCGAGCTCGTCGGGCACGCGGGCGATGGGGTTGTCAATGAAGAGCTGGCCGTAGGTGGGCGTGTCCTCGATCATGCCGGCGCGGACGACAAAGAAAAACAGCGCGGCCGGGATCATGGCCGCCCAGCCCTTGATAAAAAACTCCCAGCCCGCCGCGCGCAGCCGCTCCCACAATGAGCCGACGAGACGGGGCCAGCGGAAGATGAAATCATAGAGCGGCACGAGCAACCCGATCATGATGCCGCTCTCCTTGGAGAACATGCCGGCGATCGCGGCCAGCATGAGACCAATCAGCCAGCCCAGCCGCGCGAACACCCGCAGCAGCGGGTCCGCGATATCCTCCGTCGCCACCGCGCGCAGGTAGCACCAGAAGCCAGTCAAAATCCACAGTGTCGCGAGCTCGTCCGCGCGCCCGACGACGTTGGTCACCGACTCTGTCTCGGCGGGATGCACGGCGAAGATCGCCGCCGCCAGCAGCGCGAGCCAGGGGCGGTTCGTGAGCCGCCGCGCGATCACCAGCACCAGGGTCACGTTGACCAGGTGCAGCAGGAGGTTGGTGAGGTGAAAACCGTAAGTGTGGTTGCGGGTGAGCGCCGTGCCCGGCTCGGGGCCGTTTTGCATCAGCGACCAGTTGAGGGAGGGTAGAACGAGCACCGCCAGCGCGGCGAAAATCAGCGCGAGCCACCAGCGCCGGACAAACTGCCGCGCCACGAGAAAGGCCGCGCCCAGGCCGAGGAGGTAAAGCAGGCCGGAGACCATGCCGATGCCTTTGGGCGGAATCGGCGACGACGCCGCGCCGAAGAGATAGCTGAGGGCGGAAAAGAAATCGCCTTCCCTGAGTTCGGGCCCGTGGTCGGCCTCCCCGGGCTTCGCGCCGGTCAGCTTCCACTTCATGGCCCGCAGGTCGAAATAATACAGGCGCGGTCCGCTCCAGTTGAACGCGTAGGTGAGGGTCGTGAGCGGGCGGTAGAGGTCGCTGGGGAAGTTAGGATACCAGTAGCCCTCGGTGAACACCAGTCGGAGCTGGGGCCGCACATAGTCCGTCATGGGATCCTTCTCGCCCCAGTCCCAGGCCCGCAGGCGCGTGTCCTGTCCGATGACCAGCGCGTTGTCCAAGGCGAACTCGGTGCGGAACGAGTTCGAGTAGGACAGCCCCGCGATGAGGATGAGGAACAGCACCGCCACGGAGAGGAACCAGCGCGGCACCGCCTGCCCGTCGGCAGGCGCGGCAGGCGTGGTGGCGGATGGCGGCAGGGGAGGGGAGGGAGGGACAGAGGGCACGGGGACGGGGCGGTGTGGGTGAAAAGCGGTCAGAAAGAGCGATGCCGCGCGGCTCGGCAACATTTCTCTTTTGCCTTCGCCATCGCGACTGGGTTGCGACCGATGACTGGCGGCCAAGTTCCCGCGCGACATGCAAAACGCCTTGGCAACCGCGCCGCTACGGCGCACAAAGCCAACCCATGACTTCCCCCTCCGTCCTCGTCGAGTTGCGCGGCGTCGCCAAGCGCTTCGGCGGCGGGCCGCCAGCGCTGGCGGATGTGTCGCTGGCGGTGCGGGCCGGTGAGATCGTCGCCTTCATCGGGCCGAGCGGCTGCGGCAAGTCCACCCTGCTCCGGCTCGTTGCCGGGCTGGCGGAGCCTTCTTCCGGCGCGGTGCGAATTGCCGGCCGGGCACCCGCGGACGCGTCGACTGAGCTGGCATTTGTGTTCCAGGAGCCCGCGCTGTTGCCGTGGCTCGATGCGGCCAGTAATGTGGAGGTGCCGCTGCGCCTGCGCGGCGTGCCTCGCGCGACGCGGGAGGCGGCGCGCGACGCCGCGCTGCGGCTCGTCGGCCTGGCCGGGCGCGAAAGTGCGCTCCCGCGCGAGCTGTCGGGCGGGCAGAGGATGCGTGTGTCGCTCGCCCGCGCGCTCACCCTCGCGCCGAAACTCCTTCTACTTGACGAACCGTTCGGCGCGCTCGACGCGATGACGCGCGAGCGCCTGCAGGAGGAACTCCTTGCCATCCGCGCGCAACAGGGCTGGACGGCGCTGTTTGTTACGCACTCGGTCACGGAGGCGGTGTTTCTGGCCGACCGGATTTTTGTCGTGTCGCCGCAGCCTGGCCGGCTCGCCGCCGAAATCGCCGTGCCATTGCCACAGCCGCGCGTGGCGGAGACCAGGTCGTCACGTGATTACCAGAACCTCGTGGTCGAGGTCTCGCACCGCCTGCGTTCGGTGGAAACGGTTGCCGCGTGACAGCCGCCTGCCTCCGTGATGTCGCGAAAAAATTTCAACTTCCTGCTTCCTGTGCTCGCTGGCGCGCTCGTGCTCGGCGCTTGGCAGGCCGTCTGCCTGCTGCTCGACGACGACCACCGTTTTTTGTTGCCCGCGCCCGTCGCCGTGCTGCGGGCGTTGCACGCCGAATGGCCCGCGCTTTCCATTGCGGCTCGAAACACCGCCGTCGGCGCGGTGCTCGGTCTCGCGCTCTCCGTCGCGGTCAGCGGCGCCCTCTCGCTGCTGCTCGCCTCGGCGCGATGGGTCCGCGCGGGGCTTTACCCGTGGCTGATGGTTCTCCAGATGACGCCCATCACCATCATCGCGCCGATGCTCATCGTCTGGGTCGGGCCGGGGCTGCCGAGCGTCACGCTGATCACGTTTTTGGTCTGCTTTTTCCCGCTCGTGGTGAACACCACGCAGGGCCTCGTCTCCGCCGACCGCCAGCTCGTCGAGCTGTTCCGGATGTATCGGGCGACGCGCTGGCAGGAGCTGTGGCGGCTGCGCGCGCCGGCGGCGCTGCCGTCTTTTTTCACCGGGCTGCGGATCGCCGCGACGCTCGCGCCCATCGGCGCGCTGTGGGGCGACTTCACGGCGGGCGAGTCGGCGGGCGACGGTGGCGGGCTGGGTTTCCGCGCGCTTATCTACGCGAGCAACGCCAAATACCCCGCGCTCTTCGCCACGGCCGCCGTGACATGTGCGCTCGGCTTCGCGCTCGTCGGCGCGGTGGTGGTCGCGGCCCGGCTCGCCCTCGGCCACTGGCACGACTCCTACGCGCGCAAGGACGGGTGAGACGCGCCCGGCATGCGCTGCGCCGCGCCGGGCTGCCCGCCCTATTCCGGCTGGTAGACCTCCTGCCCGTTCTCCGCGATCCACACCAGCCGCCACGCACCGCCCGGCAGTTGGCGGAAACTGTAGTCGCCCGGCGCGTCGCCTTCGTGCGGTAGGGGCGAGGGCAGGTATTGGTTCTCGGCGAGCGCGCGAAGAAATTTTCCCCTGACGCGCGCCTCGTTTTGTTCCCCGGGCCCCAGTTCGCGCACGGCACGGGAAAAAGAGTCGGAGATGCTTGCGCGCACTGCTCCGGCCTTGCGGCCGACCCCATAGGGGACGGTCGGCACGCTGGGCAGCAACCACCAGACCGTGCCGCCCAGCGCGGTGGCGGCAAGCAACGCCTTCAGACTAAATTGCCAGGGTGGTGCCTCTCCCCACCAGCGCCATGCCGCAAAAATCGCGGCTAACACCAGCACGCCTGTCGCCGCCAGCAGGCTCCGCCATCCCGCCTCCTTCTCGGAAAGCTTTACCATACCCACTGGGCTGGAAAACGGCCGCCAGCGGATCGCGAGGTCGCGCGTCATCTCGGTCGGAGAGAGGACGCCCCGCAGCCATGTGCCAACCGTGCTTGTCCGGCAGAGCTCGCGCAGTGCCGGATGCGAGAGGGTTAGCGCGCCCGTTGGGTCTGGGCGCTCAAATATCCGGGCTTCCCTGCTCGCGTAACCGGCCACCGGCGCGCAGGCCGTCATCCGCAGCCCGTCCGCCTCGGCTCGCGCGTCTCCGAACACAAAGAGCTCGACTTCCAGCGGCTCCGTCGCGCCAGCGCCAGTGAGTTTCATCGGGTAGACCGGCTGCGCGGTTTTGAACGTGAACACCAGCGGCGCGGGCGCGGTTGGCTCAGTCTCATCCTGTGGGCGACGCAGGCGCACGGCCGCGAAAAATCCCCCAGCGCGGGCGTGCTCCGCCACGACCGGCTCAGCCGCCTTAGGCAGGGCGAAATTGTTTTCAAGCAACCATTGTGTGATACCGCCTGCCGATTCGCCCGACAGCACAGCCACGTCGTATTCACCCACCGTGCTGCGCTCAATAGATACGCCCACCGTCACGGTGCCACCGACGCCCGCGCTAATACTGCCAATTGCGGGAAAAATCAGCCCCGCCAGCAGCAGCCCGGCGAGCAGGCTGGTGAAAAATCCCTTTGAAAAAAACGCGCCGCCAGATGCCAGCCACAGCAGAGCCAACGGCGTGAGCACCACGACTAATATCGGCGCGAGATCCCATCTCGGCGCCAGCGAAGGTTTGAACAGCGCCTCCAGCGTCGGCAGCGTGCCGCGCGTGGCAGGCGCGATCTCTGGCTTCGACGGCAGTGGCACAACCCACGCGAAGTCGCGCCCACGCCCGACAAAACGCGACTCGATCACGAGCTTCTCGGTCTGTTCCTTCTCGTGCCACACAAGCAGCGCGCGCTGGTCGGGCATTGTCACCGCCGGGGCGGCGATCGGCGGCAGCACGATGCCATCGGCCCGGAGCGCAGGCGCGGCGGCCGCGATCAGCAGGAGCAGCAGCGCGGCCAACCAATGCCGCGCGCTCGGTCGGGGACGGGCCGCTCCGGACGGTGGGGTAACGCGGTGGGGTCGCATGGCCGCAGGACAACGCGGAAGGAGCGGTAAGGCGAGACGTTTTCCCGCCGCGTGCTGGGCGACTTTACGTGTGCTTAACAAATCTCGCTGTCGCGCACACACAGGCCTAACGCGCCGGATGTTTCATGGCGGCGCAAACAATCCTCCCTGAAACGCCATGACCCATCTCAGCAACAAGACCCTTCTCGCCGGCGTCGCCGGTGCCTGGCTGATCGCCGCCGCCGTGCTCGTAGTCGCCCGCCCCCAGACGTCCGCCGCCCGCATGGCCGGCCAGCCGGCCGTGAACGCGACCACCGCTCCGGGTCGCTGATATTTCGTGCACGCCATCCGGGATGTTCCCCGGGTGAGGTCGCGATTGGCGGAGCGGCTATGCTGCCGCCCCGCATCGCGGGAGAATAATTTCGTGCGTTGGCTGGACAAAGTTGCGCACGCATGGATGTCCGGCGGCCGGGGGGCCGCCGGACTTTTCATTTTTGGCCGTGAGACGCGCGTGGGACATTGCGGCGGGCGCGTGCCGTGAGGATTTTACCCGCGCTTAACAAAATCTCCGCCCACGCACATCACGGCGTTACACAGCGGGTGTTCACTGTGGGCCGAACCAGTTGCCAACATGAAGACAAAACACCTCATCCTTAGCGGCGCGTGGCTGCTCGCGGTCACCTCGCTTTCCCTCACGCAACCCGGCGGCCCGCGCGGCGGCCAAGGTCGTGGCCCACAAAATCCCGGCGGCCCCGGGCCGCAGGGTGGAGGCCCCGACGGTTTCACAGGATAAAATTTCCCGCGCTCACCCACCACGTCATACACACACTGGCCGCCGGCGGTTGCGGGATCGCCGGCGGCTTTTTTGAAAAGTCCGCGTCTGTCACCATTATTACTACAATCAGATACTTCACTTTCCAATGAATCACAAAACTCAAACCGCACTCACCATTGCCCTGCTGCTCCTTGTCGCGACCTCAGTCGCGTATCTGGGTGCGCGCTTGGGGCAACGTGACCTTCCCACCGCTCCGTCTGTGTCCGGCCCCGCGCCAGCCGCCGCAGTGGCGCGCGACACCGGCCTCGCCTACAACGATTACGTGCCGGCTGACAACTTCGCTCCGCCCGACGCCGGCGGCTTCAACAACTTCGGCCCGCCCGATTTTGGTGGGCAGGGCGGGTTCGGTGGGCGCGGTGGGCGCGGTGGTGGCTTTGGCGGCGCCGGAGGTTTCGGCGGAGCGGGGGGAGGCCCTCCCGACTTTGGCGGCGGCGCCGGCGGATTCGGCGGACCGGGCGGCTTTGGCGGCGGCGGATTGCCAGACTTCGGCGATGTCGATGCCGGTGCCGCTGGCGACAACAATCCCGTGGACAACGGTGGCGATGCGGTAGCATTTTGATCCGAGCCCATCTGTTGCGAGCTGACTCTAGTAGCGCATCTACCTCCATGGCTGGTCGGATGCCTTTCATTGTCTTTGTCCACAGCAAGCGATCCGACGGGAGATAAGCGCGTCTGCGAGCAGGCTGCTGACATAGCCGCTGGCTTATGGTGGTCGCGCATTGTCACAGGTTTCTTATCAGGGAACCGTAACGCGCCATTGACCCCGGCGGATCGGGCGGGTAGTGCTGCCCGTTCCTATGTCCACGTCCGTCCCTCCTGCCAACCTCATGGAAGCCGTTGTGTCGCTCGCCAAGCGCCGCGGTTTCATCTTCCCGTCCTCCGAAATCTACGGCGGCTTCAACGGCTTTTTCGACTACGGTCCCCTTGGCTCCGAGCTGAAGAAAAACATCCGCGATTGCTGGTGGGCCGACATGGTCCGCCGCCGCGAGGACATCGTCGGCCTTGAGTCCTCCATCATCATGCACCCGAAGGTCTGGGAAGCGTCCGGCCACGTCGCCGGCTTCACCGACCCGCTCGTGGATTGCAAGGTCTCGAAAAACCGTTACCGCGCCGACCAGCTTTTCTTCGCCGCTGTCGTCGTTGATGGCAACACCGTCGGCTACGTTTCCGCCCTCGAAAGCGAGAACACAGTCGGTGAACTCCAAACCGCCGCCGAAGCGTTCAAGCGCAAGAAGGCCATCCAAGGCGCGCTTGCGCCCGTCGTCGCCAAGGATTTCACCGAGGCCAAACCCGAGGATATCGCGCTCATCCCGTCCCCCGCCACCGGCGAGCCGGGCAGCCTCACGCCGCCGCGCTCGTTCAACATGATGTTTCAGACGAACGTCGGCGCGATGACCGACGCCTCGTCGGTCGCCTACCTTCGGCCCGAGACGGCGCAGGGGATGTTCGTTGATTTCAAGAACATCGTGGACACCGGCCGCGTGAAACTCCCGTTCGGGATCGCGCAGATCGGCAAGTCGTTTCGCAACGAGATCACGCCGCGTAACTTTATCTTCCGTTCGCGCGAGTTCGAGCAGATGGAGATGGAGTTCTTCATCCACGAGGACGACGACTGGGCGAAGTGGCACCGCCACTGGATTGACTGGTGCAAGGATTGGTTGCGCTCCATCGGCCTGCCCGACTCGCATCTGAGCGAATACGACCACCCCAAGGCCAAGCTCGCGTTCTACTCGAAGGGCACGACCGACATCATGTTCCAGTATCCCTTCGGCGTGCAGGAGCTGTGGGGCATCGCCGCGCGCGGCAACTACGACCTCACGCAGCACGGCACCGCCAGTGGCAAGCCGCAGGAGATTTTCGACGAGGCGACGAAGAAGAAATTCGTCCCGCACGTCATCGAGCCCGCCGTGGGCGTGGACCGCATCCTACTTGCGGTGCTCTGCGCCGGCTATGCCGAGGAGGACGTGACCGACGAGAAGGGCAGCGTCGAGAAACGCACCGTGCTCCGCCTCTCGCCGCGCGTCGCGCCCGTGAAGGTCGCCGTGCTCCCGCTGCTGAAAAACAAGGAACCGCTCGTTGCTCGCGCCCGCGCGCTGCACGCGAAGCTCAAGCGCCGCTACGCCGTGTTCTACGACGACGGCGGCAATATCGGCCGCCGATACCGCCGGCAGGACGAGATCGGCACGCCGTGGTGCGTGACGGTGGACTTCGACACCATCGAGAAGCCCGGCGACACCTTCACCCTGCGCGAGCGCGACTCGATGGCGCAGCGCCGCGTCACCGAGGCCGAGCTGTTCGCCTTGCTCGACGAGCAGGTGTATTGAGTCTCAAGCGACGCGACCGCTGCCGGTCGTCTGCTGTCGTCCTCTGGACGGCGCAACCGCGTTGCCCAACAACCATCTCCACTATGTCCGCCAAAATTCGTGCCCGCGCGCCCATCGTGCGCAGCGTCCAGACTCCTGCGGCGCTCGCCGCGCTGCGCGAGTGGCTGGATGCGGGCGCGGTTCCTGTGCGCGAGCAAGGCGAGGCCGTGTTCGCCGCCGGGCAGGTCAAAAAGGTCTGGGCCGACGCTGACCATTTCGTCAGCGCGCTCGTAACGGACGAAGAGCGCGAGCTCGCCGTAAAATTATTCCTCACCCGCGGCGCGTGGTCTTCGCATTGCCCCTGCACGCGCCTGAAAAGCTGCGCGCACGGCCACGCCGCCGGCCTCGCCTGGCTGGCCGACATCGCGGCGGCGGACGCCAAGGCCGAGGCCGACGCGATCGAGCCCGCACCGCCGCCGCCGCCCCTGCGCGTGGCCGCCCTTCCGTCGGGCAACGTCCGCGTCGTTCCCGCGCGTGCCGTCCTTAAATGCTGGCTCAGCGCCGACGACGCCGAATACGACCCCTCGCAGTTTCACGCGCAGCTCCTCGCGCGTGCCGATGACCCGCCCTGCGAGCAGCACTGGAGCGGCGATGGCGGCTGGCAGTGGACGAAGGGCGCGCTTCCTCCGCTGTCCGCGCCCGGCGAGCCGCTGATCGCGCTCGATGAGGTCGTTGCCGATGCCGCCGCCGCGCTGTTTCCCGGGTTCCGCCTGCGCTGGAACGTCTGGTCGCGCGCCTGGACGCGCTCGACCACCAAAAATTTCCCCGAGGAATTTCTCGCTTGGCGCGAGACGCTCCCTCCCGAACTCGCCATCGAGGCCGCGCCCGAACTGGCCGGCTTGCTCGGGCCGGCGTTGCAAGGGCGGGTGGAGTTTGCCGCCGTCGCGGCGGGCGGCGCGAACCAGGACTGGTTCGACCTCACTGCTAGGCTGCAGGTGGACGACACCACGCTTTCACCCGACGAGCTGGCGTTGCTCCTCAAGGCGCGCGGCAAATGGGTGCGCCTGCCCGGCATCGGCTGGCGCCGACTAGAGCTGGCGAGTGAGGCGACCGAGGCCACCGCCGCCGCGCTCGACCGCCTCGGCCTGCGCGCCGAGGACATGATCGCGCACGGCCGTCCCGCACGCCACCGCCTGCACGCGCTCCAGCTCGCCAGCGAGGCGGCGACGTTTGTCGCGCGCGACCTCGCGCTGGCCGCCGCTTTGCGTGCGCGCGCGGCGGCGCTGGCGGCGTTGCCCGCGCCTCCGACACCCGCCGGGCTGCGCGGCACGCTGCGGCATTATCAGGAGGAAGGGTTTCATTTCATCGCGCACCTCGCGGCGAACGGCTTCGGCGGCATCCTCGCCGACGACATGGGCCTCGGCAAAACTGTGCAGGCGCTCACCTGGCTCCTCCATCATGCCGGCACGATCCGCCGCGACGCTGCCCGCGCGGGGAAGCCGCTGCGCGCGCTGGTAGTCTGCCCGAAAAGTGTGATGCACGGCTGGCAGACTGAGACGGCGCACTTCGCCCCCACGCTCACTGCCATCATTTTCTCGCCGGAGCACACGTTGGAAAAAACTCCGCCCGGCCCGCCCGACGGTCCCGCGATCGTCGTCGCCAATTACACCCAGCTCCGCAACAACGCGCACTGGTTCAAGTCGCACGCATGGGACGCCGTCATCCTCGACGAGGCGCAGTTCATCAAAAACCCCCTCAGCCAGACCGCCGTCACTGCACGCGCCATCCCTGCTGCGCACCGGCTCGCGCTCACCGGCACGCCCATCGAGAACCGCCTGCTCGACCTCTGGAGCCTCTTCGCCTTTGTGCAGCCCGGTCTCCTCGGCCCGCAGGCCAGCTTCCGCCGCCAGTTCCCCGACGACGACGCCAGCTCCGCCGCACGCCTGCGCCGCCGCGTCCACCATTTCATGCTTCGCCGCACCAAGTCACAGGTCGCGCCCGAGCTGCCGCCGCGCACCGAGGATGAGATTCTCGTGGACCTCGAAGGGGGGCAACGTCTCCTTTACGACGCTGAGCTCAAGCGCGCCCGCGCCCAGCTCCTCGGAGTCAGCACCGACCGCGCGCTCGACGCCGTGCGTTTTAACGTCCTCGCCAGCCTCCTGCGCCTGCGCCAGATCTGCTGCCACCCCGCGCTCATTTCCAGCGCCCACGCCGACCTCCCCAGCGCCAAGCTCGACGCCCTCCTCGAACGCCTTGAGGAGCTGCGTGACGAAGGCCAGCAAGTGCTCGTTTTCAGCCAGTTCGTCGAGCTGTTGAAACTCATCCAGACCCGCCTCGTCACTGCCGGCATCAACCACCTCGTGCTCACCGGCCAAACGGAAAATCGGGCCGAGCTCGTCGAAAAATTCCAGACCGACCGCACCCAGACCGTGTTTCTCCTCTCGTTGAAGGCCGCCGGCTTCGGCCTCAACCTCACCGCCGCGAGCTACGTCATCCTTTGCGACCCGTGGTGGAACCCGGCGGTGGAAGCACAGGCCATTGACCGCACGCATCGCATCGGCCAGACGCAGCCCGTAGTCGCCTACCGCCTCGTCGCCGCTGACACGGTGGAGCAGAAAATCCGCGCCATGCAGCGCGAAAAGTCCGCACTCGCTGCCGCCGTGGTGCAGGAAGAAAGCCTCGCGAGCGTCCTCGATCTCGACAGTCTGCGAAAAATTCTGGAGTGAGCGGACAATTAACCGGCAGCACCTACACGTGCATGGTAAATTCGTTCGCGTGCGCCAGAGTCACGCGCCGGCACCTGCGGGGGGCTGGGCGGAGGTGGGGACTTGCTGCGCAAACGAAAGTTTGTCCCCGGCACGGGTGACCTGCACCGGGTCGCCGTCCTTGATCTCGCCCTTGAGCAGGGCCTCGGCGAGCGGATCCTCGAGATAGTGCTCGACGGCGCGGCGCAGGGGGCGTGCGCCGTATTTCTCGTCGTAGCCTTTTTCGATGAGCAGGGCCTTGGCCTCGGGAGCGAACTCGAGGGTGATCTTCCGCGGGGCGAGCCGGCGGGCGAATTTGGCGACTTCCAGCTCCACGATCTTGGCGAGGTCGGCCTTGTCGAGCGGCCGGAAGAAGATGACGTCGGAGATGCGGTTCAGAAACTCGGGCTTGAAGACGCGTTTGGCCTCCTCGAGGACTTTCTCGCGCATTTTTTCGGCGTCGCCAAAATTGGACTGCGCGGCAGCAAAGCCCATCGAAGTCTGGCGCTGGAGCAGGTGCGCGCCAACGTTGCTCGTCATGATGATGATGGTGTTGCGGAAATCCACGGTGCGGCCGAGCGAGTCGGTCAGGCGCCCGTCCTCGAGGATTTGCAGCAAGACCTGGAGCACGTCGGGGTGCGCCTTCTCAACCTCGTCGAAGAGCACGACGGCGTAGGGCTTGCGGCGGACGGCCTCGGTGAGCTGGCCACCTTCGTCGTGGCCGATGTAGCCGGGGGGGGCGCCGACCAGACGCGAGGCGGTGTGCTTCTCCATGTATTCGCTCATGTCGAGCTGGATGATGGCATCCTGCTTACCAAACATCTGCGCGGCGAGCTGCTTGGCGGTCTCGGTCTTGCCGACGCCGGTGGGGCCGACGAAGAGGAACGAGCCGATGGGGCGGCGTGGATCCTTGAGGTCGGCGCGCGAGCGCCGCAGCGCGCGGGCGATGGCGGAGGCGGCGAGCTCCTGGCCGATGACGTGGGCGGTGATCTCGCCCTCCAACTGGAGCAGCTTCTCGCTGTCCTTCTTCTCCATCCGTGAAAGCGGGATGCCGGTCCAGTCGGCGACGACTTGTGTGGTGAGCTCCTCGTCCACGGTGACGCGTTTCTCGTCACGGGACTTTTTCCACGAGTCGGTGGCCTCGGCCTGCTTGGTGCGGAGCTGTTTTTCGAGGTCGCGGAACTTGGCAGCCTCCTCGAAGCGCTGGCCGGCAATGGCGGCCTCTTTTTGCGCGCAGACCTGCTCGATCTCCTTGGCGAGGCCGTCGAGGTCGGGCGGGCGGACGAGCGCGGCGATGCGGGCGCGGGAGCCGGCCTCATCCATCACGTCAATGGCCTTGTCCGGGAGGAAGCGGCCGGTGATGTAGCGGTCGGAAAGCTTGGCGGCGGACTCAAGGGCGGCGTCGGTGAAGACGGCCTTGTGGTGATCCTCGTATTTGGAGCGGATGCCTTTGAGGATGGTGACGGTGTCCTCAACGGAGGGCGGCTCGACCTTGACGACCTGAAACCGGCGGTCGAGGGCGGAATCCTTCTCGATGTATTTGCGGTATTCGGTGAGCGTGGTCGCGCCGATGCACTGGAGCTCACCGCGGGAGAGGGCGGGCTTGAAGATATTGGAGGCGTCCATCGCGCCTTCGGCCGCTCCGGCACCGACGATGGTGTGGAGCTCGTCAATGAAAAGGAGGATGTTTTTCGAGCGGCGGATCTCGTCCATCACGGCCTTGATACGCTCCTCAAACTGACCGCGGTATTTCGTGCCGGCGACCATGAGCGCGAGGTCGAGGGTGATAACCTTCTTGTCGAGGAGGATTTCCGGGACGATGCCGTTGGCCACCTCAAGGGCGAGGCCCTCGACGATGGCAGTCTTGCCGACGCCGGCCTCGCCGATGAGGACGGGGTTGTTCTTAGTCCGGCGGCACAGGATTTGGACGACGCGGCGGATCTCGGCCTTCCGGCCGACGACAGGGTCGAGCTCACCCTTGCGCGCGAGCTCGGTGAGATCGCGGCCGAAAGCTTTGAGCGCGGGGGTTTTGATCTCCTTGCCCTTCTCGTCCGCCGCGCCGGCAGGGCGCTGCGGCGCGCCGGCGGAGGCGGGCTGCTCGTCGCCACTCTCTCCGCCGCCCATGCCTCCGAGCTGCGGGTCGAGCTCCTTCAAAATTTCCTGGCGCACGCGCTCAATGTCCACGTCCAGCGACTTGAGCACGCGCGCGGCCACGCCCTCGTCCTCGCGGAGCAGGCCAAGCAGGAGGTGCTCGGTGCCGACATAGGAGTGGTTGAGCTGCTTGGCCTCGCGGCCGGCGAGGGCGAGAACCTTTTTCACACGCGGCGTGTAGGGGATGCCGTTGCCTTGCGCGGGAGCGTCGGTGCCGACGGGCGTCTGCTTCTCGACCTCGGCGCGAACCTTGTCGAGGTCGAGGCCCATCTTCTGAATGACGCTCACGGCGACGCCTTGGCCAAGGCGGATGAGGCCGAGGAGGAGGTGCTCGGTGCCGAGATAATTATGGTGGAAGCGTTCGGCTTCCTTGCGGGCGAGCGCGAGCACCTGCTGGGCGCGGGGCGTGAAATTGTTGGCTTGGTCCATGTGGTGAGGTGGCGCGTCAGTTGCGGCCAAGGGGCATGAAGTTGGGTTTCGGGAAATTCGCAAACTCGGCACGCAGGAGACCGGCGCGGAGCACGTCGCGCTGGCCGGGCTCGAAGGTGCCGCGCGCGGCGTGCTGCACATGGCCGGGTTGGGCCTCGATGAGGAGACGGTCAATCACGGCGCGCACGGCGGGGGGAAAGATGCCAAGATCAATGCCGAGGCGCAGGAGCGAGAGGAGATTAGTGGCTTCGCCGGAGGTTAGCAGATGGGCCTGCTGGAGGATGCCGTAGGCGCGGCCGATCTTGTCGAGGAGCTTGTGGCCGTCGGTCTCGAGGAGCTTGGCGCGGGCGTTGAGCTCATGCTCGGTGATGGTGTCGAGGACGCTGCCGAGGCGCTGGAGGATCTGTTGTTCGCTCTCGCCGAGAGTGGTCTGGTTGGAGATCTGGAAAATACTACCTGAGGCGTCCGAGCCTTCGCCGAAAAGTCCGCGCACGACCATGCCGAGCTGGTTGACGGCGCGGACGACCTTCTCCATCTGCCCGGAGATGACGAGCGCGGGCAGGTGCATCATGGCGGAGGCGCGCATGCCAGTGCCGAGGTTGGTGGGGCAGGCGGTGAGATAGCCGAGGGTGGGGGAGAAGGCGAAGTCGAGGCGCTCCTCTAGCGCGGAGTCGAGCTCGTCAATGGCCGTCCAAGCGCGCTTGAGCTGCAAGCCGCAGCGGAGCACCTGGAGGCGGAGATGATCCTCCTCGTTGACCATGACGGAGACGGTCTGCTCGCGGTTGATGACTGCGCCGGACTGGCCGGGCGAGCCGCTGAGCTCGCGCGAGATCAAATGGCGCTCGACCAGCATTTGGCGGTCGAGGTCGGTGAGGGCGGAGACCTCGGCGTTGGCGGCGCGGCGGAGCGGGCTGGTGTCGGCGAGCGCGGCGCGGCAGGCCTCAAGGGCGGCGGCGCGCTGGGCGGGTTTGGCGCGGCCGGGGAACGGGCGGCCGGTGAGGTTGCGCGCGAGCCGGATGCGCGTCATCAGCACAATGGCGGTCTTGTCGCTGGCGGTGTCGGTCAGCTCCGAGGGCGTGGCGAGCAGGGCGGTGATGGTCATGGCGTGCGGGCAGGAGGCGCGGAGGGGGCGGACTGCTTCACCTGCTGGATTTCGTCGCGGAAACGAGCGGCGTCCTCGTAGCGCTCGGCTTTGATGGCGTTGCCGAGCTCGGACTCGAGACGGGTCAGGCGGTCGTAAAGGCTTTTGCGGGCGAGGGCTTTTTGGGGAACCTTGCCGGCGTGCGTGACACCCTTGTGCATGTTCTCCAGCAGCGGCGCGAGCAGCTCGGCAAAAGTCTCGTAACAATGCGGGCAGCCGAAGCGGCCGTGCTTCTTGAAGTCGCCGGCGGTCGCCCCGCACTGCTCGCACCGCAGGCCGGCGGCGGCAGAGCCAGGGGTGAGCGCAGCCTTCTGCAACAGATCGCCAAGCGAGAAGCCGCCGGGGTCAGTCACACCCTTGGCCTGTGCGCAGGCTTCGCAGAGGTCGAGCTTGCTGGCCTTGCCGTTCACGATCTGGGTGAGATGGACGGTGGCGGGCTTGGTGCAGAGGTCGCATTTGAGCGGGCTGGCCATGTGGGTGAGAAGCAGGCGGTGATAAGGAATGGAAATGGTGGCGATGGATGCAGCGACCATGCCAAGGTCGGGCGCGTTGGCAAGCGCGGGAGCGGAACGAGGCCGCAACCGTGGCCGGCATGCCGCGCCGGTCTGACGGGAGGCAAGGTCAATCAATGGCGTGGCCCGCAGCCGTGCCCCGGGGCATGCTCAAATTTTTGTCCCCTCGCTTTGCGCACGGCGGCGAAAGGCGGCGAGGATGCGCGCGGTGATAGGGCCGGGCTTGCCGGCGCCGATCTCGCGGCCGTCGAGCTTGACGACAGGTATGACTTCCGCGCCGGTGCCGGTGAGAAAGCACTCGTCGGCGCACCAGATATCGTAGCGCGTGAGCGCTGCCTCGCGCACGGGCAGGCCGAGCTCGGCGGCGATGTCGAGGATCGCGCCGCGCGTAATGCCCTTGAGCGCGCCGTGCGAGGCGGACGGCGTAAGCACCTCGCCCTTGTGGACGATGAAGACGTTGTCCGCCGTGCATTCGGCGACATGGCCCTGGTCGTTGAGCATGATGGCCTCGAGCGCGCCGGCTTGCCGTGCCTCGATCTTGCCGAGGATGTTATTGAGATAGTTGAGGGACTTCACCGTCGGCGGTAGCGCGGCGGGGCCGATGCGGCGCGTGGGCACGGTGACGATGGCGAGACCGTTGTCGTAGTGTTCCTGCGGGTAGATGGAGATTTTTCCCGCGATGATGAAGACGGTGGGCTTCGCGCACGACCAAGGGGCGAGGCCGAGGTCGCCCACGCCACGCGTGACGACGAGGCGGATATAGGCGTCGCGCAGGCCGTTGACGCGGCAGGTCTCGCAGGTGGCCTCGCGCAGTTCGGCGCGCGTCATGGGGAGCGCGAGCAGGATGGCCTTGGCGGAGTATTCGAGGCGCTCCAAGTGCTCCTCCAGCCGGAACACGTTGCCTTGGTAGAGGCGGATGCCCTCAAAGACGCCGTCGCCATAGAGCAGTCCGTGATCGAACACGGACACCTTGGCGTCGGCCTCGTTGACAAATTTCCCGTCGAGGAAGATTTTCATTGCGCCAGCGTAGGAAGCCCCACGAGAAATTGTCCAGCGTCGGAAAAATTTTATTTCTTGTGTTGCTTTTTCGCGTTACCCAGCTTTTTTTTCACCATGAAAACCTCATCCCCCCCCTCCATTATGCCCACCCAAACTCGTCGCCCGCACGCGGGCTTCACCCTCATCGAACTGCTGACGGTCATCGCGATCATCGGCCTGCTTGCCGCTATCATTTTCCCCGCGATCGGAACCGCCCAGAATAACGTCAAAAAGGCTCTTGAAGGCACCAATCTCCGCACCATCGGGCAGGCCGCCATCGCCTTTGGCAACGATACCAGTGAAGGCGCGCTGCCCGATCCTCAGGGACCGGCCGCTGCCCAAATCACCGGTGGCGACCGTCTGCATGTGTGGATGGCGCAGCTCGCCCGCGCCGGCCTGAATGATCCCAAGCTCTACTGGTCCAAGATTGACCCCAAAAATCCGTTTCCCGTTGATGCTCCTGTCTCGATCCTCAACCCCGACAATAAAAGGGCGATAAATCAAGGTATCACAAAATACCCCATCATGTTTGACGTTGTTGGTGGCCTGCGCACCAGCGATCCCTCCACCGCGCCCATCGGCTTCACCCGCGGTCTTCGCAAGGACGGCGACTGGGACAAGGACAAGGCACCCTACGCAGACACGGGCGGATTCGTGGTGTTTTTAGGCGGCAACTTGGAAAAGTTCGACAGTATTAACAACAAGCTGACAAACACGCGGGGCAAACCGACCAGCAACATACTCCAGGCGATTCCGAACAATGCCAAACAGAACGTCTATGGCATGAATAGCGTTATCGGCACCCCTGGTGGCACTCCGCCTGAAAACGCTCAGTAAACAAGTTTATTTGCGAATTCCTCCGGCCCCGCCTTCCAACGGCGGGGCTTTTTGTTTTTCCTTTTCGCCTACGTCCATCACCTTTCGTCCGTATGAACGCGCCCACTGCGCTAGCCACCTACGTTATCGGTCACCGCAATCCCGATGCCGACGCCATCTGCTCCGCCATCGCCTATGCCGCCTATCAGGAGGCGCGTGGCGAGCGCGGTCATGTCGCTGCACGCTGCGGCAACTCCAACGCCCGCATTGACGCCATTCTAGCGCGCTTCCGGCACCCGCTACCGCTGTTCCTCGGTGACGTTTCGCCGCGTGTGCGAGAGCTCATGGCCGCCGACGTCGTGGAGGTTGCCGCCGAAGCCACCTGCGCCGAGGCGCTCGATCTGCTTGACCGGCACAACCTCCGTGTGCTGCCCGTCACCGGCCCGGGCCGCCGTGTCATCGGCACGGTGTCGCTCGCGCGCCTCGGCGGAATATTCCTCCCCCGTGCGGCCGAACCGCGCCTCATGCGGCAGGTTCGCACCTCCCTCGGGCACATCGCCAGTGCTCTCACCGCCCGCGCGCTCCACGCGCCTGACGACGCGCGCGTCGAGGAACTTTACATCCGCCTCGGCACGATGGCGGTCGCCTCCTTTTGGAAAGTTTCCGAGCGCGAAAACATCCCGCCGGGCCGCTCGCTGATCATCGTCGGTGACCGCCGCGACATTCAGGAGCGCGCCATCGCACTCGGAGTGCGCGCGCTGGTCATCACGAGCGGTCTGCCCGTGGACGACGACATCCTCGCGCAGGCCCGCGCGCGCGGCGTCGGCCTGCTCGTCAGCCCTCACGATTCGGCCACTACTGCCTGGCTCGTGCGCGCCGCCGCCACGCTTGACCGTGTGGTGGATGTGCAGTTTTCGAGCGTCCACCCCGACGCCCGCGTCGCCGACATCCGCCGCCGCCTCGCCGCCGCCATGCACACGCCTGCGTTGATGGTAGTGGACGACACCGGCGCGCTCGTCGGTGTGCTCTCCAAGGGCGACCTGCTCAAGCCCGCTCCTACGCGGCTGGTGCTGGTGGACCACAACGAGCTCTCGCAGGCCGTGCCCGGCGCCGACCAGGCTACCATTGTCGGCATCATTGACCATCACCGCCTCGGCCCCGTCGCTACGCCGCAGCCCATCCTTTTTCTCAATGAGCCGGTCGGCTCAACCTGCACCATTGTCGCGGACCTCTTCCGGCGCGACGGGCTCGAACCCTCCGCCGATCTCGCCGGCCTGATGATGGCCGGCCTGGTGTCCGACACGCTCAACCTTCAGAGCCCCACCTCCACCGAAAAGGACGCCCGGCTGCTCGCATGGCTCGAGGCACGCGCGGGCATGGGCGCGCGTGAGCTGGCGGATCTCATCTTCAGCTCCGGCTCCGTCGTTCTCGCCAGCCCGCCCGATAAGATCGTCCGCGCCGACTTCAAGCTCTATGACGAGGGCGGAGCGCGTTTCTCCGTCTCGCAGGTCGAGGAGCTCGGCTTCGACAACTTCCGCGCCCGTGCCGGTGCCATCGCCTCGGCGCTCGCTGACCTGCGCGCCGAGGAGCGGCTCGTGTTCGCCGCGCTGCTCGTGACGGACATCAACACCCAGAATTCGCTCCTCCTCATCAAGGGCGACCCCGCGTTCGTCGCGCGCATCGGCCACGCGCCTGTCGTCGAGCACGAAGTCTTCGACCTCCCCGGTGTCGTGAGCCGTAAGAAGCAGCTCGTGCCCTATCTAGCAGGCCTCCTCAAGGAGCTGGAGGCCGAGGGCGTCGCGCCGTCGTCCGGAAAGTCGGAGACGCCGTTCCGGGCTGGGTGAAACAATCAGGCGATTTATCATTTCTTGACGTGCTAGCACTCGCCGCCATGCTGCCAGTCATGCAGGCGGCCAAACCCATGGATCGCAAACTCGCTGTCGGTTTCGCGCTGGCGGGATATTGGTTGCTTTCAACGGCGGGAGTTTACTGGGAGTTTCGTCCCCGTCCCGTAACCCTTGAATCACTCATTATTATTCCTCCCGGCCACAGTCACGATGGGTGGGTGGTTGCGCGGATTTTGGCATTTTATATTCAATGGTCTGGGGCGCAAATCACGGCTGCGTTCACTGCGGGCGTTGTCCTCAGTCTATCCGATTTTGTGCGGCCGTTGCGCGTCACCTTTTTGACGATGGCGGCTTACCATCTGGTGTTTTTCGCCATCAGCCTAGTCCGTTGGCCGTGGCTGAAAATTCCAGATTTGGATCAATGGGTTCCCGCGCTCTGCGAGCTGATCGCGAGGCTCCATCTGATCGCGTGGAGCATGTTCGCCGTCTGGTTTTGGAAAAAAGGCCTCAAATATTATCGGGCAAAGAAGAATGACGACGGCGGCACGCCCGCTGTCACGCCAGCCGGCCCGCATAGAGGTTGAGCCGGTCATCGCGGAGAAACCCAACGAGTGCCTGCCCGTTGGCGCGGGCGAACTCCGCCGCGAGGCTCGTCGGTGCGGACACGCCCGCCACCACCGGCACGCGCGCCGCCAGCGCCTTCTGCACGACCTCGAACGACACGCGCCCGCTCACCAGCAGCACGTGCCGCCGCAGCGGCAGCCAGCCCGCGCGCAGCGCGTGGCCCAAAACTTTGTCCACCGCATTATGCCGGCCCACGTCCTCGCGTGCCACGAGCATCGTGCCCGTCGAGTCAAACAACGCCACCGCGTGCAGCCCGCCCGTCGCGCGGAAAACCGGCTGCGCCGCCGCGAGCTTGTCCGACAAAGATTCAAACAGAGTCGCCGGCGCGCGCCACGGCCTCCGCAGCGGGGGAAAACGCTGTTGCACCGACTCGATGGTCGCCTTGCCGCACAGTCCGCAGCTTGTCGCGCTGAAGACGTGGCGGATGAGCTTCGCGAAGTCCACCCGCGCCGATTTCGCCAGGACGGCCTCGACGACGTTACCCGCCGCCGCGCGCGTGCCGGGCGTCCGACACTGGGTCACGTCCAGCAGGTCGTCCGCCGAGTGAATCACGCCCTCGGTCAGAAGAAAACCCGCCGCCAGTTCCGCGTCGTGGCCAGGCGTTCGCATGACAACGGCGACGGAGCGCCCCATTACCCGCAGTTCCAGAGGCTCCTCCACGGCGAGCTCATCGGCCACGGCCGCCACGCGCCGTCCGTGTGCGAGGCGGCGCACGCGCCACGGTCGAGTTTGCGCGCCAGTGATCATACGTGCGCTAGCGGTTCGACGCGCGCACGGGCGTTGTAGTCGGGCACACCGGCGAGCGGGTCCACGCGCCCGCGCGGGACGATGACGTTGCCCTCCGGCCAGTGGACCTGGAGGTTGCCTGGCGCTAGCGGCGCAAGGAAGACCCGCCCCTCGTAGCGGCCGGTGGCGTTGGTGAGCGCGATGCGGTCCCCGTTCTTCAGGTGCAGCGCGGCGGCATCCTCCGCGCTCATCAGCACAGCGTCGCGCGGCGCGCCGTTGAGCGGATCCACCTCGGCATAGACGAGGGTGTTGAACTGTTTGCCACGCCGGGTGCTGACGTGAAACGTGCCATCGCCTGGTGGTGGCGCGGGCAGCGGCACGGCGTGAAAATGCGCCCGTCCGTCCGGGGTCGGGCACACGCCGTCGCGGCAGAGCAGGCGGCCGCCGTATTGGAAGGCGTCGCCACTCTTTTTCAGATGCTGCACGCCGTCGTAAAACGGCACCACGCGCGCGATCTCCTCGCGCAGCGCCTGCCCGGTCACGCCGCGCAGCGGCGCGGCGCGTTCGGGCCATGCGGCGGCGGCGACCTCGAGCAAAATCTTCCACTCCGCGCGCGCCTCGCCGACCTGTCGGGGGAGCTCTGGTGTGAACATCACGCGCCGCTCCGTGCTCGTCTCGGTGCCGCCGTCGTCCTGCTCGTAGCGCGTCTTCGCCGGCAGCAGCAGCACGGCCTCGCCCGGCTCAATGAGCATCTGGTCGGTTACAATGATGTCCTGGTGGATGCGGAGCGGCACACGGGCCAGCGCGGCGCGCACGTATTCTGGCTCGGGCAGGGTCCGCAGGAAATTTCCGCCCACGAGGTAAAACACATCCAGCTCGCCCCGTGCCGCCGCCTCGACCATCTCGGTGCTGGTGAGGCCCGCCCAGTCGGGCACGGGGAAACCGTAGTGCGCGGCGAGCGCGGATGCGTTGGCGGCGTTGACGGGCACGCCGCCGGGGAAGGCCGTCGCATACGCGCCCATCTCCGCGCCGCCCTGCACCGACGAGTGGCCGCGGATCGGCATCACGCCACAGCACTCGCGCCCCAAGAAGCCCCGCGCTAGCGCGACGTTCAGGATCATCTGCACTGAGTCGCCGCCAAATGTGTGCTGCGTGATGCCCATGCTCCACACAAACACCGCCGACTTAGCCCGCGCGATCAGCCCGGCCAGTTCCTCGATACTCGCGCGCTTTAGGCCGCTGCCTTTCTCGATCTCGTCCCAGCCTGTCTGCGCCGCGCGCGCCGCGACCTCGTCAAAGCCGGCGGTGTGCTCCGCGACAAATTGCTTGTCCACCGCATCCAGTTCAATCAGCCGCTTGAGCACGCCTTGGAGCAGCGCGATGTCGCCGCCCTGCGCCACCGGAAACCACCAGTCCGCGAGGTCGCTGCCAAAGAGCGCGCTGCCGGCGGTGGAGGGCACCCAATAATGCTTCATGCCCGGCTCTAGGTAGGGGTTGACGAGCGCGATCTTCGTTCCGCGCCGCTTCGCGATGTCCAGATATTTGGTGCTCACCGGCTGGTCGTTGGCCGGATTGGAGCCGAAGAAGACCACGAGGTCCGTGCCCATCCAGTCGGTATAGCTACAGGTCGAGGCGGCGACGCCGAGCGTCCGTTTCATAGCGACGGTCGAGGGCGAGTGGCAGATGCGCGCGGCGTTGTCCACGTGGTTGGTGCCGAGGAAGCGCGCGGCCTTCTGCCCGGCGTAATAGACCTCGTTGGTCACGCCGCGCGCGGTCAAAAAAAACGCCGTCCGCCGCGGGCCGGCCCCGCGCAGGCGACCGCCGGCGAGCGCCAGCGCCTCGTCCCATGAGATGCGGCTGAAACCTCTCTCGCCGCGTCGCCGCAGCATCGGGTGCGCGAGCCGGCCCAGGCCGCGCAGCGCGGTGTTGTCGAGGGCCATAAGCGGCGCGACGTCGGCCAGCCGCTCCGGCGCCATCGCCGGCATGGTGTTTAGCCGCAGCAAATTCAAACGCGTCATACAGAGGTGGACGCCGGGGATCGTCCAATCGTGCAGCCCGGCTACGCCGAGCGCGCAGCCGTCGCACACCCCCTTGCTGATGACCTGCCAAGCGTAGCCGAGGTTGTCGCGGTTTTTCCATATGACATCTGCCATGTCGCGGAAATGCTTGGGCTTCGTCAGGCCGACGCCGAACGGTGACAGCCGCGCAAGGCGCTCGCCGAGGGTGGAAGTGACTTGGTTCCGGCTCATGTGGGGGACGCGGCGCGAATGTCCCGCCCCACGGCGGGGAATGCAAGCCCGGCCGGGCCTCGACCGTTGACCAGCGTGCGCCGTCCGCGATGGAGGTATCGGGTTTATCAATTTGCGCTTCACCCGTGTTCCGCTTGGATGCTTCTGCTAGACCAATAGCCTTACCCCATGAAAACCCGCTTTCTCGCCCGCATCGTCTCGCTTGTGGGGCTCGGCACTCTCGCCGTCAGCGTGCCGACGGGGTGCGCGGTTGTCGGGCTGGTCGCCGCCGCCCATCCGGTGCTAGCAATCGGCGCCGGGGCGCTGCTGGTGGGCTTAGACCAAACCCGACCGCGTGGCGGCGCCGTCGCTCCCGACGATGAGCTTGCGCCGGGGCCCGATGTCGCCGGGTTCACTTCCGCGCTCAACCTCACCCCTGAACAGGCGCGGCAAATCATCCCGCTGCTGGCCGAGACGGAGAAGGCCCGGCAGGCCGCCCTCGCCTCACGGGCAAAATTTGCCACGCATAACACCTCCTTTCTCATGGATGTCTGGAGCGCGCTCACCGAGCCCCAAAAGCTTCAGTTCGCACAAATGCTGGCGGACGGGGGTGGCGTCTTGCCACAAATACAGTTTTCGCCGCGATAATGCTGCGGCTGTGCCACCTGCTGACCGCAAATTAAGTGCCACTCACTCAGTAAGAGAAGCCTATCCTCCAAACTGAGCTGAATAGGGCCATCACGCGACGGTAAGCCTTCAAAGATTTGCTCGGCTGTTAATTGGCCGCTCATCAATTGCTGGTAATAAAATTCGCCAACCGTAATCCGATCCGCATCTAGAGCGCGCGCATAACCGGTGAAAATGTCCAAGCCCGCCAGACGATCTGATAATTTGCGGTTCCAGTCCGCAGGCAAAGCACAGATTGCCGACACACACTCCAATTCCTTGAGTGCCCTACGCCAGACACCCCAACGGGTGAATTGAGATGAAAGTCCCGGCTCTTTTTCCAGTAATTCTGCCAGGTTGGTCATATCCCAAATACCCGTATACGCCTCCTCAATCTGCCCACGGCTAGCAGCCAATCTCGTATACCATCCAACAAGCCTAGCCGCCGTCGTGACTGGTATGGGCGGGGATCCCCATGCCATCCCGAGCTGGTCGGCAATTTTGGTGTCGTAGCGTTTCATTGCCGCGCCGTTTCGGATCAGCGACATGATTTCATGCACGGGCTGAGTTTCCAGCATGGTGGCAAGTTGCTTTATTCCACTTGGATCAAGTTTATAGGCCACCTGAGGTCGGCGTGGGCGGGCGCAAGCCATCGTTACGTCGGACGTGTGGCTCGGTGGTTGACCCGGACGCGCGCCGGATTTTTGCTGCGATCCCTTCGACCCATGTCCCTTTCCATCAAGCCCACCACTGCCTGTGCCTTTGACCAGATCTCGCTTGGCGAGATTATGCTCCGCCTCGATCCCGGCGAGGGTCGCATTCGCACCGCGCGGGAGTTCAAGGCATGGGAGGGCGGTGGTGAATACAACACGTCGCGCGGGCTCCGCAAATGTTTCGGCCTGAAAACCGCTGTCGCGACCGCGTTCGTGGACAACGAAATCGGCCGCCTGATTGAGGACTTTATCATGCAAGGCGGCGTCGCCACGGACTTCATCAAATGGCGTGAGGACGACGGCATCGGCCGCACCGTGCGCAACGGCCTCAACTTCACCGAGCGCGGCTTCGGCATCCGCGGCGCGGTCGGCAACCCCGACCGCGGCAACACCGCCGCCTCGCAGCTCAAGCCGGGCGACTTCGACTGGGAGCACATTTTCGGCCAGCTTGGGGTGCGCTGGTTCCATACGGGCGGAATCTTCGCCGCGCTTTCAGCGACCACCGCCGAGCTGACCGTCGAGGCCGTGAAAGCCGCGAAAAAACACGGCACCATCGTCAGCTACGACCTCAATTACCGGCCATCGCTTTGGAAAACCATTGGCGGTCTGAAGAAGGCACAGGAGGTCAACCGCGAGATCGCCAAGCATGTGGACGTGATGATCGGCAACGAGGAGGACTTCACCGCCTCGCTCGGCTTTGAGGTCAAGGGCGCGGACCACAGTCTCTCCTCCATTGAGACCGACGCCTTCAAAGCCATGATCGAGACCGCCGTTAAAGCCTACCCCAACTTTAAGGTCGCGGCCACCACGCTGCGTCGCGTCATCACGGCGACGAAGAACGACTGGAGCGCGATCCTCTGGCACGACGGCAAATTCCACGAGAGCCGCCAATACCCGGAGCTCGAGATCCTCGACCGCGTGGGCGGCGGCGACTCGTTCGCAAGCGGCCTGCAGTTTGGTTTCCTTCAGTTCAACGACGCCCAGAAGGCAGTGGATTACGGCGCGGCCCACGGCGCGCTCGCCTCGACCACTCCGGGCGACACCTCAATGGCCACCCGCAAGGAGGTCGAGAAAACTTTCGCTGGCGGCGGCGCGCGTGTGGTGCGTTAGGGTGTCTAAACTTTCGCGAGCGGGCGCTATTTGCGTCGGAGGAGACGCCGACCGAGGGCGAACGCGGCAAGGGTCGCGGCGGCGAGGAGCAGCCATTTAAGCACGGTGGAGGATGGCGACGGGGGCGCGGGGAGACTGGTTGGTTTCGGAGTCGAAGCCCGCACTGCCCCTGGCGTGTCATTGATCGGGGGCAGCTGGTCGAGGTGCAGTTCGGGGTGCTGCGCGGCGAGCTCGGCGCGGGTGGTGATGTGGATTTTACCCTCGATGAACAGTTGCTGCAGCTTCTTGTCCTCCTCGTTCAAGATCACGTCGTGTGCCGGAGGCGGCACCACCTTGGTGCCCATGGTCAGCAGATGCACGGTGGGGTTGGCCGCGAGTAGCGCGGCGGCGTCCGGCTCGCTGAGGAGAAGGATCCCGTGGCAGATCGGCAGCAGTGTCCGAATAGGCGAGCGGCACCACGGTATTGTAGCCTTTGCCGTAGCCATAGCCCCGATCGGGTGTTCCAAATAGCGGTTTGGTCGCCATAAACAGCACACGGCCTTTCCCCGGCAAAATCAGCTCGCCGTCGGGAAAACCGTAGCGGTCGCCTACCGCGCCACTCGGAGTGCCGATGCCGGTCTTCACGAACTGCTCGATATCATACTCATGCAAGTCCGCCAGGCTGGTGGCATATTTGCCATTTGGCATTTCTGCGACGAGAGCAAGCTGTTGCAAGGCGGTCCCTTCACCAATCACTCCGCGCACGGCGTCGGCAGAAAAAACGACCGGGGCTGCCGCCCAAAGGGCGGCGGCAGCAACCAAGAATCTGAGTTTTCGCACCAGCATTTTGTTATTGGGCCCACGGGCGGGAACTCCTGAAATGATGAATCGTAAAGGCCGTGAAATTAGAAATCGAAAGGGGGTCATGAATGAACTTTCGACAAGGTGGAGGGCGCGCGCAATTCGATGACACAGAACTCACTTCACACAAACCCCAGCGGCGCGTGGTTGGCGCCGAGGATAACGCGGGACGGGGTGGCTAGCCACTTATCGAGCACGGTGGCGTAGATCCGGCGGAAATCGGTGCTGAAGGTCAGGTCCTGGTTGGGGGCGAGGCCGGAGAGTAGCGGGGCGGTGCCGTGGAGGCCGCCTTTTGCTCGGGAGCCCATCACGAAGAGCGGCGCGGCGGTGCCGTGGTCGGTGCCACGGCTTTGGTTTTCGGCAGGGCGGCGACCGAACTCGGAGAACGTCATGGTGAGCACCTGGCCGTCGAGCTTCTTGCCCTCAAGGTCGGCCTGGAACGCGGCAAGGCCCTCCGAGAGCGTGCGGAGGTTGTTGGTGTGAGGGTTGGCTTGGTTGCTGTGGTTGTCGAATCCGCCTAGCGAGACGAAATATACGCGCGTGGGCAGGCCGGCGGCGACGAGGGCAGCGACGTTGCGGAGCGCCTGCGCGAACTGGCTGCCGGCGTAGTCCGCCCCGGTGCTGGGCCGGTAGGCGGCGAGGATGCCCTGCACCTTCTCCTCGGTCACGAGCGCGTCCATGAGCGTGGCGCGGAGAAACGAGCTGTTGCCGTCGGCGTGGCCGCCGTCATGCGCGGCGAGCCGGCGGAGGAGGCCGAGGTTTTCGCTCTGCTGTTGGCGGCCGAGTCCGCCGGCGGCGAGGCCGAAGGTCGGGTGCGGCATGGCGGACTGGAACGACTGCGGCGTCTCGCCGGTGACGTGCAAGGCGACCGGGCCCTCAAGGCCGGGCCGGCCGGCGCAGTAGTTATCGAGGTAGCGGCCGACCCAGCCGGTGGAGAGGCTCTGGTCGGCGGCGCTGGCGGTCTCCCAGATTTCCGTCGAGCGGAAGTGGCTGCGGTTGGGATTGGGGTAGCCGACGTTCTGCACGATGGCCAGCTTGCCGGACTTGTAGAGCGCGGCGAGCGGTGCGCACGCGGGGTTGAGGCCGGCGGTGGCGGTGAGGCGGAGCGCCTGGGCCTTCGGCACGGCTAGGGTGGGGCGGAGGTTGTAGTAGGCGGCGTCCTCGAAGGGCACGACGGTGTTGAGGCCGTCGTTGCCGCCGGCGAGCTGGACGAGCACAAGGACGCTGCGGTCCTTCTCTGGCGCGGGCGTGGCGGCGAGCGCGGACTGGACGAGGAAGGACGGCGCGAAGCGCGAGAACGCGAGTAGGCCGAGGCCGCGCCCACCCCAACGGAAGAACTCGCGGCGCGTGACGGGGAGCGGGGTGAAGTCGGTGTTCATGGCGGTGGCGGAGTTTATGGAACTTTTTACTCTTACTCTAAATCTTTCGCTTTCTCGCCAAAGTTTGGCTCCTCGGTCAAAAAAGGGGGAGGGGAGAAAGAGAAAGATTAAGAGGAGCGAGAAAGAATAATTTTGGCTCAGCAGAGCTGGTATTCGGGTGACTGGAGGATGGTGACGAGGGCGTTGCGGAGGCGGTTGACGCGTTGAGCGAGCACGCCGCCGCCGCGCGGGCCGCCGGCGCGCGCCCCCCTCCCTGCGCCGCGTCGGCCGGGTGGTGGCGCGGTGTCGTCGAGCGGGCCGGTTGCGGCGAGAAAATCGCGGATGATGCCACGGTAAGCTTCGTCCACCTTGACCGGAAGGAGGGTGGAGAGGAGCTGATCGGTCAGCTCGGCGGCGGAGAGGTCGAGCAAGTTGGCGAAGCGCGTCTGGTCGAAGGTGAAATTTCCGCGTCCCTCCTTGCGTGCGGCCTCGATGGCCTCGCGCTCGTCGGCGTTGAAGTTGTTTTCGTTGAGTGGGGCGAAGAGCAACTCGACTGCTTGGCGGCGCGCGGCGAGCGTGGAGGAGTTAATCCAGTTCCGGCCACCGACCCAGCCGCGGACGTTGGGCGGGCGGAAGGGGATTTGGCCCATCTGGCGGAGCGGGCCGGCGGCACGGCGCGGCACGGGCACAAGGTCGAGGTTGAGGTCTTGCAGCAGTCCGAGCAGAAACTGCACCGGGCTCTTGATGTAGTTGCCGCGATAGGCCGGCTCGAAAAACAGTCGGCTGCCAAAAAAACGCTGCGCGAGACGCCGCAGATCGTAGCGGGCGGTCGTGCGCCACCAGTCGCCCAGCATGGCGAGGTGCTCCTTCGGCAGCGGGTCATCGGTCAGGTAAAACCGCGCCAGCTCGTGCGGCACGAACTCGCCAGCAGCGGGTTTCGCATAGACGAGGTCAATGACGGCGTCGCCGTCGAAGTTGCCCGTGCGGTTGAATACTGTTTTTGGCGTCGGGTCGTGCTGGCGGGGCGCAAAGAAAAACTCGCCCTCCTGCTGGCGGTAGCCGGTGAAGGCGCGCGCGGCCTCCTTGATGTCGCGTTCCGTGTAGTTGCCCTCGCCGAGCGTGAAGAGCTCGAACAACTCGCGGGCGAAGTTCTCGTTGGGCGCGCCGAGCTGGCTCTGCCCAAGGTCGAGAAATTGCACCATCGCGGGCGAGCGCGACACGGCCTTGGTCAGCGCGGGCGCGGGGCCGTAGCCCAGCTCACGGATGATCGCCTGGTGCTGGTGGACGAGCTGCGGGTTGCGGACCTTCTCCTGGCTGATGACATAGATGTCGCCGAGAAACAGCACCCACTTTTCCTGCGCCGAGCGTTCCGGGCGATTGGCAAAATCGAGCCAGCCCACGATCAGCTCCTGCTCCGCCTGTTGGAAATCTTGGTTCAGCGCGACCTGCGCCGCCTGCCGGCCCGGGCCGGCGGGCGCGGCGTTCATCTGCGCCCGCATGTCGGACATGAGGTTTTCCAGCTCGACAAGTGCGTGCGGGGGCGGAAACGGCGCGGCTTTCGCGGGGAACAGCCGATCAAGTGTGGTGGCGAGGCCGTCCTTGAGCGCCTGCGCGACATCGGTGGGCCGGGCGGTCCACCCGGAGCGGCGCAACAAGTGGCGCGCGGCGTCGAGATTCCATTCGGCGGCGGGGAGCGGCTGCCACGCCTCGACAGGCGACAGCCGCGTTTTCGAAGGTGACGCGGCGGGTGGCGGCACTATGGGGGCGTCCGGCATGGGATTGATGTTAACTAGTGACTAAGACGATGCAAGCCGTGAGCGGGTGACGGACGAAGATGAGCGGTGCGTATTTTAAAGGGGCCGATCTAGGGCGGTTCGTTACTGGAGCCAAACATTCGAAGCGAGGACGGGGAGCCGGAATGAGCTGCCTCCGCCTCCCATTATTCGCCGCGTATAGATTGATTTAAAATGTCCGGGCGGCTGTTCACACCCCTAACGACGCCCGGTAAAAGCGCGGCACGCGCTTGGTAAGCGAGCAAAGCGTCTCCCACGGAATCGTGCCCGCCCACGCGCTGAACTCAGTCAGCGAGATCACTTCCTCGCCCTGTCGGCCGATGAGCACGGCTTCGTCGTTGACGGCCACGCCCGGCACGTCGCTTACGTCCACCACCGTCTGGTCCATCGTCACGCGGCCGAGCACCGGGCAGCGTTGGCCGCGCACGAGCACGGACGCGCGGTTGCTCGCGGCGCGCGGCACACCGTCGCCGTAGCCGGCGGTGAGCACGGCCACGGTGGAGTCGCGCCGCAGCGTGTGCGTGCGCCCGTAGCTCACGGTCGCGCCAGCGGGCAGTTTTTTCACCAGTCCGATGCGAGTGTGAAAACTGAGCACCGGCTCCGTGCGCGCCGCCGCGAGCAATGAACCTGGGCGCGGCAGCACGCCAAATTGCAACAAGCCCACGCGCACCGCGTTGAACGGTCCACCGTTGGCCATCGTCTCCAGCCCCGCGCTGTTATCAGCGTGGACGAGGAGTTTTGTCGCGTCGAGGCCGGGGCAGAGCGCGAGCGCGGCGAGAAACCGACGGCGCTGCTCGGTGGTGAACGCCGCGTCGTCGTCCGGGCTGGCGAAATGTGTGCACACGCCCGCGAGTCGCAGGCACGGTGCGGCGGCAATGGTTGCCCACAGTCCGGCCGCCTCCTCGTGCCACACGCCGGCCCGGCCCATGCCAGTGTCAATTTTTAGGTGGACGCTCACCGTCTTGCCTAGCGCGCGCGCCGCCGCATTGAGCCGTGTGGCCTCGTCGGCCGACGAGACGGTGACGGCCACGCCGCGCTCCACCGCGCGTCGGTCCTCGCCCGGCAGGAGCGGCCCGAGCACTAACACCGGCCAGCCTGCCCCGGTCTCCAGCAGCGCGGCGGCCTCGGCGAGGTTGGCCACGGCGAAGAGATCCACGCCTGCGTGCATCAGCCGCGCGGCGATTTGCGGCAGGCCGTGGCCGTAGGCATCGGCCTTGACGACGGAGATGTAGGCCATGCGTGCGGGCAGCGCGGCGCGGATGAGGCGCACGTTGCGGTCGAGCGCGGCCAGATCCACGTCGGCCCGACAGCGTGCGGCGGAGCGGTGGTCGTCGCTCATGGGGAAAGGGTGGGGGAGGTGCTGGCTGACGCCCGCGCCCCAACCGAGGTGGCCGCTTGAGACGGTTGCTGCAGGGCTACGGACTTGTTGCCCCCTGCCCCGGCCTGATGCACCTGCGGTGTCCACGTCGCATAGCTTGGCTCATCGTGCAGGAAGGCGTCGGGCTCTTCCGTTGGCCGGAACAGTTCGGCGTCGGGCAGCGCGGGCAGCAGCTCGGAAACGTCGTAGGGCGTGCGGCGGACGCTTTCGGGCAGCGGAGTCCAGTGCCGAAAATGCTCCGGCATCGCGAGCGCGCCGCGCAGCTCCGCCGTCGGGACGCGGCGCAAGGGCTCGCCGATCCGGGCGGCGTGCCACGAGTCGCGGCGCGCGTCGGCGATCACGCTCACCGTCGGGTCACTCAGCGCGTGCGCGACCAGATCTAGGCTGCGGTAGGCGAACACCGGCGCGGGGTTGAGCACGCGCCACGTCCGCAGCGCCACCGCGGCGGTGCGGATTCCGAGCACCGAGCCTGGACCCTCGCAATACAGGAACACTCGCACGTCAGCGATCCGGCGTCCGCTCTCGGCCAGCAGGCTCTCCGCGCCGGCGAACAGCGCCACGCCCGCCTCGTCGTCGCTGGAAAACCAGCGCTGCGCCTCGCGTGGATCCCGCGACAGCAGCCCGACCTGCGTCCGCGCCGAGGCCGAGTCGAGCAGAAGCGCGACCGGGTGCGCGGTGAGTAGTTGGCGGAGGCTGGGCATGACATTGGCCAATCTTTCGTTGGCGGGGCGGGTGTCAATGCACACGCCTTTAAAATTTCCCGGCAACCTGCTTAGCAAAGACAAAGATGCCGTCGCAATCCGGCCAAGAAGAAGCATTCGTCAAATCCGGCCACCAGCTTTGATTTTGATCCTTCCCCCGGTTTCAACTCGCCACGGACCCTTTGCGAGACATCGCAGACCTCAAAGAGGCTATAGCTTGGCAAAGTCGGGCACCTTCGTCCTGGTCAGCTTGAAATCCCTTCCATCCTGCTGCTTAATTCGTTCATTCTCTCTGCCCATGCCTGCCGATCTCGCCAGCCTCGTCACTTCCATCGCCCAGCGCGCCCGCGCCGCGTCGCTCGTGCTCGCAACGACGCCGGCAGTGAGAAAAAACGCCGTGCTGGAGGCGCTGGCCGGCCTGATCGAGACCTCACACGCCACCCTTCTCGCCGCCAACGCGCAGGACCTCGCCACCCCCGAGGCCACGGCACTCGCCGCCGCGAGTCGCGAGCGTCTCACCCTCACCGCAAAGAAACTCAACCACCTCGCCCAATCTGTCCGCGAAGTCATCGCGTTGCCCGATCCCGTCGGTGCCGAGCTCGAGGGCTGGACGCGACCCAACGGCCTCCGCATCCGCAAAATCCGTGTGCCCATCGGCGTTATCGGCATCATCTACGAAGCGCGCCCCAACGTCACGGTGGACTGCGCCATCCTCTGTCTGAAAAGCGGAAACGCTGCCATTCTTCGCGGCGGCAAGGAGTGCTTCCATACGAACACCGCGCTCGCGGCGCTCATCTCGCAGGCGCTCACCGCCGCGGGCCTCCCGGCCGACGCTGTCCAGCTCATTCCGACCACTGATCGCGCCGCGCTCAACACGCTGCTGAAGCTCGACACGCTCATCCACTGCATCATCCCCCGCGGCGGCGAGAGCCTCATCCGTTACGTCACGGCCAACTCCACCATTCCCGTCATCAAGCACTACACCGGCGTCTGTTTCATCTACGTGGACAAGGACGCCGACCCCAATCTCGCGGAACATATTCTCGTCAACGCCAAGACCCAGCGCCCCGGCGTCTGCAACGCCGCCGAGCAGCTCCTCGTCCACGCCGCCGTCGCCGAGACCATGCTCCCGCGCCTCGCGTCCGCACTCCTCGCGAAAAACGTTCAGCTCCGGTGCGACGCCGCGAGCGCCGCGATTCTCGCGAGGGCGAAGCTCGCCCACACCGCCGCCACGCCCGCCGATTTCACCGCCGAGTTTCTCGACCTCATCCTCGCCGTCCGTGTCGTGGACTCGCTCGACACCGCCATCGCCACCATCAACCGCGACAGCTCCGGCCACAGCGAGGCGATCGTCACCCGCGACCCCGCCACCGCCGCCCGTTTCCAGGCCGCCGTGGACAGCGCCGTCGTCCTCTGGAACGCCAGCACCCGCTTCAACGACGGCTTCGAGTTCGGCTTCGGCGCCGAGATCGGCATCAGCACCGACCGCCTCCACGCTCGCGGCCCCATGGGCCTCCGTGAGCTCTGCAGCTACAAATATCTTGTGGACGGCACCGGCCAGGTGCGGGAGTGACAGCATCCGTGTGCATCCCTGCAATCCGTGGTTAAAAATTTCTGCCCCATTTAAGCCATGCCTGCCGCCATCAAAACCCTGCTCCACCGCCTCGCTTGGGCCGACCTCGATCCCACCTACCTGCGCCGGCTCGTCGCGATGGCGCGCGACGAGGATCTCGCCGGCCTCGGCCTCCGCGTGAAACCCCGCCTCACCGGAGACCTTTCCACCTCTGCTCTCGCGTGGCACGGGCATCCTGCCCGCATCCGTTCAGCCCGCGCCGACCTCGTCGCCCGCACCCCGCTCATCGCCTGCGGCCTCCCGCTCATCCCGCTCATCCTCGCCGCCTATGCGGGCCGCGCCACGGTGAAACTCCACGCGCGCGACGGCCGCGCTGTGCCGGCCAGCGGCGTGCTCGCCACCCTCACCGGCGACCCGCGCACGCTCCTCGCCGCCGAGCGCGTCATCCTGAATTTTCTCCAACGTCTCAGCGGCATCGCCACCCACACCGCGCGTCACGTCACCGCCCTCGGCCCCGGCCGCACGCGCCTACTCGACACCCGCAAGACCACCCCCGGCCACCGCATGCTGGAAAAATATGCCGTCGCCTGCGGCGGCGGCTGGAATCACCGGCTCGGCCTCTTCGACCGCGTCATGCTCAAGGACAACCACCTCGCGCTGCTTGGTGCATCCGGTGACCTTGCCGCCGCCGTGGCGCGCGCGAAAAAATCTGCCCCGGCCCTTCCCGTCGAAGTCGAGGTGGACTCCCTCGCGCAAATCCCGCCCGTCCTCGACGCCGGGGCCGATGTGATCCTCCTCGACAATTTCGCCCCCGCACAAATCCGCCGTGCCGTCGCGCTTATCGCGGGCCACGCGCTCACCGAGGCCAGTGGCGGTATCACGCTGAAATCTCTCCCGCGCTACGCCGGCCTCGGTCTCGACTTCGTCTCGACCGGTGCGCTGGTCCACCACAGCTCGTGGGCCGATATCGGCCTCGATTGGCGCGCATAGAATTTTCGGGATTTCGGATTAGGCGAGCCACCTACTCGCGGTAGTTGGAGCATGTCTCCGTGGTGGTGGGCAATCTCGGATCTGACGCGAACTATGCCCCGTTCATCGCGCGTGGCGGCGCGGCGCCGGTCGCGATCACGCTCGCCGACCTGCAGGTCGGCCTTCTGAGCACGGCGAACTCGCTGAGCTTGGCGACGGACGCGGGCTGGACGATGCTCAACGGCGCGCACGGCCACCCGCTCTCGCGCCGCGTGCCCGAGGGCAAGTTCACCGCATGGGCCGCCGGAGACTTCGGCGCGGACGAGCACGCTAGCCGCGACGGCGAGCTGAGCGTCGGCGAGATCGGCGTGGGCCGCAATTTCGGCAAGCTCCAGGCCAACTTGGCCCTCGGCAAGACCACTGCCACGCAGCACACACCGGTGGCGGGCGAGACCAGCCTTGACGGTATCTACTTGATCGCCGACCTGATCGCCCAGCTGCCCAACCGCGCGGTCTGGGTCACGCTCACGGGCTTCTACCAGCTCAACTCGCTGGACATCCGCCGCGGCTACCTGAACGCCGGCACGCCCGACGCTTCCACGGCCGCGTTTGACGCGCACACCGTCGGCGGCGCGCTCCGCGCCGACTGGGAGAATGCGCTCACGCTGCACGGCATCGCCTTCACGCCCTATGTGAAGGGCACCATCGCGCAGACGAGCACGCCGACATATGCCGAGACCGGCGGCGGCTTCCCCGCCATCATCGCCGGCCGCAAGGACCTCGCTTCCGAGGTGTCCGTGGGCGTCAACAGCGCCTACGATCTCCGCGCCAACCTGCGCCTGGTCGGAACGCTAGAAGGCGTGCACCGCTTCCAGGATACGAGCGCCTCGACGACGGCGGACTTCGGCCCCGGCATCGGCTCGGTGACGACGCCCGGCCAGCGCCAGCGTCAGGATTGGGCGCGCGGCACGCTCGGCTTTGAATACGACACGGGCCGTGGCCTGTTCTCGATCTCGGCCAACGCGACCACGGTCGGCCAGGCCGCCAGCCTCTGGATCGCCACGTCCTACCAGGTCCACTTCTGAGCCGGCCGCGCACCGCATCCGCCCTAAGCTTCAACCCGCGCCCGTCAGGG
>CAIPZZ010000225.1 GCA_903869665.1 uncultured Opitutia bacterium | reverse complement strand
GCCAAGAACTACCAGAACGACGGCGACTCCGTCCACCGGCTCTTCTACGATACACTGAAAGGCGGCGACTACCGCGCCCGCGAGGCCAACGTCCACCGCTTGGCCGAGGTCTCGGTCAACATCATTGACCAGTGCGCCGCACAGGGCGTGCCCTTCGCCCGCGAATACGGCGGCCTCCTCGCCAACCGCTCCTTTGGCGGCGCGCAGGTGTCGCGCACCTTCTACGCGCGCGGTCAGACCGGCCAGCAGCTCCTTCTCGGCGCTTATTCCGCGCTCTCGCGCATGGTGGGGCAGGGCGGCGTCGAGCTGCACACCAACTCCGAGATGCTCGACCTCGTCCTCGTGGACGGCCAGGCCAAAGGCATCATCGTCCGCAACCTGATCACGGGTGCGGTCACACGCCACAGTGCCGACGCCGTCGTGCTCGCCACCGGCGGCTACGGCAACGTCTTCAATCTCTCGACCTACGCCCGCCAGTCGAACGCCACCGCCATCTGGCGCGCCTACAAGCGCGGCGCCTGCCTCGCGAATCCCTGCTACACGCAGATCCACCCGACCTGCATTCCCGTGAGTGGCGACTACCAGTCCAAGCTCACGCTCATGTCGGAGTCCCTCCGCAACGACGGCCGCATCTGGGCGCCGAAGCGGAAGGATGACGCCAAGAAGGATCCGAACACGATTCCCGAGGCCGACCGCGATTATTACCTCGAACGCATCTACCCGAGCTTCGGCAACCTGGCCCCGCGCGACGTCTCCTCCCGCGCCGCCATGCGCATGTGCCAGGAGGGCCGCGGCGTGGGCGAGACCGGCCTGGGCGTCTATCTCGACTTCGCCGATGCCATCAAGCGCCTCGGCGAGCCCGCCGTGCGCGAACGCTACGGCAACCTCTTCGACATTTATCACGAGATCACCGCGGAAAACGCCTACAAGACGCCGATGCGCATCTTCCCGGCGGTGCACTACACGATGGGCGGCCTGTGGGTGGACTACAACCTGATGTCCAACATTCCGGGCCTTTTCGTGCTCGGCGAGGCGAATTTCTCCGACCACGGCGCCAACCGTCTCGGCGCCTCGGCGCTCATGCAGGGTCTGGCCGACGGCTACTTCGTCATTCCCTACACCATCGGCGACTACCTCGCCGGCCAGAAGCCCGGTTCGCGTCCCGCGACGGACCGCGCCGAGTTTAAGCAGGCCGAGGAAAATGTCACCGGCATGACGCGGCATTTCCTAGGCAACAAGGGCAAGGAGCCGGTCAGCCATTTCCACAAGCGCCTCGGCAAGATCATGTGGGAGCATTGTGGCATGGCGCGCACCAAGGCCGGTCTCGAGGAGGCGCTCAAGCTAATCCCCGCGCTGCGTGAGGAATTCCACGCCAACGTGCTGGTGCCCGGCTCGGCGGACACGCTCAACCAGTCGCTCGAGCAGGCGGGTCGCGTCGCCGACTTTATCGAGCTTGGCGAGCTGCTGTGCCGCGACGCGCTCACGCGTGAGGAAAGCTGCGGCGGCCACTTCCGCGAGGAATACCAGTGGCCCGACGGCGAGTGCAAGCGTGACGACGAGAAGTTCGCACACGTTGCCGCCTGGGAATACCATGGCGAGGGCAAGACCCCGCTGCGCAACACCGAGGCGCTTAACTACGAGTTCACCAAGATGAGCGTCCGCTCCTACAAGTGACGCGCAGCGTCATCCTGAGCCAAGTCGAAGGATCCAACCGCCTATAACGCCATGGCCGCTCCCACCTCCAAGAAACTCTTTTCCGTCACCCTCCGCGTCTGGCGCCAGGCCGGCCCGTCCGCTCCCGGCAAGTTTGTTGATTACCCGGCGAAGGACGTGAACCCCGACATGTCTTTCCTTGAGCTGCTTGATGTCGTGAACGACGGTATCACGGTCAAGGGCGAGGAGCCGATCGCGTTTGCGCATGACTGCCGCGAGGGCATCTGCGGCACCTGCTCCTGCACGATCAACGGCAAGCCGCACGGCCCGGGCAAGGGCATCGCCACCTGCCAGCTCTACATGCGCAGCTTCCAGGAGGGCGACACGATCGTCGTCGAGCCCTTTCGCGCGCAGGCCTTCCCGATCCAGAAGGACCTCGTCACCGACCGCGCCGCCTTCGACCAGATCCAGCAGGCCGGCGGCTTCATCTCCGTCCGCACCGGCGCGGCCCCCGACGCCAACTCGATTCCGGTGCCGAAGGAGGACGCCGACCTCGCGATGGACGCGGCGACCTGCATCGGCTGCGGCGCGTGCGTCGCGGCGTGCAAGAACGCCAGCGCCATGCTCTTCGTCGCCGCCAAGGTCTCGCACCTCGGCCTGATGCCACAGGGCCAGCCCGAGCGAGACAAGCGCGTGCTCGCGATGGTGCAGACGATGGACGCGGCCGGCTTCGGCAACTGCACCAACCAATACGAGTGCAGCGCCGTGTGCCCGAAGCTTATCAGCCACGACTTCATCGCGCGCCTCAACCGTGATTACATCGGGGCGACACTCCGAGCGACCTTCAAGCCCGTGACTGTCGCGACCGCCGGTGGTGGCGGCTGAGCGATTCTCCGCCGTGGCTCACGACGTCTGTAGGTAACTTTCCGTTACGAGCCGCTGACACTGTCGTCCGGATAGGTTCGGTGCGGTTTCCTGACTGGGTCTCCGCTGGTTCATCGCGGGGCATTTTCGACGGGCGCATGCGCTCGGGCGCACGGCCGGCCGTGAGACAGCCGCAGCTTTCCGAGGAGGTGTATCCGATTTTAACGGCCAACAGGACGCGTCTCCGAGGGAAAATTACCGGGTGGGCCGCGCGGAAAACTCGCGCTGGGTGCCGCAAGCAAAAAAACACGTTAATTTCAGCATAAATTCATTGACCGTGCTGACGGCCATTTTCATACCTGTTGTGTTCTCTTGGTTCAGCGGCCACAACCTGTTGTGGTTAGCAACCCGTCAACAAGTTCCAGCAACTTTAGTTCGCCTCGGGCCTTGGCGTGCCGAAACAAGCCACCTTTCGCCCGCATTTTTCGTCTCTCTACCGCCCAACTCCGCCGTCCCTTCAACTTCTCCTCCTGCCATGCAGAAATCTTTCCAAGTCGGTTCCAAGTCCTTCGTGCTCGACCAGACCAAGGCCGAGGCCGCCTTCGCCGCCAAGAGTGTCATCAACGGCCGCCAGGTGCCCTACTTCAACATTCTCCCGCTGAAATACCAGTGGGCCTACGATCTCTACAAGACGATGAAGGCGAACCATTGGGAGCCGGAGGACATCCCGATGGGTAAAGACATTGAGCAGTGGCGCGACCCCAAGCTCGTTTCCGATGTCGAGCGCTGGATCATCCGCATGGGCATCGGCTACTTCTCGGCCGCAGAGGGCATTGTGGGCGACAACATCCAGCACGTCGTGCGCGAGATCGTCACCGCCCCCGAGCTCAAGCTCGTCCTCGGCCGCCACGCGCACGAGGAGAACATCCACGCCGACTCGCTGCTCTACATGATCTCGTCGCTCGGCATCAACCCGCACGAGTGCGAGGCGATGTTCGAGGACATCAAGTCCATCGAGCGCAAAAACGAGTTCGTCAACAAGGTCAGCCGCGACCTGCGCCGCGACCTCGACATGACCCAGCCCGAGAACAAGCGGCTCCTCGCGAAAAACATCTTTGTCTTCGGCCAGTGCATGGAGGGCACCCAGTTCTACGGCCTCTTCGGCATGGTCCTCTCCCTCTACCGCCAGAACAAATTCGCCGGCATCGGCCAGATGTTCCGCTACACGCTCCGCGACGAGTCGAACCACATCGAGTTGTTCCGGAAACTCTTCATGGATCTCATTGACGAGAATCGCGAGATCTGGACCCCCGAGTTCAAGGAGGAGCTGCGCCAGACGATGGCCGAGGCCGTCGCGCTGGAGAAGGACTTCATCCGCGACTGCCTGCCCGTCAACGCCCTCGGCCTCTCCATCACGGAGTTCCTCACCTACATTGACTTCATCGCCGACCGCCGCCTCGAAGGCTGCGGCCTCGCATTGCTCAGCCCCGGGGCCAAGAACCCGCTCCCCTGGCTCGCCGAGATGATTGATATCAAGAAGGAGCAAAACTTCTTCGAAGGCCGCGTCACCGAATACCAGAAGCAGTCCGCCCTCCGCACCGTCAGCGACG
>CAIPZZ010000224.1 GCA_903869665.1 uncultured Opitutia bacterium | reverse complement strand
GTTGTTTGAGCAGGGCGTTGTGCTTGATGATGAGATTTTTTCCGCCGATGCGCCACGGCTTGAGCGCGCCCTCGCGCACGCTTTTCGTCGGGTCGGGCACGATCAGCTCCGGCACGAAGCGCAGCTTGCGGCCCAGCCCGCCACACGTCCCGCACGCGCCTTCGGTGTGGTTGAAAGAAAAATGCTTCGGCGTGAGCTTCTCGAACACGTCGCCGCACACCTCGCACGCCAACGACTGCGAGAGCGCCAGTTCGCGCCACGGCGCGTCGGCCGATTTCTGCGCCAGCACAAAGGCCCGGTCCTTTCCCTCGCGGAACGCCAGCTCCAGCGAGTCCGCCAGCCGGCTGTGCTGGTCGGCGCTGGCGACGAGCCGGTCCACGACGAGGTCAACCTCCAGCTCCTTCGTGCCTGCCGGCACGAGGTCCAGGTCATCGAGGTTTTTGATCACTCCCCCGATCCGCACGCGCTGGAAACCCCGCTGACGCAGGCGCGGCAGCTCGTCGCGCAGCACGGCGGGCTTCGCCCGCATGACCGGCGCGAGCAGCATGACCCGCTCGCCGGGACACCACGCGAGCACGCGCGCCACGTTGTCGTCAAGCGAGCGCATGACCACGCGCCCGCCGTCCTTCGGGCACACCTGCGCGCCGTGCAGCGCCCAGAGCAGGCGTGCGTAGTCGGCGATCTCGGTCACGGTGGCGATGGTGCTGCGCGGAGAATCGCCGCCCGTGCGCTGTCCGATGGCGAGGACGGGCGAGAGGCCGTGGATGAAGTCCACGTCGGGCCGCGGGAGCTGGTCGAGAAGCTGCCGCGCCTGCGTGGAGAGCGACTCCATGTATTTGCGGTGGCCCTCGGCGTAGATGGTGTCGAACGCGAGCGACGACTTGCCCGACCCGCTCGGCCCGGTGACGACCACGAGCTTCCCGCGCGGCAGCCGCAACTCGAGGTTCTTCAAGTTGTGCTCGCGCGCGCCTTTGACGTGAATGTGCGTGGCCGCCTGCATGGGTGGAACGCGCAACTTACCGAAAACCGGGCCGGGGCAAACGGTTTTCGGCTATGGGTAACCTCTGCCTGTCGTCCGAAACCAAGGCGGATGACATTCCGCCACCCTAACGGAAAGCGCTGTATATTTCATTTGACGTCGGGGGGGGGGGGGAGCCTAGCTGTGTCTTCTCAACCCATGAAAACCTGCCTCCCACGCTTGCACCGCCTGACGATGGGCCGTCTGCTGCTTAGCCTCAGCTTGGCGTTCGCATTTTTGTCTTCATCGGCGACGGCACAAATTTGGGTCACGAACAGCATTTCCGGAACAGTTGGAAAATACGACGCCAACACTGGTGCGGCCATCAACGCCTCATTTATCACCGGCCTGAGCAGCCCGGCCGGCATCGCGTTGCGGGGGTCCGAGCTGTTTGTCTCAAACGAAAATATCGGCACCATTGGCAAATACGACGCGCTCACCGGCGGAGTCATTGACGCGACGTTCATCACCGGGTTGAGTCTTCATGGGGCCATTGCCGTCTCGGGCTCGACGCTTTATGTCATCAAGGGCGGTGGTCTGACCATTGGAACTTACGATGCGAACACCGGCGCAGCCATAGACGCAACTTTTGTCACCAATGTGGCCACAGCATTTGGAGTCGCGGTATCCGGCTCGGACTTGTTTGTTGGACGATCTACCGCTCACAAAGTTGGAAAATACGACGCCATCACCGGCGCGACTATCAGCGCCTCATTTATCACGGAATCCACGGGCCTCGGTGGTGTTGTAACGGATGGGATCAATTTGTGGGTATCCAACGGCAATGCTGATCGAATCGGAAAATACAACGCCATCACGGGTGCCACCATTGACACCGACTTCATCACCGACGTAAATCATCCGATAGGTCTCGCCCTATTGGGATCTGATCTTTTGGTCTCGAATATTGATCTG
>CAIPZZ010000223.1 GCA_903869665.1 uncultured Opitutia bacterium | reverse complement strand
GGACGCCAATCGGGCGCAGCAAGTCTGCGCCCCTACAAAACCACCGGCAAAAAACCGCGGCCGCGTGGACATCACCCGCGAGACTGGCGGGCGCGGCGGCAAGACGGTGACAGTCGCGGCCGGCTTCACGGGCATTGGCCTGCCAGAGAAGGAGACGCTCGCCAAAAAAATGCGCAACGCGTGCGGCTGCGGCGGCACGGTGAAAGACGGCGCGATCGTCATCCAAGGCGACCAACGCGAGACCGTGGCGCGCATCCTGACGGAGGCGGGCTTCCGGCCCGTGTTCGCCGGCGGGTGAAGTTGCCGGAAGAAACGCAAAGACGCTAAGAGATGAAGGCGCAGAGGAGGGAAGCAGAGACAATAGACTGGAAATTTAGGCCCAAGCCGTTGATTGGGCTTGGCGTCTTTGCCCCTTAGCGACTTTGCGTTTCTTCCGAAACTAGGCGAATGGGCAGCGGCGGGATTTGTGGTTGTCCTTTAGGCGGACGGGAGGATGCTGCCGGGTCTTCCCCTGCTGGAAAATTCTCCCCATGAAACCGCTCGTCCGCCCCGTCTTGCTGCTCCTCACCGCCTTGCTCGCCGCCGCACTGCCCGCGCGGGCCGAGACCGGCTACGATGGCTGGCTGCGCTACGCGCCCATCACCGATCCCGCCGTTAAGCGTGGCTACGAGACCACGCTGCCGGACACGGTCGTCGTGCTCGGCGACTCGCCCATCTTGAAATCCGCGCAGGCCGAGCTGGTGCGCGGCGTGAGCGCGATGCTGGGGCGGACGCTGAATGTGGTGACTGCGCTGCCCACAGACAAGGATGCCATCGTGCTTGGAGCAACCCGGGTAATTGATGGGGAAATTAATGGCAAGTTAGGTCCCATGAAAGATAGCGTTCTCTTCGCCAGTGCCGCTGAAGGTTTCATGCTGGGCCTTATCCAACCGAAAAGCCATCCGCTTCTTTTGGTGAACGGCGCGGACGACTCTGGCGTGCTCTACGGTGTGTTCGCCTTGCTCCGCAAAATCAGTCTCGGCGAATCGCTGGAGAATCTGAACGTCAAAGAATCCCCCTCCGCCCCCATCCGCTACCTGAACCATTGGGACAATCCCGGCGGCGACATTGAGCGCGGCTACGCGGGGCGCTCGATTTTTTGGGAGGGCAACAAGATCACGACCGACCTCCAGCGCGTGAGCGACTACGGCCGGCTGCTCGCATCCATCGGCGTCAACGGCACCTCGATTAATAACGTCAACGCCAACCCCCTCGTCATCTCGCCGGCCATGCTGCCGGAGATTGCCAAGATCGCCGATGCGCTCCGTCCGTGGGGCGTGCGGATGCTCGTGTCGGTGAATCTGAACAGCCCCACCGCCATCGGCGGGCTGCAGACGGCCGATCCGACAAACCCACAGGTGATCGCGTTTTGGCAGGCGAAGGTGGAGGAGATTTACAAGCTCATCCCCGACTTCGCGGGTTTCGTGATCAAGGCCGACTCCGAGGGCCAGCCGGGGCCGTCGCAATACGGCCACACGCACGCCGACGCAGCCAACCCCATCGCGCGCGCGCTCAAGCCGCACGGCGGCGTCGTGTTCTACCGCGGCTTCGTTTACAACAACCGCATCGCGTGGCAGGACCTCACGCAGGACCGCGCGAAGGCCGCGCTAGATAATTTCATCAAACTCGACGGCACCTTCGAGGATAACGTCGCCATTCAAATTAAGAACGGAGCGATTGATTTCCAGGTGCGCGAGCCGCCCTCGCCGCTCTTCGGCGCACTGAAGCAGACCAACGAGGTCGTCGAGCTCCAGATCACGGCGGAATATCTCGGGCAGCAGCACCATGTCGTGTTCGCCGTGCCGATGTGGAAGGCGACCCTCGACTTCGACCTGCAGGTGAAGGGCGCGCCCGGCACGCCGGTGAAGGCCATCGTCGAGGGCAAGGTGTTCGGCGGGAAACACGGCGGCTTCGTCGGCGTGAGCAATGTCGGCCGCGACCAGAATTGGATGGGCCACGATCTCGAGATGGCCAACCTCTACGGCTTCGGCCGTCTCGCGTGGAACCCCGACCTCAGCAGCGACCAAATCGCCGACGAGTGGACGCGTCAGACCTTCGGCGCGGACAAGGAAGTCGT
>CAIPZZ010000222.1 GCA_903869665.1 uncultured Opitutia bacterium | reverse complement strand
GGGCTTGAAGTCCTCGACGGGCGGGGTGTCGGGGGCGGCAGGCGCCGGGGCAGCCGGCCCATTCGACGGGCTCTGGGCGGGCTGGGCGAAGGCCGGGAGCACCGGCAACAGGGGCAGCAAGGCGAGTGTCAGGATGGCGGTTTTCATGGGGAGGCAGGGATGGGGATGGTCGTTGCGGGAGTCGGAAAAGCCCAGCGGCCGGGCTGAAAATGGGTCGGCCGGCAGGTGCCACCAGTGTCCACGCCGACGGCCGGATGTCAACCGACCAAACCGGCGGTGAGGCGTTCGGGTGCCACAGGAAGTGGTGCAGCCTGTGATTTTGTAGGGGCGCAGGCTTGCTGCGACCTTTCCGGCATCCCTCATCTCTTCCGAAGCAGGCCATGAGAAACGTCGCCCTGCTTAGAGCGCTGGACCGATCGTCCATCCAGCGTTGGCGCTAGGCCATTGGGCGCAGCAAGCCTGCGCCCCTACAGCCTGGGCAGGTGAATTGCTTCGATTCATGATTACGTCATGAATTTTGCATCCGTGTTAGTCTTCATCTTTGTCGTGCGGGCAAGACGCCGACGACTCGATGATCTCGCCAAGTCGCCCAAACTGCCACGGCGGATCAATCCATAAAAACGATCCGCCCTTTCAATTTTCATCAACATGCAGCTTCAAGCTATTGGTCGCAAGAGTAACACAGCACTTTCGCCCGATCAGTGCCGGAAGATGGGCGCTGAATTCCATGTAGTCGCGCGAAGGCCTCTTTTTCCCGAACTGTGCTATTAGGCCAAGGCCGCTACAGATCGGAACGACAAATTCCGGCGCTCACCCCAGCGCGACGCGGCCGGTGCTGTCGCCGAGGCGCTCATAGCTCGCGCCGACGCGGTCCATGAGCGAGAGCCAGAGGTTATTGAGCGGCTGGCCGTCGAAGCGCACGTGGCGGCCGGCGGTCACGGTGCCGCCGCCCTTGCCGAGGAGGATGAGCGGGATGTTGTCGTGGTTGTGGCGGTTGCCATCGCTGTTGCCGCAGCCGTAGGTGACAAGGGAGTTGTCGAGGATGGAGCCGTTGCCCTCCTTGATCGCGTCGAGCTTCTGGAGGAAATAGGCGAAGAGCTCCATGTGGAAGATATTGATCTTGGAAAGATAGGCGAGCTTCACCGGGTCGTTCTGGTGGTGCGAGGTGGTGTGGTGACGCACATTGGCGTCGGCCCAGGGGTATTGCATGTCGCTGCCCTCGTCGGCGAAGGGGAAGGTGAGGACGCGGGTGAGGTCGGCCTGGAAGGCGAGCACCGACATGTCGAGCATGAGCTTGGCGTGGTCGGGATAGGGCGTGGTCTTGGTGAGGGCCTCGGGGCGCACGACGCCTTCGGGGGGTGCGGCCTCGACCTGCGTGCTCTTGAGGCGCACCTCGATCTCGCGCACGGAGGTGAGATACTCGTCCAGCTTCTGGCGGTCGGCGGCACCGAGGTTGCGCGAGAGGGCGTTGGCGTCGCCGAGGACGAAGTCGAGGACACTCTTGCGGTCGTTCTCGCGGCGGGCGCGGGCCTCGGCGGTCTCGGTGGGGTCGCCGGCGGCGAAGAGCCGGTCAAAGACCGACTGGGGGTTGCAGTCCTTGACGACCGGGGTGGCCTCGCCACGCCAGCTCAGGCTGTGCGAGTAGGCGCAACTGTAGCCGCTGTCGCACGCGCCGACCTGCTTGCCCTCCTCGATGCCGAGCTCGAGCGAGGGGAACTTGGTGAGGTGGCCGATCTTGGCGGCCACAGCCTGGTCGGCGGAGACGCCGAGCTTGATATTGGCACCGCCGGTCTTGCGGGGCTGGACGCCGGTGAGGTAGGCGGCCTGCGCGCGGGCGTGGTCGCCGGGGCCGTCACCGTTGGGGTTGGCCTTGTCGCACACGAGGCCGCTGATGACCGTGAGCTTGTCGCGGAAGGGAGCGAGCGGTTGGAAAGTGGGCGTGAGCTCGAAGTCTTTGCCGACAGTCTCGGGTGTCCAGTTGGGGATGACGACGCCATTAGGCACATAGAACCACGCGAGCCGGCGCGGGCCGAACGCGGGCGTGGCGGGGCCGGCCGCGCCGGCACCAAGGAGGCGGGTGGCGGGCACCATGGACTCGAGCAACGGCAAGGCGAGCGCGGTGCCGAGACCGCGGAGCATGGTGCGACGGGAGAGGACGGGGGTGTTCATGGGTTTTGGGCGACAGGGGCGACAGGAGGCTCCGCAGGCGCAGGGGGGCGGCCGCGGCGTTTTTGGAAAGGAGCGCTGAGGGCGATCTGATTGACGAGAGTGCCGAACTTGTAGCCGTCGGCACGGAGGGCGGCGGTGATCTCGTCCACGACGGGGTTGTCGGAACGCTCCAAACCGCGACCGAGGGCGAAGGTCAGCATCTTGGCCGCCATGGTGCGCGCAAAGCGGTCCTTTTGCGACAGCAAAATTTCCTTCAGTCCGGCCGGGCCGCTGAACGTGCGGCCGTCGGGGAGCTGGCCGGAGACGTCAATCGGCGCGCTCGTGGCGTCCGTCGTGCGCCACGCGCCGATGCCGTCGAAATTCTCCAGCCCGAAGCCGATAGGGTCCATGCGCGAGTGACAGGCGGCGCAGGTGGGGTTGGCGCGGTGCTGCTCCATGCGCTGGCGCATGGTGCCCGCGAGCGGGCCTTTTTCCTCGAGCGGGGGGACGTTGGGCGGCGGCGGCGGCGGTGCGCTGTCGAGGAGGTTTTCCAGCACCCACTTGCCGCGCAGCACCGGCGAGGTGCGGTTGTTGTAGGAGGTGAGCGTGAGGATGCTGGCCTGGGTGAGGATGCCGCCGCCGCCGCGCGCGTCCTTCGGCACCGGCACGCGGCGGAACTCCTCCCCAGTGACATCGCTCATGCCGTAGTGGCGGGCGAGGCGCTCGTTGACGTAGGTGTGGTCGGCGTCGAGGAACTCGAGCACGCTGCGGTTCTCCCGCATGATCTCGGTGAAAAAGAGCTGCGTCTCCTTCGTCATCGCTGCGCGCAGTGCCTCGTCGAAGGCGGGGAAGCGCGCGGCGTCGGGGTTCACGTTCTCCATCATCCGGAGCTGGAGCCACTGTCCAGCAAAGTTGTCCACGAGAGCGGACGCGCGCGGGTCCTGGAGCATGCGCGCGACCTGCGAGGGCAACTCGGCGCGCAGCCGGCCCCGCGTCGCGAGCGCGAACAGCTCGTCGTCCGGCATGCTGCTCCAGAGGAAATACGAGAGCCGCGTGGCAAGCTCGTATTCGGTGAGGGTGTGGATGTTGTCCGGCTCACCCGGCGCCGGCTCCTGCTCGACCCGGAAGAGAAACGAGGGCGAGACCAGCACGGCCTGCAGCGTGAGGCCGATGCTGTCCCCGAACGGCCGGCCGTCGGTGTCAGCCTTTTGCCAGAAGCCGAGGAGCTTCTCCAGCTCGTCGGGGCGCACCGGGCGGCGGAAGGCGCGCGAGGCGAAATTTTTGATGACCGCCGCGGCCGCCTGCTCCTTCGGCACGGTGGGCGACGGCGTGGCGACCATGATGCGGCCATAGTTGCCCGGCATCCGGTCGGGCGTGACCTCGAACGGCCCCTCGACCTGGAACTCCATCACGCCGAGCGTGGGCTTGCCGGCTGGCGAGTTGGGCAGCGTCGCGCCGGGATTACCTCGCCCGCCGCGCGCCCCCCGCGCGCCGCCGCCCCGGCGCTGGCCGGCGGCGAGCGCGGTCGGATCGGGCGCGGCGACCTCGGCGACAACCACAGGCGGATTGGCTGCGGCCTCCGCCGCCGCAGCGGCCGCTGCTTCGGCGGCAGCCTGGGCGGCGGCGGCTTCGGCAACGGCCACCTCCTCGGCGGTCGGGCCGTTGAGGAACTGGAGCGTGAGGCGGTGCTTGCCAACGGTGGTGGTGAACGGCTTGAGCGAGGTGACCACCGTGCTGCGCTGATCCTGGGCGATGGTGACGGGCGCGTCCACGCGCTCACCGTCCAGCAGGAACGCAAGCTGCGGCGACGCCCCCTGCGCGCCACGGCCGCCGCCTCGGCGTCCGGCGGCCGGCGCCTCGCCCGCAGGCGGCGGCGCGCCGCGCGTGCCGTAGGCGCGGACGTTGATCTGGTAGGTGCCGTCGGCCGAAAACTCGTGCTCCGTGAAAATTTCGCCCGTAGTGAGGAACCACCGCCCGACGCGCGGCGTGCCCGTGCCGCCGCCGGTGTTGTTGTCGCGGACCGCGAGCCGCTCGGGATCGGACTTCGGCACCGTGCCGTCCATCACGGACACGAGGCGGGCGTCGTAGGAAGCGAGCGGCGGGGGCTTGATGGGGTCGGCCTTGAGCACGCGGTCGAGCGCGAGGCGCGCGGCAGCGAGGTATTTTTCCATCAGCACCGGGGCGATGGAGAGCACGTCGCCGTTGTTGTCGAAACCGTAGCCGGCGAGATCCGCGGGAAACGCGTCGGCGAGCTTCACGTCAATGCCGAGCAGGTCGCGGAGGGTGTTGTTGTATTCGGCGCGGTTAAGGCGGCGGAGCGTGACGCGGCCCGGATCGCGCGGGCCGGCCTGGCCGGAGGTGAGGTAGCCCTCAAGCCACGCGACGACCTGCGCCTGCTGCGTGGCGGCGGGACGCGGCTCAGTGTTCGGCGGCATCTCGTGGTGCGTGAGGCGGTCGAGCGCGTTTTCAAGTGCGGTGTGATTCTTGGCGAGCGTAGCGGCATCGGCGAACAGATCGAGACGCAGGTCGTTCTCCTGGGTTTTCGCGCCGTGGCACTTGTAGCAGTTGGCCGCGAGGAAAGGCTTCACCGTCTTTTGAAACTCCTCCCACGAGGCGGCGGGCTTGGCGGCGACAGTGACGGCCGGCGCGGCGGCCGTGCCGTTGGCGGCGACGGGCTTGCCCTCGCTCACGCAGGAGGCGAGCAGGGCCGCGAGGAGCGCGGCGGCGGTCGCGGTCAGGCCGGCGGCAAGAGGGGAAATTTTCACGGGGCGTGGGGGAGGTTTACTCTGGGCGGAAAATATGCGCCGTAGGCGGGAAATGTCACGCGGTTTTTTTGGGTGAAACCGGGACGCACGGATACGTGCATAGACGCCGGCGGGGGCCGCCAGGTTTCTTTCCCGCCGCGCCGCCAAATCTGGGGGATGTTCGCCCGCGCGCCGGCAGCGTTTCCGCCCTTGCCGCGCGCGGGCGGTCCCGCACGCTGGCACCATGCAGACCGCCTTGTTCGCCATCGTCGCCGCCGCGCTCACGGCTTTCGTCGTCTGGCTGCTCCTCCGCCAGCAGTCCGCCGTGCTCGCCGAGCGCCTGCGCGCGAAGGAGGAAGAGAACGCTCGTCTGGCCGCCGAGCTGTCCGCCGAACGCCAGCAGCTCGTGGAAATCTCAGGCCTCAAGTCGAAAGTCGAAAATGAGCTGGCCGCCGAGCGCGCTGCCGCCGCCGAGAAAATCTCCGCGCTCACCGACGCCCATGAGCGCCTGCGCGCCGAGTTCAAGTCGCTCTCCGCCGACGCCCTCAGCAAGAACACCGATGAGTTTCTCAAGCTCGCCCGCGAGACCTTTGGCCAGCTCCACCAGCAGTCCGCCGGCGAGCTGGAGAAGCGCCAGCAGGCGATTGACGCGCTCGTGAAGCCGTTGCGCGAGTCGCTCGATAAGGTCGGCGCGAGCGTCACCGAGATGGACAAGGCCCGCGCCGACGCCTACGGCCGCCTCTCCGAGCAGCTCAAGTCGCTCGGGGCCGCGCAGGCGCAGTTGCAGTCCGTCACCGGCAACCTCTCCACCGCGCTCAGCGCCAGCAAGACCGCCGGCACCTGGGGGGAGGTGCAGCTCCGCCGTGTCGTCGAGCTCGCAGGCATGACCTCCTACTGCGATTTCGTCGAGCAGACCACGCAAGGCGGCGGCGCGCGCGACCGGCCCGACCTCGTCGTCCGCCTGCCCGGCGGCCAGCAGATCGTCGTGGACGCCAAGGCCCCCAACGAGGCTTACCGCGAGGCCGCCAACGCCACCGACGAGACCGTGCGTGTCGCCCGGCTCGCCGAGCACGCCGCCAAGGTGCGCGGCCATATTGACGCGCTCGGCGCGAAAAACTACTGGGAGCAGTTCCAGCCCTCGCCGGAGTTCGTCGTGCTGTTTCTGCCCGGCGACCAGTTCCTCGCCGGCGCGCTGCAAGGCGACCCCTCGCTCATTGACCGCGCGATCGCCAAAAAAGTCCTGCTCGCCACGCCCGGCACGCTCATCGCGCTGCTCAAGGCCGCGCACTACGGCTGGCGGCAGGAGGACGTCGCGCGCAACGCCACCGTCATCGCCGAACTCGGCCGCGCGCTCTACGACCGCATCGCCGGCTTCGCCGACAACCTCGACAAGGTCGGCCGTGGCCTCGAAACGGCGAACAAGGCCTACAACGCCGCCGTCGGCTCCTTCGAGCAGACGCTGCTCCCCGGCGCGCGGAAATTCTCTGAGCTCGGCGCGAAAGGCGCGAAAGATCTCGCCGAACCCGGCCCGGTCGAGACCACCCCGCGCGACGTGCTCAAGCGGGCGTGAGATTTGTTTTATCCATGAATCGCAAATCTCAACTGGCCGCCATTTCTCTGGCCCCCCTTTTGGCTCTTTTACTTTTGGGTTTCTGGGTTGGTGCGTTTGAAACTTTTGGCGGTTATGTGCAAAGGCAACAGATGTTTTTCGATATTTCACTTATCTCCGGTGTGCTCCTGGCAGCCATTCTCTACCTTCGTTGGAAATTTCGTTTTGCACTCGCTGTGGCCTTTTTTGCAATCACCCAACTCGTATATGTCGTGGGCACAGCTCTGGGTCAGACTTATTATATTCAGCCCGATAGTTGGGCCGATTTCTTAAGCACGTTTCTTTTAGCGCTCAACAATCAATTGTGAGCAACCGAAGCGTATTATCCCCTCACGCCGCCAGCCCGCACCGCCGCAGCAGCGCGCCGGGGTCGGGGTCACGGCCCATGAAATCGCGCAAGAGCGCCGCCGCGTCGGCACTGTTACCTTAGCCCAGATTTTTTGGACGAACTCAGCGCCGGACGCGGCGTTGAAAATGACCTTGAGCTGGAAACGCGTGCTCGTCACCGGCCGCAAGCTCGAGAGGCCCGGCGCGGGCAACGAGAAAAATCGCCGAGCCGCGCCTCGTGGACGAGACGCCAAAGGCCCGCTCCGCGCCGGAGCTGAAGCCGTGAAGAACAGTTCGCGCGGGACTTCGGACTTTGGGTAGGGCGAACCCTCCGGGTGAGCCGCGCCCGCTCGACAAGTCGCAACGACTCGGCAGGGACGCCTCGCCCTACCAACAAACCCCTCACCCGCGCGGAAACTCCGGGCCGAGGTCGGGCGCACGGTCATGCATCACGGCCTCCAACAGCGCGCGGCTCGCCAGGATGCTCACGCGCTCGCCGAGGTGCGCGGCCAGCTCGTGTTGCGGGTTGTTCAGCTCGATGAAGATCCGAGCATTGGGCGCGAGCTTCAGGATGCGGGCGCAGGTGTGCAGCGTTTTTAAGTCGGGGTCGAGGTAGCGGACGTTGGCGTAGAGAAACACCACGGCGGCGGTGCCGATGCTCGCCTGCTTGAGCGCGACGGGGCTGATCGGCACGCCGCGCACGAAATGATGCTGCGCGTAAGGCCGCACCTGCACGAGGTCGGTCACGATCACAACCTCGCGCCGCGCGAGCCCGGGATATTGCGGCAGTGCCTGCAACAGCTCGTCGGCAAACGCCGTGTATTCGCCGATGACGATGTGGCCGCTGGCGCGCACTACCGCCGTGCCGAGATTTTTCCGGTTGGTGAGTCCGTGCAGCGAGTCGGCCGTGATCGTGATGAAGTTCGTGTAACAATAGATGCCGACGATGATCGTCATGACCGCCGCGAGCCGGCCCTGCGGCGTGATGGGCGCGATGTCGCCGTAGCCCACCGTCGTCGAGCTGACGAACCACCACCACAGCACGTCCTGATACGACTTGATGTGCGCGTTCACCCCGTGCTCATAGGCCCAAAAGATCCACGTCGTGCCGACAAGACTGACGGCAAGAAGGATGAGCACAAAGCGGAGATGGCGCGGCATGCGCCCGGTGCTCTAGTGGAACGCGTCACTCGCCCGCAAGCCCGCAGCGGCGCAGCAGCGCGCCGGGGTCGGGGTCGCGGCCCATGAAGTCGCGGAAGAGCGCCGCCGCGTCGGCAGAGTTTCCTTTGCTCAGAATTTTTTCCACGAACTCCGCGCCCACCTTTGCGTTGAACACGCCCTCGCGCTGGAAGCGCGTGAACGCATCCGCATCGAGCACCTCGGCCCATTTGTATGAGTAATAGCCGGCCGCATAGCCGACCGGGTCGGAGAACAGGTGCCCGAAGCGTTTCACCAGCGTGCGGCCGGGCGGCACGGTAGGGATCATGCAGTCGGCCACCGTGGCGCGCGCCTTGGCCTCGAGGTCGCCGTCGAGGAACTCCGCCGTGCGCGTGTGCAACGCCAGGTCCATCCGGCCAAGCTGCACCTGGCGCATCATCGCGCAGGCGGCGCGGAAATTTTTCGCCGCGACGAGCTTGTTGAATAGGTCGTCGGGAATAGTCGCGCCGGTCTCGTGGTGCCGCGCGAAGAGGTCGAGGCTTGCGCGCTCCCATGTCCAGTTCTCCATGATCTGCGAGGGCAGCTCGACGAAGTCCCACACGACATTGACCCCATTGAGCGACTTGATCTCCACCTCGCCGAGCAGGTGGTGCAGCAGGTGGCCGAACTCGTGGAATACCGTCTCAACCTCGCGGTGGGTGAGCAACGCCTGCCCTGAGCCTGCCTGCGGTGAGCCAGTCGAACCCGCCGAATGGGCGGGCTTATCGGAGGAGGGCGGCGTCATGTTGCCACACATCAGGCCGAGGTGCGGCGCACGGGTGCCGTCGGGGCGCGGACCACCGGTGATGAGGTAGTTCATCCACGCGCCGCCGCGTTTCGACTCGCGCGGGTGCCAGTCGGTGTAAAACGAGCCGAGGTGCCGCCCGCGCGTGTCGTGCAGCTCGTAGAATTTTACCTCGGGGTGCCAAACCTCGACCGGCTGTAGGGCGGGGTCGCCGAACCCCGCCGTTCTCGCCGTGTCGGCGGG
>CAIPZZ010000221.1 GCA_903869665.1 uncultured Opitutia bacterium | reverse complement strand
CCGAGGAGGAGTTTCCCATCGGCGCACTCGACTGCGATGGTGTGGGCCGCTTCGGTGAATGACACGACCCGCGCGCGGCGGGCGAAGTCGGCGAAGACCGGGTGCACGGCCGGGTGTCCGAGCGCGCCGACGTAGGTGACGGGCGAGCCCTGAGCGAGGAGGGCGTTGGCGAGGATGGGGCCGTTGCCGCCCAGCTTATCGAGGCGGGGGTAGAGCTCGATGTTCGTGCTGTGGCCGGCGGCGCCGACGATGCGCTGGCCGAATTCGGCGAGATTGGCAAACGGCGTGAAGTTTTCGCCCTGACCGGCGCGCTGGGCGACCGGGGCGACAATGGTGTCCACGAAGCCGTCGAAGCCCACCAAGGCGCGGCGGGGCGCGGCGGGGCGGGCGAGGGCGGCGCGGAGTTCGGAGAGGGCGCGTTGGCGAAACATAGCTGGCGGCGTGCAGGCCGACGCAACGAGGAGAAAATCGCTCACGCGACGTGGCAAACAGATTTGCGCGCGGTCGCGGATTAGCGTCGCCGAACATGGGCAAGATACCCAGGCCACTTTGGATGGGCGGCGCGTTTTCGGTTGAACGGGCGTGAAACGCGCGCACGCTCGTGGCGCACATTCCCTTTTTGTCTCGCGCCATGCCGCCGCTCCTCGCCGTCAACATCGTCCGCATATTCCATGACACCGACGCCGTCGGCCAGACCATCGTGGGCGGCCTCGCGGTTTTCAGCCTCATCGCGTGGACGATTATGTTCGGGAAATTTTTCGAGCTGAGAAAACTTCGCGCACTCAACCAGGCCTACGAGCGCGCCCTGCGGCAGGAGCGCTCGTTGCTCGACGGGCCGGAGACGCTACGCCAGCACCGGCACATCCCGTATGGCGACCTGTTCGCCGACGCGGTCGAGGCCTACGCGCGCGCCGCCGCCATCGGCCAGGAGCGCGGGACGGATACGGCGCGTTTTCGGCTCGAGCACACAGAGAACGCGCTCCAGCGCGCCCTTGCGCGCCAGACGCTGCGCTACGAGTCGAGCATGATCTTCCTCGCAAGCATAGTGTCGGGCGCGCCCTTCCTCGGGTTGCTCGGCACGGTGTGGGGCGTGATGGTGGCGTTCGACGGGGTGGCGGGTGGCGCGGCCACGCACCAAGCGGCCAGCATCCAGACCCTCGCGCCTGGCGTCTCGGCGGCGCTGACGACCACCATCGCCGGCCTCGTGGTGGCGATCCCGTCGGTCTTCGGCTACAACATCCTGCTCGCGAGCACCAAGCGGCTCGTCACCGAGCTAGAGAACTACGCGAGCTCGCTCGCGGACCGGCTCGAGCTGGAGAGCAAATAAGGAGGTTGTCCCCATGGCCCGCACCTTCCGCCGCGCCCGCCAGATGCACCCCATCGCGGAGCTGAACATCACCAATCTCGTGGACCTTGGATTCACGCTGCTGATCATCTTTATGATCGCCACGCCGCTCATCAACCAGGAGCAGACGCTGCCGGTCAACCTGCCCGTCGAGTCGGTCAGCGACCAGACCAAGCCCGACCCGAACGACAAGACCGAGATCATTACCATCAAGGCCGACGGCTCTGTCGTGCTAGGCAGCCGCCCGCTTACGCTCTCGCAGCTCCCGCGCGAGCTGGCGACACTGGCCGCGCAGGCCCGGCAGCCGGTCACCATCCACCTCCGACTCGACGCCCAGTCCACCGCGCAGCAGTTCGTCGCCGTCATGGAACTGCTTAAGAAAAACCGGCTATTCAAAATCTCCGTCGATACCCAGTCTACCCGCTAACAAAACGCCCTCTCGCCCTCTCACCCTCTCGCCCTCTCGCCCACTCGCCTAGTTGCCCACTCGCCCACTCGCTCACTCCACTGATTTTCAAAACGCATAACACTGACATTCAACCATTCTTTGTTGTTCCTTGTCATTCCTT
>CAIPZZ010000220.1 GCA_903869665.1 uncultured Opitutia bacterium | reverse complement strand
TCCACGCGCCGCCGGGGTTCATGCCGTGGGTCTTCGCGCCGCGGGCGGCAAAATACTCGGCGATCTCGTAGTTGGCGACGATGGTGGCGCCGTTGGCCTGTGCGATGGCGAGGGCGTCGCCGGTGTGGTCCTCGTGGCCGTGGGAGCAGAGGATGTAATCGCAGCGCACGTCGGCGGCGGCGATGGGAGCGGACGCGTTACCGGTCAGAAACGGGTCGAGGATGAGACGGGCGGTGGCGGTCTCGACGAGAAAGCAAGAATGGCCGTAGTAGGTGATTTTCATGGGTGGGCGGCCTGAAGATTTTGCAGTGGGTGTTGGGGTGGGGGATGTTTCCGCATCGGCTGGGTCGTGGACAACGGTAAAACATGCGCAAGCCAAGCGAGGAGCGGGCTTGGAAGGCCGGCTGCTGGCAGGCAATTTTCCCCAGGCGTGAGCAAGCGTCCGGCCGGCGCGGCAAATGAAATGCCCCCGGCTCGCCCGGCCCATTTCCCCCGTTGACAGGGCGCGGGCGGGGCGGTTGGCTGGCCGGAGCCGCGTGCAGCCCGGCCCCACTCCCTTGTTTTCCATGGCAAATTTTTTCTCCAGCGACATCGGCATTGACCTCGGCACCGCCAACACCCTCGTCTTTGTCAAGGATCGTGGCATCGTGCTGCGCGAGCCGAGTGTCGTGGCGATTGACACCGCCAGCCGCCGGGTCATCGCCGTGGGCGAGGAGGCCAAACGCATGCTCGGGCGTGTGCCGGGCAACATCCAGGCCATCCGACCGATGAAAGACGGCGTGATCGCCGATTTCGATGTCACGCAGGAGATGCTCAGCTATTTTATCCGCAAGGTGCGCACCGGCACGTTCGTCAAGCCCGTCGTCGTCATCGCCATTCCGTCGGGCATTACGGCGGTCGAAAAACGGGCGGTGATGGACAGCGCGGAGCGCGCGGGCGCGCGCAAGGTTTTCACCCTCCCCGAGCCCATGGCCGCCGCCATCGGCGTGGGCCTGCCGGTGGACGAACCCGCCGCCAACATGATCGTGGACATCGGCGGCGGCACCACGGAGATCGCCATCATCTCGCTCGGCGGCATGGTGGTCTCGCAGTCCATCCGCGTGGCCGGTGACGAGCTGGACAACGCGATCATTGATTACATGAAGCGCGCCTACAACCTGCTCATTGGCGAGCGCACGGCGGAGGAAATCAAGATCACTGTCGGCTCGGCGCACCCGCTCGACGAGGAGCTGACGATGGAGGTGAAGGGTCGTGACTCCGTGGCCGGGCTGCCGAAGACCATCCACATCACCTCGCAAGAGATCCGTGAGGCGATGAGCGGACCGGTCGGGCAGATTATGGACGCGGTGCGCATGACGCTGGAGCGCTGCCCGCCCGAGCTATCGGCCGACCTGGTGGACCGCGGCTTTGTGATGGCGGGCGGCGGCTCGCTCATCCGCGGCATTGACAAGCTGCTCTCCGAGAAAACCGGCCTGCCTGTAACGGTGGCCGACGACCCGCTTTCCGCCGTTGCCAACGGAACTGGCATCTACCTGAACAACCTGCGGTGGGTTTCGGCGGCTGGGTGAGCCGGCGCGACGCGTTTTATCAGCAGGCCGCGCCTCGTGCGCGGCCTTTTCGTTGCCGCGTTTCTTGTTAATGGAGAGGAGGAGCCAAGGCGCCGGGGCGATCCCGTGCGCCAAGCCGCAAGCACCTCAGGCCTTCGCGGTGGCGGGCGCGGCCGCGGCGGCCGTGCGGTTCTCGCGCTGCTTCACGGCCACGGCGGCCTTGCCCTTGCGGTCGCGCAGGTAGTAAAGGCGCGCGCGCATCGGCTCGGACTCGGTCTCGACCTCGATCTTCTCGATGTTGGGCGAGTTGACGGGGAAAACGCGCTCGACGCCCTCGCCGTAGCTGATGCGGCGGACCGTGAACGTCTCATGGATGCCGGAGCCTTTGTGGGCGATGACGATGCCGGCGTAGATTTGCACGCGCTCCTTGTCGCCCTCGCGGACCTTGGTGTGGACGCGCACACCGTCTCCGACCTTGAACGGGGTGACGTCGGTTTTGACCTGCGAGGCGGTGATGGCTTGGATGATCGGGTTCATGGCGGGAGCGTAGGTTGAAATTAGGTGAGAAGATCGGGCCGCACGAGGCGGGTTTTTTCCTCCTGCCGCGCGCGCCGCCAAGCTTCGATGTCACCGTGGTGCCCCGAAAGGAGCACTTCCGGCACGGACATACCCCGAAACTCGGCAGGGCGCGTGTAATGAGGAAAGTCGAGCAGCTTGCCGGTGAAACTTTCGTGCGTCAACGACTTTTCCTCGCCCAGCACGCCGGGGATAAAACGCGCCAGCGCATCAATCACCACCGCCGCCGGCAGTGTGCCGTTGGTGAGGACGTAGTCGCCGATGGAGATTTCCTGGTCAATCACCCGTTCGCGGATGCGCTGGTCAATCCCCTCGTAGTGCCCGCTCAGCAGGATGAGATGCTTCTGCTCCGCCAGCTCGCGCGCCAACGGCTCCGAAAACGGCGTGCCGTCGGGCGTGAGGTAGATCCGACGGCAGCCGGGCGTCGCGAGCTGCTCAATGGCGGCGAACACCGGCTCGGGCTTGAGCACCATGCCCGCCCCGCCGCCAAATGGCCGGTCGTCCGCAGTGCGATGTTTGTCGGTGGTCCAGTCGCGCAGGTCGCGGGCTTTCACCGAGAGCAGTCCCGCGGCCAGCGCCTTGCCCACGATGCTCTCGGCGAGGAAACCGTCGAGCATCCGGGGGAAAAGCGTGAGCACATCTATGTGCGGGGGCATGGGGGCGCGGCGGACTCGGAGATGGGGCGTGGCGGAGAGCGGGGCCGGATAGAGGCCGGAGGGGCTGTGGGCGGGCGGGGATGAAAAAGGCCCCGGAAATTTTTCCGAGGCCCGAAACACTTTTGCGCCCTTCGCGTTGAAGAATCAGGCTGTTGCCGGGGCGGTCGCGGCGGCGGCGCGGCGGAACTTCTTGATCATCGCGTGCAGCGTGTCGGTGGGCTGCGCGCCCTTGCCGAGCCAGTAGTCCACGCGGTCGAGCTTCAGGTTGACCTGCTTGGCCTTGGTGCGCGGGTCGTAGGTGCCGAGCACCTCGACGGGGTCGCCATCGCGGCGCGAGCGGGCCTCGGCGACGACGACGCGGTAATGCGGCTGGTGCGTGGTGCCGATGCGGGTGAGACGGATTTTGAGTGCCATGACGGGTGAGTGCGGAACGAGTTCGGTGGTGTAAGGGCGGGGACTTGAGCGGACGGCGGAACGGCTGTCAAGCCCCGGTTAGTCGTCATTAATCCTCCTCACACTGCCTCCTCGTAGAGCCGCTCGTAGGCCTTGGCGGCGGTGGCCCAGCTGAAGTCCTTGGCCATCCCGCGCGCCTGCGCGGCGGCGAGGGTGGGGCGGTCGGCGAAAAGTTGCAGCGCACGCTCTAGGCCGGCGCGCAGGCCCTCGGCGGTCGGTGGGAAGAGGAAGCCGTTGCCCGTGGCGGGATTTTCGCCGAGGTCGGTGATGGTGTCGGCCAGCCCGCCGACGCGGCCGGCGAGCGGCAGCGTGCCGTAGGCGAGCGAATACATCTGGTTCAGCCCGCACGGCTCGAAGCGCGACGGCATGAGGAAAAAGTCTGCCCCCGCCTCGATCAGGTGGCTCATGGGCTCGTCCTGCCGGACGGTGAGGGCGATGCGGCCGCCCGAACCGGCCGCCGTCTCGCGCGCGGCGCGCTCCAGCGCGGGGTCGCCGGACCCGAGGATGACAAGCCGCGCGTCGTGCTGCCGGAAAAAATCCGCGTTGGCCAGCACCAGGTCCACGCCCTTCTGTTCGGTGAAACGGCACACCATGCCGAAGACCGGCCCGGCGAACGCCGGATCGAGGCCCGCGCGGCGGAGCAGCTCGGCGCGGCATGACTTCTTGCCTGCGAGGTCGGCGGCCGAGTAGTTGGCGGGGATGAGCCGGTCGCGTGCGGGGTTCCAGATTTTCGTGTCAATGCCGTTGAGCAGCCCGGCGATGTCGCCTGCGCGAGTTTGCACCACGCCCTCGAGGCCGCAGCCAAACTCCGGCGTCTGGATCTCGCGCGCATAGCGCGGGCTGACGGTCGTCACGCGGTCGGCGAAGAGCAGCCCGCCCTTCATCATATTGAGCTGCCCGTAGAACTCGAGGCCGTCTATGCCCATGAGCTCGTTGGGCAGGTTGGTCCGGTAGAACGAGCGCATCGGAAACACGCCTTGGAACGCGATGTTGTGGGCGGTGAACACCGTCTTCATCGCGAGCGTCGCGCCGTGGCGCTGCTCGGCGTGGCGCAGTAGCAGTGGCAGCAGCGCGGCCTGCCAGTCGTGCGCGTGGACGATGTCGGCGCGCAGCTCGGCGAGCCGCAGGGTCTCGACCACGCCCTTGCAGAAAAAAATGAACCGGTGGTGGTTGTCCTCGTAGTCGCGTTCGGGTGTGCCGTAGGGCCGGCGGCGGTCGAAAAACTCCTCGCGACACACGAAATAGACCGTGAGGCCCTTGCGCGGCGAGAACGCTCGCACGTCGCCGCTCATGAACATGTCGCCCATCTCTACGCGCAGCGTCAGCCGGCGCTCGGCCCCGCTCGCGAGCGGATGCTCCAACGCCGCGCGGTAGCCGGGCAGAAACACGCTCACCTCGTGCCCGGCGTCGGCGAGCGCGCCGGTCAGCGCGCCCACGGCGTCCGCCAGCCCGCCCGTTTTGATGTAGGGAAAAACTTCGCTGGCGGCATGGACGATTTTCAT
>CAIPZZ010000219.1 GCA_903869665.1 uncultured Opitutia bacterium | reverse complement strand
TCGCCATTGATTACGAGGCGCTCCAGGCCAGCACCGCGCGCCGCATCCCCCTCGCCGACATCCTGAGCGAGGACACCGATCTCATCCCCGACCTCCTGTCCACCGCCGACCCCGAGACCGCGCGTGACCTCGCCAACACCCTCCTCCTGAACCAGGGTTTCGAGGAGCTCACCAAAAAGGCGCTTCTCGCCCGCTTCATCAAGATTTTCCCCAAGATCCAGTCACTCGTCGCCGCCGACGCCGACAGCAAGGAGGAGCAGCTCATCGTCTCCCGCGAGAGCTTCGAGCGGAAGCGCGAGGAATACGAGACCATCGTCTCCAAGAAGATCCCCGAGAACTCCCGCGCCATCGCCACCGCCCGCGAGCACGGCGATCTCAAGGAGAACTCCGAATACAAGATGGCCAAGCAGGACCAAACCGTCCTCATGGCTCAGAAGACCTCGCTCGAGCGCGAGCTCGGCCGCGCCCGCATCAGCGACTTCAAGGACGCCACCGCCGACCAAGTCAGCGTCGGCAGCGTGGTGGACGTGACCGTCGGCACCACCGGCAAGCCCGCTCGCTTCACCGTGCTCGGCGCCTGGGACAGCGAGCCGGAGAAAAACATCATCGCCTACAAGACCCCGCTCGGCCTCGCGCTGCTCGGCAAGAAGTCCGGCGACACCGTGACGGTGAAGATCGGCGGCACCGAGGAGAACTACACCATCCGCGCCATCGCCCGCTTCGCGGAGTGAGCGGCACGCGTGGCATGGGCATCCTGCCCATGCTCCGCTAAGTTTTAAGAATGCTCACGCGTCCTGCGGGTTGGCCCGCCGCGTCCCGCCGAGGGACGTTTGGACGGCCCGGGCGATTCGCCGAGCTGACCGCAGGACGCGTGCGTTCCCCGGATTATGAGTTTCTGAACAATGCGCTCAGTGAATTGAGCTGCTAAGCCCTCCCCACGGCATGGTGATGATACTGTGAAAAAACCAGACGAGCTCGGTAGCCAACAGGATAAACAACACGAACATAGCAAGCGAGCGCGTGCGACCCCGCAGACCCAAGGTGATCCAGAGCGCGGCCAAAACCAACAGCACCGAGCCAGCCGGAAAAACCCACGGTGTCCGTAGCCACAGCCGCTGACCCCAGCTCAGGCTGTCAAATCCGACGGACAGTCGGACACTGCGAAACACGGCTTGCACACGAGGATAGAGGAAGAACCACCAAAAGCCGTGGGCCAGCACCGCAACTGCCACGGCATAAGGCGGCAATGACCGCCTCAAGGTCAGCTGATGGGCGAGCGCATGGCGGAGCAGCGCGAACCTGTTCCCATGTTTGGCGGGGCTTCGATTGATTACAGGTGTCTCCATGCCTCCTAAGACGCGGCCCGAGCCCACGCAGTTACCCGGGTCACACCGATTGCCAGACCACCGCTCACTGCTGCGGATAGACGAGCACGCGGTCGTGGACGAGGAGGATGAGGTCGTTTTTGCCGTCGCCGGTGACGTCGGCGATGACGGTCTCGCGCGGCTCCAGCGGCGAGCCTTTCTTGCCGGAGAAATGCTCGTCGGCCTCGAAGACCTTGAAATGCAGGCGGCTCTCCCACGCGCCGGTGGCGGGGTCGCGGGCGAGGATCTCCACAAGATTTTTCCGGGGATCAACAGCCACGAGCTCGGGCGCGCCATCGCCGGTGAGATCGCCGGCGGTCACGTCGGCGTAGCTCAGGTCGGGGAGGTCGGTCGTATAGGTGGAGACGGCGCGGATAGCGAGCTGGTCGCGGCCGGCGGGCAGCCACCAGAAGCGGCCATTGCCGAGGAGGAACAGCTCGGCCGGGCCGCCGCCGCGTGGCACGCGGTTCTCGGCGGCAACCACCTCAATCTTGCCGGCGGGCGTGACGGCGGCGACCTCGAACACGCCGTCGCGGCCGGCGCGGAGGCGCTGGAACTGCTCGCCCTTGCGGTCGTAGAGGAGCACATCGGGGCGTCCACCCCGGGTTCCGGCAGGCAACACAAAGGCGGCGGCGATTTCGGCGGCGGGGTCGCGGGCGTTGAACTGATCCACAACAGCAAGCGCACCTTTGGCGTCGAGGCGTAGGGCGCGCGTCATCGCGCCGTTGCTCACGAGCAGCTCGGTCTTGCCGTCACCATCAATATCGCCGGTGGTGAGCGCGCCGGCGTCGAGGTCGTCCACGAGCCCTTTGCGGAACCCCGCGCCGGCGCTCGCCTCGGTGAACCCGCCGTCGGGGGACTGCACGAAGAGTCGCATGGCATCGAGCGGCACGAACACCGCTAGATCCAGCCGGCCATCCTGGTTGGCGTCCACCAGGCGCACGGCGCGCGGATCGGTCTTGAGGCCGGCGAGCGGGAGGGTGCGGACGACTTTGGTCGAGCCGTCGCGCTGGCGCTGGAGGATAACGACGGAGCGCGCACCCTTTTCCTCGACGAGCACGACGACCGAGGCCTCCTTGCCGGCGGCGAGCGGCCCGGCGGCGACGGCGAGTGGGCGGCCGGGCACGGCGAGAGGTTGCGGGTAGCCGAGGCGACCGTCGGCGTTGACGGAGGCGACCCCGAGCGCCTGCTCCTTGGGGCTGGCTACGAACAGGTCGGCCCGGCCGTCGCCGTCCCAATCGGCCGCGGCAAGGGAGCGAATCTCCGTAAACGAGGGGAATTTTTTCGGCGTGGTGAATCCGCCGTCGGCTTGGCGAAAATAGACGAACACCTGCGCGCCGGCCGGGTCGCTCATGGCCAGGTCCTCGCGGCCGTCGCCGTCGAAATCGCCGAAGGCGTAGGCGGTGGCACCGGTGCGCGCGCCGCCGGGCGGCGCGAACACGCGCGGGCGCGGGGCGGCCTCGGGCTCGGCGGAATCGCCGGCGGCGGGACTAAGCGTGAAGAACTCGAGCTGGCCGGCGGGGTTGGACGCGACCGCGAAGACCGGCGGGCCGCCCGGCGCGGCGGGCGGGAGGATTTGGAGCGTGCAGCGCGTGGACTTGAGCGGGAAGTCCAGCTCGGGGCCGAACTGGCGGGCAGCGGTCTGTAGGCGCACGCGCAGCGTGTCGCGCGCGGTGCTGGCGAGGTAGAGCAGGTCGGGCAGCC
>CAIPZZ010000218.1 GCA_903869665.1 uncultured Opitutia bacterium | reverse complement strand
GTCTTCGAGGCCGCCGCCGATGCGAACAAGGCCGGCTTCAAGGCCAAGCCCGAGATCATGATCCCGCTCGTCGGCTTCAAGAAGGAGCTCGATCTCCAAGTCGCGCTCGTCCACGAGGTCGCCAAGGCCGTCATGGCCGAGAAGAAGACTAAGATCGCCTATAGCGTCGGCACCATGATCGAGATCCCGCGCGGCGCGCTGACGGCCGACGAGATCGCGCACACCGCCGAGTTCTTCAGCTTCGGCACCAACGACCTCACGCAGACCTGCCTCGGCATGAGCCGCGACGACTCCGGCTCCTTCCTCGGCGCCTATCAGGAGACCGAGATCATGAAGAAGAACCCGTTCGCCAGCATTGACCAGACGGGCGTGGGCCAGCTCATGCAGATCGCGATCACCAAAGGCCGCCAGACCCGCCCCGGCATCAAGCTCGGCATCTGCGGCGAGCACGGCGGCGATCCGGACAGCGTGAAGTTCTGCCATAAACTCGGCCTGAGCTACGTCTCGTGCAGCCCGTATCGCGTCCCCGTCGCCCGCCTCGCCGCCGCCCAAGCGGCGGTGGCCGACGCCAAGGCTGCGAAGAAGTAATCCGATAAATCGTCCTCGTTCTCTTACTCCTACTCGTTCTCTCATAAGGACGAGCTGCTCGCGTGCAGCGTCCTCCTAGCGTTGCGCCCCGTGCCGATCGTCCGCCGCTAGCCGACGGTGTAACGCACGAATTATCTTTTAGCCCGATGCCTAGCACACTGGCCGATTTTGACCCCGCCTCCCTCGGGCAGCGCTTCGCGGACTGGGGCTACAAACCGAGCCATGCGGCGCGGGTGTTGCGGGCGTTTTATTCGGGTGATGACCTCGCGACCGCTTCCTGGCGCGGGTTGCCGCAGGGACTCGTGGAGAAATTGCGCACGGAATTCCCCTCGGGGGTGACGGCGCTGGCGGCGCGGCAGGTGGCCGAGGATGGCACGACGAAGCTGCTGCTCCGGCTCGGCGATGGGCGCACAGTGGAGTCGGTGCTCATGCCGGACTTTCGCGCAGACCGGGCCGCCGGCTGCCTGTCGTCGCAGGTCGGGTGCGCGATGGGCTGCGATTTCTGCGCCACGACCAAGACCGGCTTCGAGCGCAACCTGACCGCCGGCGAAATCGTGGAGCAGTTTCTCGCCCTCCGCCGCGAGGCGTGCGCCGCCGGCCGCCGGCTCCAGACCGTCGTCTTCATGGGAATGGGCGAGCCGTTGCTCAACCTCGACGCCGTGCTCACCGCCGTGCGCCGGCTCGCGGACAACGCCCTCGGCGCGCTCGGCTGGCGGCAGATCACCGTCTCCACCGTCGGCATCGTGCCGGGCATAGACGCGCTCACCGCCACCGGCCTGAACCTCCACCTTGCCGTCTCCCTCCACGCGCCCGACGACGCCACCCGCGCGCGGCTGCTGCCGATGGGGAAACGTTTTCCCATCACCGACATCCTCGCGGCGGCGGACCGTTTCCAAGCGCGGCGCGGCCGGCCGGTGACAATCCAGTATTGCCTGCTCGCCGGGGTGAACGACACGCCGGAGCACGCCCGCCAGCTCGCCGCGCTGCTCGGCCCGCGCCGGATGCACGTCAACCTCCTGCGCTACAACCCGACCGGCTTGAGCCTGCGCGGCCTCACCTACCAACCCTCGTCCGACGCGGTCGCCGACGCCTTCGTCGCCGAGCTGTGCACGCGCAAAGTCGTCGCGCACTTCCGCCGCTCACGCGGCCCCGACATCGCCGCCGCCTGCGGCCAGTTGCGCGAACGCAGCGCCGGAGCGGTTGCGACCGCCTAGCGTGTTCCGCGATTGCCGAAACGCCCGTAGCCCTCACGGTGAGGCCCCTGCATGACCCAACTCGGCACCATCCTCACCCATCCCGGTAGCGCCCATAAGGACGAGCTGCTCGCGTGCAGCGTCCTGCTCGCGTTGCACCCCGTGCCGATCGTGCGCCGCGAGCCGACGCCCGCCGACCTCGCCGATCCCACCATCGCCGTGGTGGATGTCGGTGGCCGCCACGAGCCCGCGCTGCACAACTTCGACCATCACCAACTCCCCAAGGACCATCCGCCCACCTGCTCGCTCTCGCTTGTGCTCCAACACCTCGGCCTCTACGGCGACGCCCGGCAGTTTTGCGAGTGGCTCGAAGCCGCCGAGTGGTTCGACTGCCGCGGCCTGATCACCACCGCCAAATGGCTCGGCGCCACCCCGACCACGCTCTCCCGGCTCACCTCACCCGTGGACATCACCCTGCTGCGCCGCTTCGCCCTCGCGACTCGGCTGGAGCCCGGTCAGCCCCTCTGGGAAATTATGCGCATGGTCGGCGAAGACCTCCTCGACTATGTGCGCATCCTCCGCGCCCGACTCGATTTCATCGGGCAGCATGCGCAAATCTGGTCGCTCGATCTCGCCGGCGCGCCGGCCAAAATCCTGTTTCTCCCCCGCACGGACCCGCTGCCCGACGATCCTTCCATGGGTATCGAGCGCTATATCGAGCAACGCGGCTTGGCGGCCGAAGTGGTCGGCACCGTGAGCCCCGACCGTCGCAGCACCGGTTATGGCCTCTCGCGTTACCGCGACAACGCGCGGCTCGACTTCACCCGCATCGGCGACCGTCCCGGCGTCCACTTCGCCCACGCACGCGGCTTCGTGGCCAAGACTTCGCTCAGCGAAATCAGCCAACTGCAAGACCTGGTCGTCCGCGCTGGCGTGTCGGCCGCCGCCTGATTTTTCCGCGTGCCCTTACCCACCCGCGAAGTCCGCCCGTTCCACCTGCCGCGCAAGGTGCTCGCCGATGGCCTGGTCGTCCAAGTGCCGCACGGCTGGGACCTGCTCCCACCGGGCGATGCCGCGCTCAGCCGCCGGATCAAGGCCGACGGTCCGACGTGGACCGTGATCGAGCCCAAGGGCCGCAAGCGTTTCTCTCGTGGCATCTGGGCGCCCGCGGAGCGCATCGCCGCGCTCCGGGCCGAACTCGCCGCCGAGCGCGAAGATCCCTCCTATCAGCGCAAGCTCGACTCCGCCCGGGTGCGTCGCGCCGCCGCCGAGGAGGTTTACGCCGAGGATTTTCGCGGCGCCGTGCTGGCCTTTCTCGCGTTTCATCCCGACTACCACGACCACGCCGCCGCCATGGCCACGCGCATCGCGGCGCACGCGACTCCGGTGGGAAGCGGCACCGTCGCCCGCACGAAACGCATCCCCATCGAGCAGCGCGCCGAGGCGGCGACCATCGCCTGGATGCGCCACCAGACCACCGGCTACGACCAGATGACGATCGCGCGCGAGCGCGGCCGCCGGCGCGAGGTGCGCCGCCAGCTCGCCGCGCGCTCGAAGCAACTGCTCGCACTCTATCGCGCCGGCCACCCCATTGATTTCCCGCGCTGCCCGCTGCACACCGCGCTGTTGAACGCCCCCGGCAACGCCGCGCGCGCTTGAACCGGCAGGTAAATCCCCGTCTGCTTACCTCCGCGTCGCCATGTCCGACATCATCAACTTCTCAGCCTATAAGTTCACCCCGCTGACCGACCTGCCGGCATGGCGCGAACGGCTGCAAGCAGTCTGTCGCGAGGCCGGCTTGCGCGGCACGATTCTCCTCAGCCCCGAGGGCATCAACCTCTTCGCCGCCGGCCCGCGACCCAACCTTGATCAACTCCTGGCCGTGGTGCGCGCGATGCCCGGCCTCGCCGACCTCACGCCCAAGGAAAGCCCCAGCGACGAACAGCCCTTCAACCGGATGCTCGTGAAGATCAAAAAGGAGATCATTGCCTTTGGCGTCGAGGGCATTGACCCCGCGCGCCATCCCACCGCCAAACTGCCCGCGCGCACGCTCAAGCAATGGCTCGACGAGGGCCGCGCCATCACGCTACTCGACACCCGCAACGACTACGAAGTGCGCCTCGGGACGTTTCGCGGCGCGCGGATCGCGGGGATTGATAATTTCCGCGATTTTTCCGCCGCCGTGGCCCGGCTGCCCGAGGAGCTGAAGACCTCGCCCGTCGTCATGTTTTGCACCGGCGGCATCCGCTGCGAAAAAGCCGGCCCCTATCTCGAAAAAGCCGGGTTCAAGGACGTCCACCAGCTCGACGGCGGCATCCTCAAATATTTTGAGGAGTGCGGCGGTGCGCACTATGACGGCGAGTGCTTCGTCTTTGACCGCCGGGTCGGGGTGGACGCGTCGCTGCGCGAAACCAGCTCCGTGCTCTGCTTCAACTGCCAGATGCCGCTCACCGAAGCCGAACAACGGCACCCGCACTATGTGCCGGACGTAAGCTGCCCGCTGTGTTTTGGCCGCAAACAAACCGCCGCGCCCGGAGTTTAACCGCCGGCCCCGTCCGCCCCATGACATTCTCGACCGGCCCGTTAACGTGAATGCGGCTCGATGTGCGTGACCTGCATCGCAAAGACCAGCGCCGCCACCAAGCCGAAATACCAGAGCGCCATCGTCCAGCGTTGCGAGGGCGTGATCTCGAAGAACCGTTTCTCCTCGTCCGTCTTCGCGCGAAACAGCGACCAGAGCCGCGGCAGCGACAGCACCAGAATCATAATCAGCAAAAAGCTCGGATGGGCGACCGCCATCGCGCCCATGATAACCAACCCCGCCACCCACAGCCATGGCGAGAGCGCGGTCACGATGCGCCCGCCGTCGAGAAACCCGATCGGGGTCAGATTGAACAGGTTCAGGAAAAAGCCCGTGTAAGCCAGCGCGCGCCAAAACGGATTGCCCGTCGCCAGATAGACGAGGTGACAGACACCGGCCGCGAGCGACCCGGCGACCGGTCCGCCGATGCCCACGCACGCCTCGATCCAGGCGTTGCGCGGCGCCTCCTTCAGCGCGATGAACGCCCCCATGAACGGGATGAACACCGGGGCGCCGACCTTCAGCCCGAACTGCCGCGCCGCGATCAGGTGCCCGCACTCATGCACAAAAATGAGCAGCACGAAGCCGACGGCGAACGGCCAACCCCAGTTCATCGCGTAAAACCAGATGGATAGGAGCATCGTCCCGCCGGTTTTCAGGAACGGCAGCGCAAACTTCAACTTTGCGAGCAGCTTGCCGAACATCACAAACACCACCACCACCGGCCCGAACAGTTTCTTGAGGCGCTGCTGCCAGGTCGGGCGCGCGGGCTCCACCCGCAGACTGATTGCAGGGTCGGGCGGGGTTTGAAATGAGGGTGTCGGCTCGTTCATCGCGGTGACGTCTGTCCGGCTCCGAGGGAGGCGGCAGGCTGAAAAAACGTCAAGGTCGGCCGCACGGCTTTCGCGTTAGAGACCCCGCCGACCGCGCGCACGCTTCCTGGGAGTTTTCGCCACCACGCAAACCGCCAGGCCCGCCAAAAAATCTCCTGCCCAGCCCGCACCCGCCGTTGCGTCCCATCGCTGGCTCGTGAATTTCGAACCCGAATCCATGTAGTTCGACCTGATGCGCTACCGGCGCACCGTGTGGACCGCCTAGCATTTCCGCGATTGCCATTCTGCCTCCCAACCTACGCAATCAGCACTCCATGACTTTCACCAACCGCACCGCCCTCGTCACCGGCGCCGGCCGGGGCATCGGCAAGGCCATCGCCGAGACGCTCGCCGCCAAGGGCGTCACCGTCATCTGCGTCTCCAAAT
>CAIPZZ010000217.1 GCA_903869665.1 uncultured Opitutia bacterium | reverse complement strand
CGGGCTGGCGCCAAATGCTCAGGCTGTTGGTATTGCCGCCGCTCCGGGTCTAAGTGCCGTACTCGGGAGCCACCCAGGAAAACTCGAGCCGCGGCAGCGACATGCTGGCGGAGTAAGGGTTGCCCAGCGCGAAGGCGACAAAGATGTTGTAGCTGTAAGAGGCGGCATAGGTGTAAAGCCCCTGCGAGTTGGTGGTGGCGGACCGCAACATCTGCTTCGGCTGGATCTTCACATACATGCGCGCCTGCTGGAGCACGGGGGCGACATGGGCGGTCACGAGGCCGGTGCCGCTGGCGACGGAGGTGGAGGCGGTGCCGATACGGGCGGTGACGGTGCTGGTGCTGGTGCTGTCCAGCTGCTTGGAGATGTCATACCAACTTTTGAGGATGTCCCAGGTCGGCATAGGCGTGGGCTTGTTGGAGATGACCTTGTTGATAGGACTGATCTCCTTGTCCTCGGTCGTGAGATTAGCGTTGTCCTTGCGGCTGGGCTCAAGCCAAGTCATCCGCTGGTCGGTGCCGCCGCCGATGCTATCTATGTAGTTGGCGCCAGCCTCCGTGGGAAGGATGGGCAGGTTCATCATCCGGCGCTGGAAATAGACGCTAGGCGAATAGGTGGCCGTGGTCGTGGTGCTGGCCGGGCCGTCGTCAAACAGCGAGGTCAGATCCAGCTTGAGGCCGCCGCGCAGGGTGTCGGAGAGCACCCCGATAGAATAGGCGGTGAGATTGTGGATGTTGCGGCGGATGACGGTGTCGGAAAGGGTGCTGCTGGCGGTGGGGTCGAGCGAGCGCACCTGCTGGAGGGAGACCACTTTGTTGATGTTGGCGGAGGAGTTGGTGTTGGTGGTGCTGACGGAGCTGGTGTTCACCGGATAGGCGATGCTACCAGTGGTGGAGACTTCGGAAAAGCCGGGCACAAGCTCGATCCCGTTGCGCTGGGCGACCTTCATACGGTCACGCGCGCGGATGTTGGCGAGGTCGGAGGAGTTCGTGGTCGTGGCGCTGTTGAGGAAATTGTAGCCGTCGTAAAGATCCTGGAGGTTGACCTTGGCCTTCACGCCCTCGTCGAGCACCACATAGGCAATGCGGCCGGCCAGCCGGCTGCCGCTGGTCCCCTGCCCGGGGACCAACTGTGAGCTGATGCTCACGCCCACCAATGGGGCGACGACAAAGGCGTCCGCCACGGTGGGCAGCGTGGCGCTCTTGCTCGCGCTGCCGGGTCCGACCAGCAAAATGGCCTGGGTGCCGCCGATGGTGAGGGTGGAGCCGAAGGTGGAGCTATCATTGAGGCCGCTCACCGGCATGTTAGGCCGGAAGGGGATGGCGGAGGACTGGGAAACAACGGTGATCTGCCCGCCGCCAAAGGTGGAAGTTTCGTAGCCCACCGCCTCATTGCCGCTCACGATCCAGTTGAGCAGCCATGGCACCGGGGTTTTACGGTAGGACTCCATCGCCGGCCGGCTGTTGCCCCAGGCGCCGGTCCAGTAGCGCGAGCCGGCGAACAGCGTGCCCTGGCCTCCACTCTGGGGCAGCCCAACGGCCTGATTCGTGGTGACGGTGGTCAAGACGCTCTGGGCGTAGGTATTGGTGCCTCCACCGAAGCCCGGCAACGCGATCTGGCCGCCGCTGGCCGTCTGCGTGGTGTCGGCGAACTCCGCCGGTGCGGTGACGCGTTGGTCGTGGCCAGTGAATTTCTGCACCTGACCAAGCGCGACCTGCAGGGCGGCGAGGGCGTTTTGGCGGGCTTGGGCCTCGGCACGATCGGCGGCGGTCACCTGCGTGCCAACCTTCACCGTGACCCCAAACGCCAATAGCATCACCATCAGCAGGGCGAGCAAGGAGATGGTGACAATCAGAGCAAATCCGCGCGAACGCGCGGGCCGAGCCTGCCGAGGGAGAGCAGGAGAGGAAGGGGACGTTGTCATGGGGGGAGAACCGATTGAAAGCGGCCGAAACTGGGAGGGGAGACGCGGAGAGAAGTTGGAGAGATAAACGCGCGGCGCAAGCGAAGTTCGCAGCGCACACTCACAAGGGCCTGACCCCCAGAAGCTGCACGCGGCGGGTATAGACGCGCGAGTGCGCCTCAGCGATGCGCCACCAATTTTGGGCGGCCGTAAGGTTCGACGGCGTGGTTTGCGCCGCGAATCCGGCGGACTGTCCGGCCTCCAGCTGGTCAATCAGCCGCGCGCCCTCGTCGTCGAGGATGCGCAGCAGAACATCGGCATAAACCGGGACAGAAGGCCGGGCAGTGCCGGCGAGCACAGGGCCGGGCGTGCCGTTAGAGTTGTAGGCGAAAGCATAGGTCATGTAGGAGGTGTTCCAAGTCCAGCCGGTGTAGGAGTTACCGCTCGTCAGCGAGGGTTGGATCGCCCCGACGGAGCGGCCTTGGTCGTCGCGACGGGTGAAACCGTCCTCAGTGCTGGCGGCGAATCCGAGGTTGGGGGTGGAGGTGAAGTTGCGCGAGGAGGGAAAGAGCAGCACATCCATCGGCTTGCCGCCGGAGTCGTAGGTGCGGCCCCAAAAACGGACGCCAAAGTCAATGACGTTGTTGGCGATGAGCTGCTGGCGGTTGGGCTGGCGAATGTTGCCGGCGTCGTCCTGCGCAAGGCCGCCGCCACCGCCGAGGGCGCCGCTACCGCCGGAGACGCCGGCGGAGCTGGGGGTGTTATAAAGGCTGATCACGCCGGTGTGGGTGCCGGTGGGCGACAGCGTGGTGGTGTTGAAGACTTGAAAGAAATCATATCCCGCTGAGAAGGTGGAGCGAGCCTGGGAATTGTTGCTGTTGTCCTTGGCGAAGGGGCGGACGGTCGAGCGGAAAAGATTGTAGCGGTAGGACTGGCTGGCACCGGACTGCCGCATGCGGATGATCTGGTAGCCCACCGCGCGGTAGGCGGCGGAGACGTTTTTTGGATCGCCGTTGTTGCTGTCAGCCATAGGGACAAACATACGCAGCCACACGCCGGCCTGGCCAAAACGATAGGTCGCCAGATCGGGAAGGTTGGAGGGCTGACTGGCGTTGGTCGAGGTTGTGAGCGTTTGGGTCGCGGTGACGGGCGGCTGATAGGACGGGATGTAAAGCGAGGAGCCGGGGGCGTTGGGGCTGGAGGGCGAGGTCAGACCGAAGGGCTTCATCATGCCGCCCGTGCCTGGAAACCAGTAGCTGTAGGTGAGAGTGATACCGCTGATGTTGCTGCTGCTGTCGCTGATGCCATGCGCGTCGCCAAAGCCAAGCTGGTCGGGCTGGATGGTGGCGGCGAGCCATACACGCCCGTCGGGCCGGATGACCGCCGTGCCGAGGTCGGTGGCGAGCTGATCCATCACCAGCGTGGCCTGATTCTCGCCGCTCAACTGGCCGGAGAACCGATTCCACTGGTTGAGTATGTTGCCGGTGAAAGATATAAAAAAGGCCAGCATCAGCACCGTGACACCCATGGCCACGAGAATCTCGACCAAGGTGAAGGCGGCGGAAGGAACCGCGCGAAGACGCTGCGAGCAGGAGGAATCGGCGTGCATGGCGGCGGTCAGCGGGCGACGGCGGCGGAGAAAACGAAAACGCTCCGTTGCTCCCGTTCTTTATGTGGCGCGACCGTGCCGTCGGACAGAACCGTGTGGGCGGGCCAGGTGACGCGGACGGTGAACAGCACCGAGGCGGCAGTGAGGGAGTTGAGCGTGGCGCCGGAATTGTCGCCCCGTGGCGAAAGTAATGTGCTGGGCGTCCGCACCAGCATAACCTCGTAATATTTTTCTGCGTCGGTGGCGCTGCTGACCGGACCCCAGATCGGGTCAGTATAGACGCCGATTTTTTCGCCGGTTTTGTTGATGAAAAGCACCTTGCTGGCGTTGCTAGTTGTGTCGATGCCCTGCGAGTTGGGATTCTGGCTGGCATCGAAAAGGAGGTTTTGCACCGTGTTGTAACCAAGACTGTCGAGTTTGGTATTGACGGCGCCGGTGAGGCGCGAGGCGGTGTTTTGATCCAGCAGATCGGACTCCGATCGCAGGCTGCCCGCCAGCATGGCGATCACCACAACGATGGCCCCGGCAAAGATGCCAACTGCGACAACGACCTCCAGCAAGGAGAAGCCGCGTGCCCTAGTGTGGGACGGGGAAACAGGAAGGGCGCAAGCGCCTTCAGGGGGAGAAGTCTTGGACATCGTTCAAAAAAGTCACCGCGCCATATTGGCTGATAAAGAAACCGCGGACATTTTGCGGGTTGGTGAAGAGCACCGGCTCGCCAGACGCGCCAGCTGCTCGGGCGAGGCCCGTGGAAAGCACGAGCCGGTCGCCATTGCCCCCGAGGGTGGCACGCGAGGACATGCGGACAAAATAATAGGGTTTGCTCGTCTGCGCGTCCACGGTCATCGCAACCGGCGTGGTGGCCGAGGCGGTGGAGGTGGTGGTGGACGACTGTGCGTTGCCCATGGAAACAAACTGGGAACTCAGTCCGCCGCCACCAGGCCAGATCACACCCGGTGCCACCGGCGGGATGTAGCCTGGGGGCACGACATACACACCGCTTGGGAGCGTGACTGTCTCGCCCTTTGTGACCCACTTGTTGTTCGGGTCATCGGGGTCGGGCACCACAACCTGAATCTGGTGAAGATAACGGGCCGCGTCCTCGTCCGACTGTTTGCCAGCATAGATGATAACCCGGGCGGCGTCGTCCTCGGTGCCGACCTTCCGCCCGTTACCGAGCGTCGCCCGCGCCTGAAGACGGGCAATGGTGAACAAGCCGGCGACCTCGGACTGGGCCAAGCGGACGCTCTTACCGGCGTCAGGCCGGGTGGCGATGGCGAACGCGCTGAAAAAAATTGCGATCACCCCCATCACCACAACCATCTCAGCCATGGTGAATGCGGCGGCGCGGCGGCGGACCGGCGGACAAGGAGAAGGAGAGATCATTTCCAGCTGAAAACGGCTTCGCTCGCCTCAATTGCCTGCCCGGAAGGTTCACCGATGCCGGGCGAGTAGAATATGACCGGGGCGTGAACCCCCAGCGTAAGGTTGATATCGGCGGTGGTGTCGGGCGTGTATTTTCCCCCAACCCTGGCCGAAACTGGCTGGAGCGTGGTCACATCGTTTCGGTTGATGATGCCATCGCCGTTCTTATCGTAGAGCACACCAATCTCCTTGTTGCCAAAATAATCCATCAACGAGGGAGGATTGTCCTCGATATTGATCTCCCCTTGCGCGGGGGAGTAGAAGGTGATGAGCTTAGTGTTCCCCACTGTCAGTTGTCCGCGCGAGGAGGGATTGGCGTTGCGAAGCGCGGTGTCGTCGCCGTCCAGCTTCCGCCCGCTCAATGCGACACTGAATTTCTCGCCGTTCACCAAGCCGTCCGCGCCGGAACGGCCGCCTACGTAGCTGCCGTCAATCTTGGGATAACTGCCGTATTCCGCGTTAAACATCTCCATTGCGATCGCCCATTGGCTGAGTTGCGCACGGGTCTTAGCCCTTAACGCTTTGCTGCGGACAGTTTGGGCGACAGGCATGACCATGGTGGCGATGACGCCAATCAGGGCGACCACGGTCAGCACTTCAATCAAGGTGAATGCCCGGCGGCGGGCGATGGCGGAATGGTCAATGGGCGGGTTCATAAATATTGTCGGCGTCATCGCCGCTGAGCGTGGTGGGGGGGAATCCCTGCGTATTGCTGACCGGAGTCTTGTGTTTGCGGTCGGGGCCGTCGCTAAAAAGCACGTAGTCGGGATTCTTCCAGCCGGCGCCAGCCGGCACCTTATAGACGTAGGTGTAAGGCATGCCCCACGCATCCAGCAGCGTGTTGGTGCCAGAACCGGTGGCCCCGATGCTTTGCGGCGAACTAAGGTTAAACTGGCTGATGTGGGACAAGAAAACCTTGCCAGCGGGGCTAAGGCGGGCGCCGGGATTCGGTCCCAACCGGCCAGTGAGGGCGTCGTAAAGATCCTCCGCTTTGTCGGTGTGCGGATAGTCGCCGTAGAATAGTTTGTATTCGGCCAGCGCCTGGCCGAGCAGAATGAGCTGGCTGCGCGCCTGATTAGCCGTGGCTCGCCGGGACGCACCGACCATCGCGTTGGTCGAGATGCTCGCCAGTATACCAATGACCGTGACCACCGACAGCAACTCGACCATCGAGAAGCCGGAACGGTGGCGCAGGGAGAGTGAGAACTGGGGGGACATGGAGTAAGGGGCTGACAAAAGGGCAAGGAAGCATCTTGATGGCGAGTGCTTCAATGAAAAAGTTGCAAATAAATTAGGGCCTATTGCCACGAAATCAAGCATCACACGCAAATAGGTGCCAAACGCCCTCCCTTCTGCCGCCCCCCATCCCCCTACCCCGCCACATAGCTGCCAAGCCACTTCACCATCGGACAGAATTTTTTCAGTTCTGCCACGGCAGCGCGCAGTGCTGGTTCGTCGTGGTGTCCGGACACATCCAGAAAGAAATAATACTCCCAAGGGCGTTTCTTGCTCGGCCGCGACTCGATTTTTGAGAGGTTGATGCCGCGTTCGGCCAAGGGCATGAGCATTTTCAGCAGGGCGCCGGAATGCGCCGCCGCGCCGTCGCCCAACGAGATGAGGTAGCTCGATATGTCGCGACCACCGCCCACGGGCCCGGCGGCCTGTTTGCCGATGACAAGAAACCGCGTCGTGTTGCCGGCTATATCCTGGATATTGCGCTCCAGCACGGGCACATCGTGGTGCAGCGCCGCCAGTTCGCTTGCTACCGCCGCTGCGCCGGGTTCGTCACGGGCGATGCGCACGGCGTGCGAGGTGCTGGGCGCATCGAGCGGCTGCGCGTGAGGAAGACGCCGTTGCAGCCAGCGTCGGCATTGCGCCAGCGCTTGATCCTTCGAGTAAACCCGTTGGATTTTTTCCATTGGGGTGCGCGAGATCAGGCAGTAGGAAATTTCGAGGTGGATCTGGGAAATGATCTTCAGGTCGCTTTCCACAAACAGGTCGAGCGCATCGCGCACACTGCCTTCGGTCGAGTTTTCGATAGGCACTACGCCATGATCCACCTCGCCCTTTTCGACCGCGGTGAAAATATCTGCAAAGTTGGCAAACGGCTGATAGCCCACGCTGGCGCCGAATTTTTTCAGCGCCGCCTGATGACTGTTCGTCGCCTCCGGGCCGAGATAGGCGATGCGGAGCGGCTTTTCTAGGGCGATGGCCGCCGACATGATCTCGCGGTAAACGGCCCGCAAGGCCTCCGGCTTCAGTGGGCCATGGTTCAGTCCGGCAACTTTGCGCAGCACCGCATCCTCGCGCTCCGGCACATAGATTGGTCCGCCCGTGTCTCGTTTGTGTTTCCCAATCTCTGCCGCCAGTGCGAGCCGCTGGTTCAGCAGCGCAACAATTTCTCGGTCCAAACCGTCTATTTTCTCGCGCAATGGCGCGAGCGCGTCCCGACCGGCCACAGCGGGCACTTCGGGCGCGGCGGGCTTCTCCGGCGCGGGCGCAAACTTCATGGTCGGCTTGAACACTGGACGGCGCGGCACGGTCGTTTTGGCTTTCGCAGGGCGGCGGGCGGACGGTTTCATGGCGCAAAACGCGAAGTGCTCAGTTTACAGGCGCGACGGGTGAATCGCCGCCACTTGGATTGCTCGCGGGAGCCCCTTCCGACTGGGCGGCCACGGCCAACTCGCCTGTTTCTTCTTTGCCGGCTCCGGGCTCGCCGGGCTCAAGCGGCAGCCCCATCTCGGCGTCACCAACTTGCGCGGGTTTTGCGGCGTTTTGCAGCCACTCATCAATCTGACGCGACGAAAGCACATCTGACGCCGGCAGCTCGTCGAGCGACCGCACGCCCACGAACTCCAAAAAGCTTTCCGTCGTCCCGTATTGGATCGGTCGCCCCGGCAATTCCGCGCGTCCGGTGATGTGGATGAGCTCGCGCTCGAGCAGCTTGTTGAGGCCCGCCTCGGCTGAGACGCCCCGGATCGCCTCGATCTCCGCGCGCGTGGCCGGCTGCCGGTAGGCGACAACTGCTAAGGTCTCCAAGGCCGACTGCGAGAGCTTGAGCGGCGGCGGCTCGTTGCGGAGCGCGCGCACCCAACGAGCGAATTTCACCTGCGTGACTAGCCGCCAGCCCTGCGCCGTCTCGGTCAGCAGCACCACCCCACCCGCCTCGCGCAACTCCGCGGCGATGGCATCCATCGCCTCGCGGATTTGCGTCGCCGTCGCCAGCGAAGGCACATCTTGGTAAAGCTCGGGAAACTCCAGTGCCGGCACCTCGGCCGGCTCGGCCTCGGCGGCGGCCACGGGAGCCGCGCCCGCTTCGGCCGCGTTTCCCGCCTCCGGCGTCAGTGGTGAACCGCCCGGCGCGGACGTCAGCGCCAGCCGCGCCGCCTCATCGTGAAAACGTGAGAACGCGGCCTGAATGTCTTTCACAGCCAGCGGTTGGCCGGTGGAAAAGAGCAGCGCCTTGAGGACTTGTTGGAGGTCGAACGCCATGCGGGATGATTTCGCGCGAGTCAGCCGCCGCGCGTTTCGGCACGCAACCAAGAAAACGCACGCTTGCCCGCGCCTCCCTGTTTCGGTTCGCTGCCACCCTATCTTTCCCATGGCCACTCCTGCTCGCGATTCGCTCCGCCCCCACTCTTCCGTCGTCGTTGACGGCAATGACCGCGCCCCCGCGCGCTCCATGCTCCGCGCCGTCGGCTTCACCGACGATGATTTCAAGAAGCCCCAGATCGCCGTCGCCTCCGCCGCGTCCAACATGACGCCGTGCAATGTCCACCTCGGCGAGCTCAGCGAGCACGCGCAGCAGGGCGTCGCCGCCGCCGGCGGCAAGGCCGTTTACTTTAACACCATCACCGTTACCGACGGCATCAGCATGGGCACGCAGGGCATGCGCTACAGCCTCGTTTCCCGTGAGGTCATCGCCGACTCCATCGAGACCGCCGTCGCTGCCGAGGGCTTCGACGGCCTCGTCGCCATCGGCGGCTGTGACAAGAACATGCCCGGCGCGATGATCGCCATCGCCCGCCTCAACCGCCCCGCCGTCTTCGTCTATGGCGGCACCATCCTCCCCGGCTTCACCCCCGGCGACTGCGACCACAAAAAGCCCCTCGACATCGTCTCCGTCTTCGAGGCCGTCGGCCAACACGCCAAGGGCGAGCTCACCGACGCCGGCCTGAAGGAGGTCGAGTCCTCCGCCATCCCCGGCCCCGGCTCCTGCGGCGGCATGTATACCGCCAACACCATGGCCTCCGCCATCGAGTCCCTCGGCATGTCGCTCCCTAACAGCTCCGCCCAGCTCGCCATCGGCCAGGAGAAACGCGACGACTGCGCCCGCGCCGGTGCCGCCGTCATGACCATGCTCAACAAGGGCGTGAAGCCCCGCGACATCATGACGCGCCACGCCTTCGAAAACGCTATCATGGTCTGTCTCGCCCTCGGCGGCTCGACCAACCTCATCCTCCATCTTCTCGCCATCGCCCACGCCGCCGAAGTTCCCCTCACCCTCAATGACTTCAAGGTCATCGGCGAAAAAATCCCTCTCCTCGCCGACGTAAAACCCTTCGGCAAATACGGCATGAGCCACCTCATCCGCATCGGCGGCATCCGCCCGATGATGAAGCTTCTCCTCGACCGCGGCCTCCTCCACGGCGAGTGCCTCACCGTCTCCGGCGAAACCGTCGCCGAGTCGTTGAAAAACGTGAAACCCTACGGCGCCTACCCCGCCGAGCAGGACATCATCCGCCCGTGGGACAATCCCATCAAAAAGGAAACCCACCTCCGCGTCCTCCACGGCAGCCTCGCCCCCGGCGGCGCCGTCGGCAAAATCACCGGCAAGGAAGGCCTCTACTTCAAAGGTCCCGCCAAAGTCTATGAGAGCGAAGAAGACGCGCTCCAAGGCGTCCTGCGCGGCGACGTGGTCAAGGGCGACGTCGTCGTCATCCGCAACGAAGGCCCCGTCGGCGGCCCCGGCATGCGGGAAATGCTCTCGCCCACCAGCGCTATCGCCGGCCGCGGCCTCATCAAGGACGTCGCGCTCATCACCGACGGACGCTTCTCCGGCGGCAGCCACGGCTTCGACGTCGGTCACATCACGCCCGAGGCCGCCACCGGCGGCCCCATCGGCATCGTGAAAAACGGCGACCTCATCGAGATAGACGCCGTCAAAAACACCATCAGCCTCCTGATCCCCGACGCCGACTACGCCGCCCGCCAAGCCGCCAACAAGCCGCGCCCACCCAAGGAAACCCGCGGCGTCCTCGCCAAATACGCCAAGCTCGTCGCCAGCGCCTCCGAGGGCGCGGTGACGGACAAGAACCTCTAACCCTCACGCCCTGCGGACTTGTCGCCCAGCATGAAGCTCATCTGGCTTACCGGGACGTTGGAGTTGAAGGAATGATTCCACCCAATGCTGTCTTAAAAGTTGAGGTCTCAATTCTCAGTGAGAGGAAGTTTGCCTCACCCGAAGAGATCAAAACATGATTCCGCTAGATTCCTTATCCGTGCCCATCAGTGCAATCCGTGGTTAAAATTTTCCTCCACCCTCCCATGTCTTGGTCCCGCTTCAAAACCCACTTCTACCATCACGCCGAGCTCGGCGTCTCGCTCGACATCTCGCGCATCCCATTTCCCGACGACTTTCTCGCCGCGATGGAGCCGCGCATGCAGGACGCGTTTGCCGCGATGAGACACCTCGAGGCCGGCGCCATCGCCAACCCCGACGAGCAGCGCATGGTCGGCCACTATTGGCTCCGCGCGCCCCACCTCGCGTCCTCGCCCGACCTCGCCGGCGAGATCACCTCGACGCTCGACGCCATCAAGGGCTTCGCCGCCAAGGTTCACTCCGGCGCGGTCGCCGGCCCGAAAGGAAAGTTCAAAAACCTCCTCGTCATCGGCATTGGCGGCTCCGCGCTCGGCCCGCAGCTCGTCGCCCACGCACTCGGCCAGCCGCGCAAGGACAAGATGGCCGTCGCGTTCTTCGACAACACCGACCCCGACGGAATTGACTACGTGCTCAACAGCCTGCGCGGCCAGCTCTCCAAGACCCTCGTCGTCGTCATCTCCAAGTCCGGCGGCACAGCCGAGACGCGCAACGGTATGGTCGAGGCGCAGGCTGTATTCAAGGCCGCCGGTCTCGACCCCGCGAAGCACTTCGTCGCCGTCACTGGCGTCGGCTCCAAGCTCGACGCCACCGCGACCGCCGAGGGCTGGCTCGCGCGTTTCCCGATGTGGGACTGGGTCGGCGGCCGCACGAGCGAGCTCTGCGCCGTCGGCCTTCTGCCCGCCGCGCTCCAAGGCCTCGACATCCAGGCGATGCTCGACGGCGCGGCCCTGATGGACGTCGTCACGCGCCGCACCACCACCGCGCAAAACCCCGCGGCGCTCATGGCGCTGATGTGGCATTTCGCTACCGACGGCCGCGGCGCGAAGGACATGGTCGTCCTTCCCTACAAGGACCGCCTGCTCCTCTTCTCACGTTACCTCCAGCAGCTCGTGATGGAGTCGCTCGGCAAGGAGCGCGACCTCGCCGGCAATGTCGTCAACCAAGGCATCGCCGTCTATGGCAACAAAGGCTCGACCGACCAGCACGCCTACGTCCAGCAGCTCCGCGAGGGCGTGAACAATTTCTTCATCACCTTCATCGAGGTGCTCAAGGACCGCGACGCCAAGACCTCGCTAGAGGTCGAGCCCGGCATCACCAGCGGCGATTTTCTGCAAGGCTTCTACCTCGGCACGCGCGACGCGCTTAGTGAGAAAGATCGCCACTCCATCACGCTCACTCTGCCCGACGTGTCGCCGCGCTCCCTCGGCATGCTCATCGCCCTCTACGAGCGCACCGTGGGCCTCTACGCCTCGCTCGTCGGCATCAACGCCTACCACCAGCCCGGCGTCGAGGCCGGCAAGAAGGCCGCCGGCGGCGTTATCGTGCTGAAACAAAAAATCACCGCCGCGCTGCAGGCCGCGCCCGGCAAATCGTTCACCGCCGAACAGCTCGCCGCCACCATCGGCGCACCCGACAAGGCCGAGACCGTTTTCAAAATCCTCGAGCACCTCGCCGCCAACAAGGGCAGCGGCGTGAAAAAACGCGCCAAGCCCGACGTGACCGCCTCGCTCTACCGCGCGGCCTGAGCCATTCTGCCTCGTAGCCCGCTCCGTGAGGAGCGGGATCGCCCAGAGCTCGTTCGTCAAAATTCCGCCTGTCTGCGTAGCCCGCTTCGGGAGAAGCGGGAATTCTGTTCGTTAGCACGGCCAGCGAGGCCGTCATTCCTCACCCATCAACTCTCCCCTCCCCTTTCTCCGCTCCTCGCCTCTTCACGCCTTTGCGTTAAAATCCGAATCCGGCCCGCCTCCTCACCCCACCGCCAGCACGCGCTCAATCTCCGCCAGCATCCGCGCCCGCGTCTCCGTCGGCACATCAGCCACGCGCCAGCCATTGCCCGCCACCTGCGCCAGCTCGGCGCGCGTGAAGCCCGCCTCCGCCGCCAGCGCGGCGTATTCGTCGGTCAGGGTGTTGGCGAAACAGAGCGGGTCGTCGGTGCTCACCGTGCAGCGGACGCCTGCCGCCATGAGCCGACGCAACGGGTGCGCAGCCATCGTGGGCACAACTTGCAGGCCCACGTTGCTGATCGGGCACACGTCAAAGGTCACCCCACGCTCCGCCGCCAGCCGCACGACAACCGGGTCCTCAATGGCGCGCACCCCATGTTGCACGCGCGTCACGCCCAACACCTCAATGGCCTCGCGCACCCGCTCCGCCCCGCCGAACTCGCCCGCGTGCGCCTTGGTCATCTTGCCCGCTCCGCGCAGACGTTCCCAGATCTTTGCCGTCCAGGGCTGCGTGG
>CAIPZZ010000216.1 GCA_903869665.1 uncultured Opitutia bacterium | reverse complement strand
GACGAGCGCACCGCAACCGACACCCGCCGCGGCTTCATCGCGGCCATCGGCACGCTGGAGCACGATGCCGCGCTGCTCCGCCTCAATCTAAACGAGTCCGCAGCGCTGGAGGATTTTCTACTCGCCTCCCTCCGCTTGTGGACAAGGCGCGGAAACTGAATTCGCCGGAGCTGAAAGCCATAACCGGCGTCACTGCTCCCGCCGCACTTCCGCGTGCCCCCTCGTCCCGAGCTCTCCCTGCTTGTAAAATAAAACGCGCCGGGAATTGCTTCCCGGCGCGGTGAAAAAATGAACTGAAAGACGATCAGGCCTTCGTCTCGGCGGCAGGGGTGTCCGTCGCAGGCGCAACTTCGGCCGGAGCGGCATCCTTGGCCTTCTTAGCCTTGGCGGTTTTGCGGCCCTTGGACTTTTTGTAGCCCTGATCGTCGGCCTTCACGAACTCAATGAGGGCCATCTCGGCGGCGTCGCCGATGCGGCGGGGCCCGAGCTTGTAGATGCGGGTGTAGCCACCGGGACGACCGGCGAACTCAGCCTGCTTCTCGTTGAAGAGGAGGGTGAGCGCGGTCTCATCGCGCACGTCCCGGATGGCGAGACGGCGGAGATGGATGGCACTGGCGGAGAGCTTGCCATTCACCTTGGGGAGAGCGGCGGCTTTCTTGGCCTTGGTGATGACTTTCTCAATGAAGGGCCGGAGGGCCTTAGCCTTCGTGAGCGTGGTCTCGATGCGGCCGTGCGTGATGAGCGAGGCCGCGAGGTTGGAGAGCATCGCGCTGCGGTGCTCCTTGGTGACGCCGAGGGAGGCGTGGTGTTTTCCGTGACGCATGGTGGTTTTGTGTTAGAGCGGACCCCGATCGGCATTCCGGTCGCAGCGTTGGGCGGCAGCGGACGGCGCGAGGCCAAGGTTAGTAGCGAGTGGTGAGTAGCGGATAGCGAGCAGATGCAGGGAGCCGAGTCGCGCAAGGGAGCCTAAGCTTACCCTCCGCTAACCGATGCTCACTGGTTCCGCTCAGGCTTCCTTCTTAACGACGGTGTCGAGGAGGCGCTCGTCGAACTTCATGCCGAGGGAAAGGCCGAGACCCTCGAGCTTCTCCTTGATCTCGTTGAGAGACTTTTTGCCGAAGTTGCGGTATTTGAGCATCTCCTGCTCGGTCTTCATGGCGAGCTCGCCGACGGTGGTGATGTTGGCGTTGTTGAGACAGTTGGCGGCGCGGACCGAGAGCTCGATCTCGTTGACCGACATGTTGAGGAGCTTGCGGAGCTTGTTCTGCTCCTCGGAAACCTCGTTCTGCTTGCTGTCGAATTCGAACTGCTCGGCGCTGGCGCGGTCAAAGACATCAAGGTGGTGCTTGAGGATGGAGGAGCACTGCTTGAGGGCGTCGTCGGGCGTGATGCGGCCGTCGGTCCAGATCTCGAGGATGAGCTTGTCGTAGTCGGTGATCTGACCGACACGGGTGGCCTCGACGGAATACTTGACGAGCTTCACGGGAGAGAAGAGCGAGTCCACGGGGATGACACCGATGGCCTGACCCTCCTTCTTGTTCTCGTCGCCGGGGCAGTAGCCGCGGCCGGTCTTGATCTCGACCTCGGCCTCAAAGCCGCGCTTGCCAGTCAGGGTGCAGATGACCTGATCAGGGTTGACGACGGTGATGTTGCTATCGGCCTGAAGGTCGGCGGCGGTGACCTTACCGGTCTTGCCAGCCTTGATGGAGAGGGTGATCGGCTCGCGCTTCTGGGAAACGAGGAGGACTTTTTTCAGGTTGAGGACGATGTCGGTGACGTCCTCGGCGACGCCCTCGATGCTCTGGAACTCATGCTGCACGCCCTCGATCTTGATCGAGGAAATGGCGCTGCCCTCAATGGAACCGAGGAGGACGCGGCGGAGGGAGTTGCCGATGGTGTGGCCGAAGCCGGCCTCGAAGGGCTCGGCGATGAACTTGGCGTAGGTCGGCGTGGAGCCTTCCTCGACCTTGGTGAGCTTGGACGGGAGTTCGAATTTTCCGAGGCGTTTGGACATGGCGGTGAGGGCGGTGTTGAAAAGTGGAAGTGCAGGGCGAAGCTCGCGCGAAGCGGGCTCAGAAGCGGGAGTAGAACTCAACGATGAGCTGCTCGTTGACTTCGGGGGCCATCTCCTCGCGGGTGGGCAGGCGGACGACAGCGGCCTTGAACTGCTCAGCGTTAAGGGAGAGCCAGCCGGGGACGGCGCGGGCGCGATTTTCCTCGAGCCCTCGGGTGGCGAGCTGGCGGGCGGCGGGGCGGTCGCGGATCTCAATCTCGTCACCAGGGCGGACATTATAGCTGGCGATGTCCACCTTGTGGCCGTTGACGCGGATGTGGCCGTGGTTGACAAACTGCCGTGCGGCGGCGCGGGTGCGGGTGAAACCCAGGAGGTAGATCACGCTGTCGAGACGCGTCTCCAGCAGCTGGAGGAAGCGCTCGCCGGTGACGCCGCGCTCGCGCTTGGCGATGCCGAAGATGCGGCGAAACTGGCGCTCGAGCACGCCGTAGATAGCGCGGAGCTTCTGCTTCTCACGCAGGCCGACGGCGTATTCGGAGTGCTTCTGGCGGGACTTGGGGCCGTGGACGCCGGGCGGAAAGTTGCGGCGCTCGAAAGCCTTGCCGGAGCCGAGAATGAATTGGCCAAAGCGGCGGCTGATGCGGGTGGTGGGGCCGATGTAACGAGCCATGTGAAGAAATTAAATTTGAATTTGAAAAGTGGGAACCGGGCGGAGCGCGCTCAAACGCGGCGGCGTTTGCGGGGGCGGCAGCCGTTGTGGGGGATGGGCGTCACATCAATGATGGACGTGATCTCCAAGCCGATGGCCTGGAGGGCGCGGATGGCGCTGTCGCGGCCGAGGCCGGGGCCGGAAACGCGGATGACGATGTCCCGGAGGCCGTGCGACATGGCGTTGCGGGCTGCGTCCTGCGCGACGACCTGGGCGGCGTAGGCAGTGGACTTGCGCGAGCCCTTGAAGTTGCACTTACCGGCGCTGGAAGTGGCGATGACTGCGCCCTTCTGGTCGGTGATGGAGACGAAGGTGTTGTTGAACGAAGCGAGGACGTGGGCGATACCGCTGGTGACGTTCTTCGAGCCCTTGGCGCGGCGAATCTTGATCTCACCGAGTTCCTCCTTGAGAAGGTCCTCAGCGGTGGGCTGCTTGGCCACGCCACCGACGAGCTCGACGGGCTTCGCGGGGGCGGCAGGAGCACCGCCGGCTGGAGCCGCCGCCGGCGCGGCGCCGTCGGCAGGCTTGGCGGCCTTCGGCTTTTTCTCGGCGGAGGCTTCGGCTGGCGCGGCTTTGGGCGCGGCGTCGGCGGGTTTGCCCTTCGCGGTGGACGCGGTGGGCTTGTCTTTTTTGGGAGCGGACTTGTCTTCGGCCATGTCGGAGAGGTTCGGAGGTTAAGGTTTCGGTTAGGGGCGGCTCACTCGGCGGCTTTGGAGACGCCGACGGTGCGGCGCGGGCCTTTGCGGGTGCGGGCGTTGGTGCTGGTGCGCTGCCCGCGGACGGGCAGGCTCTTGCGGTGGCGGACGCCACGGTAACAGTTGATGGCCTGGAGGCGCTTGAGGTTGCCCGCGATCTCGCGGCGGAGGTCACCCTCGACGACCCACTTGTGCTCCGTGATGATATGGAGGATCTTGTTGAGCTGCTCCTCGGTCAGGTCTTGGGCGCGCATGTTCGCGTCGAGGCCAGCCTCGGCGACGACTTGGTCCGCGCGTTGCGGGCCGATGCCGTAGATGTAACGGAGGGAGAACGCGACTTTCTTCTTCGCGGGGATTTCAACACCGAGGAGGCGTGGCATGGTTGGTCAGGGATTAGAGATTGAAGATTTAAGACTAGGAATAAGGAAAATGAGAGAAGTAATCGATTCACCGACAGCCGGGTGATGCGGTGATGGAATGTTAGTGCGGAATCGTGAGGATTTCTGGACCGCGCTCGGTCGTGAGCACCGTGTGCTCGAAGTGCGCGGAGGGCGAGCCATCGGATGTAACGTGAGTCCAGCCGTCGGCGAGCGTCTTGGTGGCGTGGCCGCCGAGGTTGACCATTGGCTCGATGGCGAACGTCATGCCGGGGGCAATTTTTGCGCCGGCGCCACGTTTGCCAAAGTTCGGGATTTCAGGCGGCTCGTGCATTGAGCGTCCGACCCCGTGGCCGACCATCTCGCGAACCACACTGAAGCCGTTTTTCTCGACGAACTGCTGGATGGCGGCCGAGATGTCTCCGATACGCTGCCCGACTTGCGCCTGGCGGATGCCGATGTCCAACGCCTCACGGGTAACGCGAAGGAGCTTGGCGACGGCGGGGGGAACGGGGCCGACGGGAAACGTGGCGGCGTTGTCGCCGATCCAGCCATTAAGCTCGACGACGATATCCAGGGAGACGATGTCGCCGTCGCGCAGGACCCGTCGTAAGGACGGGATACCGTGAACGACCTCTTCGTTAACCGAGATGCAGGTGTGCGCCGGATAGCGGCGCGAACCGTGCTGGTAGCCATAACAAGCGCTGCGGGCGCCGACGGCCGCGATGATCTCGCGACCGGCCTCTTCCAAGTCCTGCGTCGTGACGCCGGGCCGCACCAGCGGTCCGAGCCGGGCCAGCACTGTGGCGGCGGCGGCGCACGCCTCACGCATTTTGGCGATGCCGGCCTTGTCCTTGATCGGGATGGCGGCACTCATGCGGCGAGGTCTCGGTCCTCAAGTATGAGGCCGAGTGTGTGATAATGCCCGACGATGGATGGGTCGGCACCAGCAGTGGCAAAGACGCCGGTGAGCGTCTCGCCGCGGGTATCGAGCCATTCGTCGAGCACCAAGGCTTGGAGCAGCGTAGCCGGGAAGTCCGTGAGGACAAATCCCGCATCAGGTTTACGCGCGAAGAACCACCGGCGCAAACGCGCGACGGCAGCGGCTTCGGTCGCCGCAGCGGTGGCCGGGCGGCGCGAAATCTCCGCCGCAGGAGGAGCGGCGGGAGAGACGTGCTCAAGATTCAAAGAACGAAGCTGGACGGCCAGCGCTCCAGAGTCAGACGACGGTGAACCAAGCATAAGGAGCTTGATCCTGGCCGGCGGGCCGAAGCGGGCAAAGAGGTGAGAAAGTGCAGACACCGGCGGCCATGTAAAGCGCGAATTACGAGCGTGTGCGCAGCCACTGGATAAGCCAGGCGAGGAGGCCGACAACCAGCAGCAGCGCCACGGGAACAAGAATTTTCGCGAGCGCCTCGTTGCCCAACGCCTCGCCGGTCATGCCCTGCGGTGTGGCGCTACGGGCGCGAATGCGGCCTTTTTTGAGGAAACCGTCGTAGTGGCGCTGGAGCAGAAACGTCTCGACCTGCTTCATCGTGTCGAGGATGACGCCAACCGTAATAAGCATGCTCGTGCCGCCGAAGAATTGGGTGACGTTGTAGTTGAGGCCAAGCTGCCGGTAAATAAAGTCGGGCATGACCGCAATGACGGTGAGAAAAATTGCGCCGGCCAACGTGAGACGTGTCATCACGAAATCCAGAAATTTGGCCGTCGGCTCGCCGGGGCGCACCCCGGGGACATAGCCACCATATTTCTTCAGGTCGTCCGCGATCTGGATGGGCTTGAACATAACCGACACCCAAAAATAGCTGAAAAACAAAATCATCAGCGCGTCCATGACGTAGTAGGCCATGCTTCCACGCGCCAAGTTGTTTCCAAAGTCGGCCAGAAAACCCAGCGGCTTGATCAACGTGCCGAGCCAGCCGGTGAGCGAAGAGGCGACAAGCAGCAGCGAGCTGGCGAAGATGACGGGCATGACGCCGGAGTAGTTGACCTTGAGCGGGAGGAACGAGCTCTGTCCACCCATGACCTTGTTGCCGACAACGCGCTTGGCGTATTGCACGGGAATCTTTCGCTGGCCTTGCACAACGAGGATGACGCCGACCGTCACGGCGATAAACAGCCCACCCATCAGCACCGCCGCCGGGAGGCCGTGCTTTGTTGCGTTGGTTCCGACCGTGGAGCCAAAAAAGTAAACATAGGCCTCGCTGGCCGCCGAGGGGATGCGCGAAAGGATACCGACCGTGATGAGCAATGACACGCCGTTGCCGATACCACGCTGAGTGATCTGCTCGCCAAGCCACATGAGTAACAACGTGCCGGCTGTCAGGATCAGCACCGAGTTGAACAAAAACCACCCGTGGCTCTGACCTGAAAGCACCATCGGGCCATATCTAGCAGCATCGTAATCCGGCAGGCCGGGGAGCTTATTGCCCAACAGCGCGAAAATGATCATCGCGCCCTGCACGACACAGATCAGCACGGTGGCGTAACGGGTGTATTGGGATAGCTTCTGACGACCGACGTCGCCCTCCTGCGCGAGGCGGCTGAGGCTGGGCAGCGCGGCGGTCATGAGCTGAAAGATAATCTGCGCGCTGATGAAAGGCATGATGCCGAGCGCGCAGACCGCTCCATGGGTGAGCGCGCCGCCCGTGAACGTGCTGTAGAGATCGAGCAGGCCTCCCGAGCCACCCGCATGATCCTTGAGAAAATTCTGCAAGCCAGGCGCGTTGAGACCCGGCAGCGGGATGATCGCGCCCACCCGCGCGATGAAAAGCAGCGCGAGCGTATAAAGGATCCGCGAGCGCAGCTCGGGGATTTTCAGGGCGTTAAGGAAGGCGGAAAACACGGCGGCAAAAAAAACGCTCAGCCCACGATGGCAGAGCCCCCGGCCTTCTCGATCTTCTCCTTGGCGGAGGCGGAGAACCGGGCGGCGGTGACTTTGAGCGCACGGGACAACTCGCCGTCGCCAAGAACCTTGACAACCTTCTCGCCGCTACGGATCAGGCCGGCGGCGGCCAGCGCGACGGCGTTGACCTCGGTGACGGCGGCGTCGAGACGGGCGAGATCACCGACGTTGACGATGGCGATCTCGGTGCGGAACTCGTAGTTGTTAAAACCGCGGTGCGGGAGCTTGCGATAAAGGGGCATCTGGCCGCCCTCAAAGCCGGGGCGGATGCTGCCGCCGGAGCGGGCGGTCTGGCCCTTGCCGCCGCGGCCGCTGGTCTTGCCGTGGCCGCCGCCCTCGCCGCAACCGACGCGTTTGCGGCGGTGGACGGCACCGGGGACGTTCTGGAGTTCGTGGAGTTTCATAATGGTTCCTTAATGCGCCCGCACCGCAGGTGGGCGGCGGCGGACTCGGATGGGTGATAAAATCAGGAGGCCCGGCGGATGGCGGTGTAATCGGCGGCGTGGCGGAGCTGACGAAGCGCGGCGACGGTGGCCTGGACAACGGCGATGTGGTTGCTGGAGCCCATGGACTTAGTGAGGACGTTTTTCACGCCGGCGGCCTCGAGGACGGCGCGGACGGCACCGCCGGCGATGAGGCCGGTGCCAGGCGAGGCGGGCTTGAGGAGCACCTTCCCCCCGTCGTATTCGCCGAACACGTCGTGCGGGATGGTGTCACCCTTAAGCTTGATGTGGATCATGCGCTTTTGGGCGTTGGCGACACCCTTCTTCGAGGCTTCGGGAACCTCGTTGGCCTTGCCGATGCCGACGCCGATGTTGCCCTTCTGGTCGCCGACGACGACGAGCGCGGCAAAGCTGAAACGGCGGCCGCCCTTCACGACCTTGGCGCAGCGGTTGATGAAGACGAGCTTCTCGGTGAGGCCGGAGCCTTCGCCCGCGCCGGGCTTGTTGTCGCGGCGGGGGCCGCGGCCACGGTCGTCACGGCGAGGGCCGCGCGAGTGACGGTCAGACGGACGGTCGGACAGGGGGGCAGACGGGGGGGAAACGGGGGCGGGCGTCGCAACGACGGGCGCGGCGGTCTCGGCAGCGATGGCTGCGGCGGTGGATTCGGTGCTCATGCGGTTTTAGAATTGAAGGCCGCCCTCACGGGCAGCGTCGGCGAAGACTTTGACCTTGCCATGATAGCGGGCACCGGTGCGGTCGAACACGACGGAACCGAGGCCGGCGGCCTTGGCCTTGGCGGCGAAGGCGACGCCGAGGGCCTTGGCCCCGGCGAGGTTGGCGGCGAGCTTCTGCTTGCGGAGCTCGGGGTCGAGCGTGCCGAGGAAGGCGACCGTCGTGCCGGTGTCGTCGTTGATCGCCTGCGCGTAGATATGCTTGGCGGTGAAAGTGACGGCGAGGCGCGGGCGGACGGCAGTGCCGTTGACTTTCTTGCGGATGCGCCAACGGCGTTTTTGGCGCAGGGCGGCCTTGTAAATGGTATTCATGGGAGGAGTCCCGGATGGTAAGAGGAGGAGAAGAAAAGAGGGGAAAGGCCGCTCAGGCGACGGTCTTGCCTTCCTTGCGGCGGACGCGCTCGGCGTGCTCGCCGACGATGCGGACACCCTTGCCCTTGTAAGGCTCGGGCGGGTAGTAAGCGCGGATCTCAGCGGTGACCTGGCCGACGAGCTGCTTGTCGGCACCCTCGATGGCGAGCTTGGTGCCGTCCACGACGGTGATCTTGATGCCGGCGGGAACATCGAAGAGGATCGGGTGCGAGTAGCCGAGCGCGAGGTCAAGCTTGTCGCCCTTGAGGTTGGCCTTGAAGCCGACGCCCTGAATCTCGAGCTCCTTTTTGTAACCCTCGGACACGCCCTTGACCATGCCGGCGATGATGGAGCGCGCGGTGCCATACATCGCCTTGGCGAAACGGCTGGTGTCGGCGGTCGGCGCGACGGTGATGGTTTTGCCGGCCTGCGTGATGCTCACGACCGGCGCGAAGGTCTTGGAGACCTTGCCCTTGGGCCCCTCGACGGAGACGGTGGTGTCCTTGATATCCACCTTGACCTTGTCGGGGATGGGAACGGGTTGTTTGCCGATGCGGCTCATGATGGTGAATGTTACCAGACGTTGCAGAGCAGCTCCCCGCCAACTTTCTGGCGGCGGCAGTCCTGATCCTTCAGGAGGCCCTTGGAGGTGGAGAGGATGGCGATGCCGAGGCCGTTGAGGACGCGCGGGATCTCGGTGTAGCGGTAATACAGGCGGCGGCCGGGCGTGGAGACACGGTTGACGCGGGTGAGGGCGGGAGTGCCGTCCACATACTTAAGCTTCACGACGAGGGTCTTGTGGCCCAGCGCGTCGGCAGCGTCGCGGTAGTCGGTGATGTAGCCCTCGGCCTTAAGGATGGCGGCGAGGCTCTGTTTGAGACGGGAGTGCGGGGAAACACACTCGGCCTGGCCGGCCTTGGAGGCGTTGCGGAGGCGGGTGAGGAAGTCGCTGACAGGATCGGTCATGGTTGGATGCGGGTTGCGGGCCGGCGGGTCATATCCGACTCCCGCAGGCCGATGGTTGAAATTACCAGGAGGATTTGGTCACACCGGGGATCTTGCCGGAGAGCGCGAGCTCGCGGAAGGTGAGACGGGATACGCCGAAGTGGCCAATAAAACCGCGGGGGCGGCCGCTGAGGGAACAGCGGTTACGGACGCGCTCGGCGGCGGAATTTTTCGGGAGCTTTTGGAGCTTTTTCTGCGCCGCGAAGAACTGCTCGTCGGTAGTGGCGGGATTGGCGAGAATGGCCTTTAGCTCGGCGCGGATGGGCGCGAACTTGGCGACAAGTTTCTTGCGCTTTTCGTTTTTATCAATGGCGGAGGTCTTAGGCATGGCGGCGAAGGTGTCAGGCGGCGGGTTTCTGCTGCGCAGGCTGCGGCTCGGTGCGGCGGAAGGGCATGCCGAGGAGCTTAAGCAGCTCGCGGCCCTCGTCGTCGGTCGCGGCGGTGGTGCTGATGGCGATGTCGAGGCCCATGGTTTTTTTGACGTTTTCCACGGTGATCTCGGGGAAGATGGTGAAATCAGCGACGCCGAGATTGTAGTTGCCCTGTCCGTCGAGCTTGGAGGGGACGCCGCGGAAGTCGCGGATGGTGGGCAGCGCGACGGCGAGCAGCCGGTAGAGGAACTCCCACATCGCGTCGCCGCGGAGGGTGACATGCGCGCCAACGACCTGACCCGGCTTGAGCTTGAAGTTGGAGATGGCCTTCCTGGTTTTGGTGAGGACGGGCTTCTGGCCGGCGATCAGGCCGAGGTCGCGGGCGGCGTCGGCGATCTGGTTTTTGTCGGCCTCGGCGTCAATACCCGTGTTAAGGGTGACCTTGACGATGCGGGGAACCTCGTGGCGGTTCTTGTAGCCACGGGCCGACACGAGCGCGGGGACAACCTGCTCGGTGTAAAATTTTTGGAGGACGGGTGGGTGGCTGCTCATGGGCGAGGCGCGGGAGGGAAAAGGTTCAGCGAAACAGACGGCGGGCGGGTTTGGCAAGCGTGCAATCAGGCGGCAGGCGCAGCGGAAATTTTCTTGCGCTTGCTGGCGTCGTAGGTGGCACGAAGCATGAGGTTAGAGAGATGAACGGAGCCCTCGCTCTCGACGATGCCGCCCTTCTCTTCTTTCTGGGCTTTCTTATGGCGTTTGACCATGGCGACGCCCTCGACACGGGCGCGACCTTTCGGGCCGAGGATCTCAAGGATCTTCCCGACCTTGCCCTTGTGGGAGCCGGCGATGACGACGACCTGGTCGCCGCGTTTGACGTGAAACTTTTGCATGGCGGAAACAGTGCTCAGAGGACCTCGGGGGCGAGGGAGATGATCTTCATGAAATTCTTCGCACGCAGCTCGCGAGCGACAGGGCCGAAGATACGGGTGCCCTTGGGATTGTTGCTGGCGTCAATGATGACAATGGCGTTGCTGTCGAAACGCAAGTAGCTGCCGTCGGAGCGGCGGACCGGATGGCGGGTGCGGACTACGACGGCCTTGTGCACCTCACCCTTCTTCACGGTGGCGTCGGTCGCGCTGTCCTTGATGTGGACAGTGACGATGTCACCGACGGCGGCGGTGTCGGTGTTCTGGCCTTTCTTGGAGATCATCGCGGCGCGGCGGGCGCCGGTGTTGTCGGCGACGTCGAGGATGGAGCGGAGTTGGATCATGGCGGGCCTCGGAGGAATTTAAAAAAGATGGAGGAGGAAAACGTCGAACCGGTCGCTTGGGGCGGGGTCAGACGACGGAAGCTCAGGAGGCCGAGGTGGGCGCGGCGTTATCGTGGACCTTGGTGGTCTTGGTGGGAACGGCCGCAGCGACATCGGCCTCACTGACGGCGACGGCGTCGGTGGTGACGGCCTTCACGATGACACGGACTACGCGCCAGCGCTTGAGACGTGAGAGCGGACGGGTTTCCATGAGCTCGACCTTGTCACCGACTTTGGTCTCGTTCTTCTCGTCGTGAGCATGGAGAACGGTCTGCCGGTTGACGACCTTGTGGTAGAGCGGGTGCGGCGTTTTGAAGGGGATAACCACCTTCACGGACTTGTCGCCAGAGCGGCTGGAGACAAGGCCGGAGACGGTTTTGCGCGGGTTGCGGGCGGAAGCGGTGGCGGGGGAGGACATGGGCGGGTTCAGCGGGTGGCAGCAGGCGCGGCCTTAAGCTTCGCGGTCTGGACAGTGAGGAGACGGGCAACGTCCTTGCGGAGAGCGCGAAGCGTGTGCGGCTTCTCCAGCTGGCCGGTGTTCTTCTTTAGGCGAAGCAAGAGGAGCTCGGCGCGGGTCTCGCGAAGCTTGGTGCCGATTTCGGCGGGAGAGAGTTCTCTAATTTCCTTGGCGGTCATGGCGGGAAGATGGCGTGATCAGACGGCCGCGCCCTCGCGGGCGATAAAGCGGCAGCGGAAAGGGAGCTTGGCGTCAGCGAGGCGGAATGCCTCCTTGGCCACGCTGGCAGGAACGCCAGCGAGCTCGTAAAGGATGGCGCCAGGTTTGACGATGGCGACATAATACTCAACCGGGCCTTTGCCCGAGCCCATGCGCGTCTCGGCGGGCTTTTTGGTGACCGGCTTATGGGGGAAGACACGGATCCACAGCTTCCCCTTGCGTTTAAGATGGCGGGAGATGGTGATGCGCGCGGCCTCGATCTGCTGGCCGGTCATCGGGCCGCGGCTAAGCGATTGCAGGCCGAACTCGCCGAAGGAGAGCGTGTGGCCGCGTTTGGCATTGCCGGCCATCGAGCCCTTTTGGGACTTGCGGTATTTGGTGCGTGCGGGTGCGAGAGCCATGGGAAGCGGATATTAATAGGTTCAGGCGGCGGCCTCGTCCTTTTTGCAGATCCAGCACTTGACGCCGATCTTGCCGTAAAGGGTATGGGCCTCGAAAAAGCCGTAATCAATGTTCTCGCGGAGGGTGTGCAGCGGCACGCGGCCTTTGCGCTGCCACTCGCGACGGGCGATATCCGCGCCGCCGAGGCGGCCGGAGCACTGGATCCGGATGCCCTCGGCGCCAAGCGCCATGGCCATCTCAACCGCTTTCTTGATGGCGCGGCGGAAGGCGACGCGACGCTCAAGCTGCAGGGCGACGTTCTCCGCGACGAGCTGAGCCTCGATCTCGGGTTTCTTGACCTCTTGGATGTCGAGCAGCACCTCCTTGCCGGTGAGCTTGGCGATGTCGGCCTTGATGTTGTCAATCTCCGAGCCTTTGCGGCCGATGACGACGCCGGGCCGGGCCGTGTAGATCTTGACGCGCACGCGGTTCGAGGCGCGCTCGATGAAAATACGCGGCACACTCGCCTGCTTGAGCTTCTCCATCAGCTTCGTCCGGATGAGCTGATCCTCGGCGAGGAGCTTGGGGAAATCTTTTTTGCTCGCGAACCATCGCGACTGCCAGTTGCGGCGGACGGCGAGGCGGAACCCGATCGGATTGGTCTTTTGGCCCATGGTAAGTTCCTCAGTTGTTCTTGCCGTCCGACAGGACGATGCGGATGTGGGCCATGCGTTTGACGCGCGGCTTGGCGGAGCCCTTGGCTCCGGCCTTGAAGCGCTTGAGCACGGGGCCGTTCTCGATGATAGCGAGCTTCACGGTGAGATCGTCGGCGGAGAGGTTGTTGTTGTTCTCGGCGTTGGCGATGGCGCTCTTGAGCGTCTTGGCGATGAGGCGGGCGGACTTGCGCGGGATGAGCGCGAGGCAGTCGGCCGCAGCGGCGGCCTTGCGCCCCTGGATGAGGCGGGACACTTCGCGCATCTTTTTCGGAGACATGCGCGCGTGGCGGGTGAGAGCTTGGACTTCCATGTTGGTGGTGGGATTCCGGGCCGCGAGGCCCGGCGACAGCGGCGCGAGACGCGCCCTGCCCTTTGGCGGTTGTTGGTGCTTAGGTCTTGAAGGTTTTGACGGCGACGAGATCGCCAGTGCGGATGGCCTGCGTCGGCGAAAGGCTGAGAATAAGTGCGGCGCTGAGATGATCCCGTAACTCGACGAGTAGAACCTCGGCGATATCAGCGTCACCGCGGGTAACGCGGCAGACCATGCCCTGCCGCAGTCCGGCGTCGAAGCCCGCGTCGAGCAACACAAGGTCGGCAACACGGGTCGCCCGCACGCCCACGACCGCCGCCGGACCGACCGAGCGGGTGCCAGCGGCACGTGCCGCGCCGGGGACGGCGAGCACGAGGAGGGCGAGGAGGAGGCGAAGAGACATCGGGAGGGGACAGGCAGGCGAAAACTCAGATTTCCTTGCGGGTCATGCCACCATGGGCCTTGAACACGCGGGTCGGCGAGAACTCGCCGAGCTTATGACCGACCATGTTCTCGGTGATATAGACGGGGATGAAGGCCTTGCCGTTATGGACGCTGAACGTATGGCCGATGAAGTCGGGCGTGATGGTCGAGCGGCGGGACCAGGTCTGGATGGGTTTTTTCGCGCCGGACTTGACCGCCTTCTCGATTTTTTCGAGCAGGTGGTAGTCAACGAAGAAGCCTTTTTTGATGGAACGTGCCATGGTGCGGGAGAGGCGGGGTTACTTTTTGCCGCGCGGTTTGCGTCCGTTATGGTGGACGAGGATCTGCGCGTTGGACGGCTTGCTGCGACGACGGGTGACAAAGCCCTTGGCGAGCTGACCCCACGGCGAAACGAGATGTTGCCGGCCGCCGCCGCCCTTGGACTTGCCCTGACCGCCACCGTTGGGGTGGTCCACGGGGTTCATCGCCATGCCGCGGACGGTCGGACGAATGCCGAGCCAGCGTTTGCGGCCGGCCTTGCCGAGCGACTGTTGATTGTGGTCGCCGTTGCCGACCTCGCCAATGGTGGCGCGGCAGCGGGCATTGACGCGCCGAAGCTCGCCGGAGGGCATCTTTAGCGTGGCCTGATTGTCTTCGACCGCGACCAGCTCCAAGCCCGCGCCGGCGGAACGCGCAATCTGCGCGCCGCGACCGGGGACCAGCTCGACACAATGCAGACGGGTCGAGGGCGGGATGATGGCGAGGGGGAAATTATTGCCGACGTTGAAATCGTTCGTCGTGGCCTTGTCAGAGGCGACGATGGTGTCGCCAACCTTAAGGCCCTTCGGGGCGAGGATGTAGTTCTTGACGCCGTTGGTGTAGGCGATGAGCGCGAGGTTGGCGGTGCGGTTGGGGTCGTATTCGAGCGCCTGAACCTTAGCGGGCAGGTCGAGCACCGCGCGCTTGAAATCAACCATCCGGTAGTTGCGCTTGTGGCCACCGCCGCGGTGGCGCGACGTGAGGCGGCCATAGACGTTGCGGCCGCCGGACTTGGACTGTGACTCGAGGAGCGCACGCTCAGGGCGTTTGCCCTTAGTAAGCGTCTCGTCGCGGTTGAGCTGGGTGAAGCGCAACGAGGGCGTGAGCGGGCGAAAAGAGTGGATGGCCATGGTGAATTTCTCGGTGGTTCGGGCGCGCTCAGACGAGCTCAATCTTGTCGCCGGCTTTGAGGGTGACGACGGCTTTCTTATACTCCGAGGTCATACTCGGGCGGCCTTGGCGGCTTTTTTTGTTTTTGCCGGCGCAGTTCATAGTGTTGACGCGGCGGACGGTGACCTTGAAGGTCTCGGCAACGGCGGCTGCGATCTGGTGCTTGTTGGCGTCGCGCGCGACCTCAAAGGTGTATTGGCCGAGCTCGCTGGAGAGCTTGGTGGCCTTCTCGGTGAGACGGACGAGCTTGAGAGTATGGACGGCGTGCATCAGTTTTTCCCTCCGTTGACGCGGGCGAGGATGGCATCGAGCGCCTTGGCGCTGACGATGATTTTCTTGTATTGCGCGAGATCAAGCGCGTTGAGTTTCGCGGCGGCCTGAAAGGAGACGCGGGCGAGGTTGCGGATCGCGCGGCTGGCGGTGGCGGCGAAAGGGGCGTCCACCAACAGCACCTTGCCCTCAGGGGCGACACGGCCGACGACGGTGTTGGCGAGCTTGCTCTTGGGCTGCGCAAATTCGAACTTCTCGATGACGGCGATCTCGCCGGCGCTGGCCCGGTCGAACAGCGCGCGGCTGAAGGCGAGCTGTTTCACCTTGCCGTTAATTTTCTTGGAAAAGTCGCGCGGCTTCGGGCCGAATACGACACCACCGCCGCTCCATAGGGGCGAGCGTGACGAGCCGGCGCGGGCGCGACCGGAACCCTTCTGGTTCCAAGGCTTCTTGCCACCGCCGCGAACCTCGCCGCGGGTCTTGGTCGAGCGCGTGCCCTGACGGTTGTTGGCCTGGATGGCGACGATGACTTCCTTGAGAGCCTGACGGCCCTTGTCGCCCTCGAACACGGGCAGGCCAGCGAACTCCTGTTCGCTGCTGGTCGTGCCGTCTGGGCTGAAAACGGTGAGTTTCATGGCAAAGTTTGGCAGAGGTTATTTTTTCGCGGCCGGGGCGGCAGCGGGCTTGGCGGCGGCTTTCGCGGCGGCCTTGGACGGCGTGGCGACAGGAGCCTTGGGCTGGCCCTTGATGGCGGTGCGGACAACAAGATCGTCGCCGTTCGCGCCCGGGACCGCGCCCTTGATGAGGAGCAGATTCTTGTCCGCGATGATTTTCACCACGCGCAGGTTTTGCACCGTGCTGCTGAGGGAGCCCATATGGCCGGGCATTGACTGGTTTTTCCAGGAGCGGCCAGGCGTCTGCCTCATGCCGATGGATCCGATGCGGCGATGGAACATCGAGCCGTGCGCGGCGGGACCGCCGCCGACCTTGAAACGACGGACGACACCCTGGAAGCCTTTGCCCTTCGTCACGCCGGATACGTCAATGAACTGCCCTTCTTTGAACGCGGCGTCCACCGTGATGATGTCGCCAACCTTCAGCGTAGCGGGGGCGCTGAGACGCACCTCTCCGAGAACGCGGGGCGCGGAGGCCAGACCAGCCTTGGTCGCGTGGCCGAGTTCGCCGCCGGCAG